>NZ_JBWKEZ010000078.1:0-33822 GCF_056434525.1 Streptomyces sp. NPDC044002
CCCGGTGCCCGGAGACGGGCACGCCGGGTTCGGGAGGCGGCTCGGGGAAACCCACTGGTGGAAACACCAGCAGGGCGCCCCGAGTCGACCTCACCGACGGCCCTGTGGTGTTTGAGTCGATTGATCGTCCGCTCGACCTCGTTGCGTCGTTTGTAGAGCTCCTTGTCGAAGCCGGTGGGCCGGCCGCCCCTGCTGCCGCGGCGTTTGCGGTTGGCCCGCTGGTCCCTGGGCTCTGGGATCGTGTGCTTGATGTGGCGTCTTCGCAGGTGGCTGCGGTTGCGGCGTGAGCTGTATGCCTTGTCGCCGCTGACGTGGTCGGGTCTGGTGCGGGGGTGTCCGCCGCCAGGTCTGGCGACACGGATGCGAGCGAGGACTTCGGTGAACTGGGGCGCGTCGCTCCACTGTCCCGGTGTGACGAGCAGGGCCAGCGGGCGGCAGCCGCCCTCACTGGCGAGATGGATTTTGCAGGTCAGGCCGCCCCGGGACCGGCCGAGTCCCTCGTCGGGGCGGTGGTTTCGAGGCGTCGTTCTTTTTTCGGGACCCGTGGAGTGGTCTTGCGGGCTCCGGCCGCGTGCTGATGGGCCCGGCACGTGGTCGAGTCGACGCCGACCATGCTCCAGTCGAGTCGGCCCGCCAGGTCGGCATCGGCCTGGACCGCCCGCAGGATCCGGTCCCACGTGCCGTCGGCGGACCAGCGCCGATGGCGTTCATAGACCGTCTTCCAGCTGCCGTATCGCTCGGGAAGGTCCCGCCACGGGATCCCGGTCCGCACCCGGAACAGGATCCCGTTGACCACCTGCCGGTGATCGTTCCAGCGTCCTCCCCGCAGCCTGGCAATGGGCAGGTGCGGCTCAAGCCGCACCCACTCCGCGTTCGTCAGATCACCCCGCCCCATGCCCGGCCTAACGACCGGACAAGCCGACAGTCACAAGATCCGCCGGACAGAACCTAGAGGACCCGACCCTGGTGGTCCTGGACATCCAGAGTGTCCGTGCGGCAGCCGGGGTCCCTGCTTCCACGACGGGCCGGGACGCCGCGAAGCGGGTCACGGGCCGCAAGCGGGGCCTGGCCGTGGACGTGCTCGGCCTGGTCATCGCTGTCATCGTCCTCGCCGCGAACTCGCACGACAACACCGCTGGGGCGGCTCTGCTCGACCAGGTCACCGAGAACACGGGCGGCATCGTCGACAAAGCCCTGGTAGACCAGGGTTTCAAGAGCCAGGTCTTCACACACGGCGCCCGCCTGGGTTTCGATGTCGAGACTGTTCAGCGCAACCCGCAGACGGCGGGGTTCGTCCCGCAGCCCAAGCGATGGCGGGTTGAGCAGACCTACGGGACCCTGATACTGCACCGGCGTCTGGTCCGCGATTACGAACACCGCCCGGCCTCCTCCACCTCGCGCGTCTACTGGGCCATGACCCACGTCATGGCCCGCCGCCTCACCGGCGCGAATACCCCCACCTGGCGTGATCCGCGGACGGTGGCCGCATGAGCGTCCGGCCCCTCCTCGACGCGCTCGGCATTCAGGAGAACGCCGCCCAGGCCCTGGCCGACGGCCTCCGTGTCCAGATCGGCGAACTACAGGCCCAACTGCGGGAGGCCGAGACCCACCTCGAACACCTCGCGATCACACGGAAAACCGTCACCAGCCTCACCGACCTGATCCCGGACGCCTTGCCGGACCTGCCCGAGCACCCGGACTACCCCCGCATCCTCGCCGTATTCAACGCCGCGACCGGACCACTGACGGCCCGCGACACCTGCGTCGCGGTCGGCCATGAACCACTGCCGAAGAACATCGAAGGCACACGGGCCAAGCTAAAACGCCTGGTCAAGCTAGACATCCTCACCGAGGCCACGGCCGGCATCTTTCGCCAGGAAGCAATAGCCCACCAAGCACCACGCCCACCCCAACCCGGAAACGGGCATCACCTCACGAACCGCCCTCTGAGGTCGAGGCCGAGCTTCGCACACTCAAAACCAAACTGGCACGCGATCAAAGCAGGCTGCGCGCACTTCGGGCTGAGCAGGCACATGCGTGCATGCTCGCCGGCGAGCAGAGCCGACACGGTGCCCTGATGCTGGCGATCGAATGGGTCCTTCGGAGTGCGGACAAGGCGTTGACGGTCAACGAGATCGTCAAGGCTCTCGGGCGCTCCATGCAGGGAAAGGCGGGTCTCGCGGCAAGGGAGACGGTTCGAAAGAGCTGCAAGCGGCTGGCGGCGAGCGGACGCGTGATCCGGCGCCTGGAGTCAAGGCCCGCCACCTACAGCCTGCCGCCGCAGGTGCAGTGAGCGGGCTCGACCCTGCCCCGGCTCTCCCGTCAGATGTCCGTGCTCCGCACCTTGGGCCCGCCGCCCTCCGGCGGATCGGCTTCGCAGACGGCGACCAGGGTGACTTGAGCGGTCCATGACCAGGGATCCTGGGGCGGTTCCCAGCTCACCTCGACGTCGGCTCCGTGGAAGTCGCGCGCGAGTTCCGTCACGGTCCGGGCCGACGCGGCCCGCGCGTCGTGCGGGGCGGTGCCGGCGGGCACGTTCAGCCGCCCGCAGAGCATGCCGCCCTCCACGGTGAGGACGCTGTGGCGCCACCCCTCCGGCGTCGCCAACAGCACGATCCCCTTCGGCATGCCCCAGGCGGGCCGCCCCTTCTTCTCCCTCTTGCGTCTCGCCATGCGCCCATCCAACATCGCCGCGGTCGTGGCGATGAGGTGGGGGCCTGCTCGGCTCCTGCGGGCCGAGGCACCTCCATGGTGGTCTCCGTAACGGGTCCCGGTGGCAGTGTCAGTGCTCCGTGGCACTGTGCAGCCCATGATCGACATCTTCGAGGACCTCGACCGGATCGACTGGCCGTCCATGGGTCACGCCTACGGCACGGCCGAAGAAGTCCCGCTGTGGCTGGAACAGATGGCCTCGCCCGACCCCGACGTCCGGGAGCGCGGCTTCAGCAGCTTCTACGGCGCGGCCCACCACCAGGGTGACGTGTACGGGTGCACGGCCGCCAGCCTGCCGTTCCTCCTCGCGCTCGCCAGGGATCCCCGGGCACCCGACCGCGCGGCCGTCATCCAGCTCCTGCTCAGCATCGGCAGCAGGGCGCTGGACTGCGGCCCCGACCAGGTCTACTTCAGCCCGTCCGGCCACGAGTCGACGCCCTACGCGGATGTCGTGCCCCGGATGCGCGAGCGCGTCGAGGACTTCGTCCGGTACGCGGCCGACCCCGACCCGCGGGTACGGCAGGCCGCCGTCCCGGCCCTGGGGCTGTTCCTCGACGACGCCGACCGGGCCTTCGCCGTGCTGCGCGAGCGGCTGGCGGCCGAGAGCGGCACCATCGAGCGGCTCCTGGTCATCGAGACGGCCGCGACACTGGCCCGGCGGCTGCCGGCCGCGTACGGGCCGGTGACGAACTGGCTCGCCGCCCTGGAAGCCGACACCACAACCGCCGCCGACATCCGGCTCGCCTCCCTCGTCCACCGGAGCGCCTGCGCACCGGAGGAGATCGGCGCCGGCCTCGTCCCGACGGCGATCGACCTGCTCCGGCAGCTCACGCCCGAGCCCGCGCCCCGGAGCGAAGCCGAAGCCGCAGAAGCCGCAGAAGCCGCATCCGGAGCCGAAGCCCGAACGGCCGACTGCGGGCCATGCACGTGCGCGGACGTCCCAGCCGCACCGGCACCGGACCAGGACGTCCCGCCGCACATCGCCGCAGCCTTCGCCGACCTCGACCGGCACGGCCGCAGACACGCCCCGACCACCGAGCTGCTGACCACCCTCCACAGCGTCCTGGAGGCACGGATACCCGAGCGCACGGCCCTGCTGACCGCCCAACTCCGCAGCCCGGACCCGGCCACCCGCTACGACGCCATCGCCATGGCCAAGGGCCTGATCGACTCCTGGCGCGGCGACCACTCCGGCCTCGTCCGGCTGCTCGCCGACTGCCTGCTGCCCGAAGACCCGTACACCGCCGCCGAAGCGGCCGAGACCCTCGGCCGGCTCCCCGCCGCCCTCGCCGAACCCGCCCGCGAAGCCCTCGCCGCCCTCGTCGAAGCCCACCGCGCCACCCACGGGCCGGCCGTGTGGGCCACACCGCACCCCCTGCTGCGCCGCGCCCACCAGCAGGCCGTCACGGCACTGGCCCGCCTCGGCGACGAACGTGCCCTGCCCGGGCTGCTGACGGCACTGGACACCGACACCGATGCCTGGCGTGCGATCCAGGCCGCCGGCCACTTCCCCCACGCCGCCGGGGAACTGCTGCCCCGGCTGACCCGGCGCCTGGCCGACGCGGACTACTCCCGCGAGTGGACCTGGTCGGAACGCCGCGGGCTGGTCACCGCCCTCGGCAGGCTCGGCGACCCGGCCGCCGTGCCCGCACTCACCGCAGCCGTCACCGCCTCCCTCCGGCACGAGCAGTGGCACGGCGCGGCCGCGGCCGTGAGCGCGCTGGCCCGATTCGGCACCGGTGCCGCCTCCGCCCTGGACACGGTCCGCCCGCTCGCCGACGCCAAGGACCCCGAGGTGCGCTTCGCCGCAGCAGAAGCCCTGTGGTTCCTCGAACGCGACCCCGTGGACGCCGTACCGCGGCTGACCGAACTCCTCGAAACCCACAAACACCGCGACGCGGCCGATGTCCTCGGCCGGATCGGAGCACCGGCGGCCGCGGCCCTTCCCCTCCTGCGGCAGATGCTCGAAGCCGGGTACGAGTGGACCCGGGTCCACGCCGCCGCCGCGATCCACGCCATCGGCGGCCTGGCCGAGACGGAGCTCGTCCTGCCGGTGCTGCTGGAGGCCTGGGAGCAGAACGACTCGACCGCCGGCCACGTACTGGAGTGCCTGCAACGAATGGGCCCCGCAGCCGTTCCCGCCCTTCCCCGGATCCACGCGGAACTCGCCCTGGCCCGCCGCAGCGGCGGCCCCTTCACGAGCATCGAGGACGACGAGGCCCTCCTGCGCGCCGCCCGGGCTGTCATAGGCCGGCAGACCTGAGGCGAGTCCGCCCGCCCGGGCAGCGGCCGCCCGGGCGGGCGGGGACGAAGCGGTGACCCTGCGGGAGCACGTCTTGCTCCCGGACGGATCTGCCGCCGACCAGCAGGTGCCCGTCGTACCGGCCGGGAACACCCTCGCCCCCTTCACGCGGCTCGACATCGGAAGAAGCTCCTCCTTCCCCACCGAGCTGATCGAGCGCCAGGTCGGCCGCCTCAACAATGTGCAGCAGAACACCGTCTCCGCTGACGGGGCCGTCCGGGGTGACGGGAGCGGATGAGCCGCCGCTCGGGTGAGTCGTGTGCGGTCCGAGGTCACGAGGCGGAAGGACTGGAAGACCAACGGACAGCGGGCGATCTCGTCCTGCTACGGCACTGCCGGGCCCGACAGGTACCTGCCCTTGCGGTCGTGGGGCCATGCGTTGGACTTGCAGCCCGCCAGCCCCTTGAGCTGCTGCATCATCGCGGGGGCCGGCTTGCCCGGGGCCGGGCATGTTTCGTGGCCGCGGCCTATTTCGTGGCCGACCTCGTGGTTGATGATGAGCGCCCGGTACTCGGAGACTGGTCCATCGAACTGGGGCGAGCCCTGCTGCCACCGCTTGAGGTTGACCACGACGGTGTGGTTGGTGCTGCAGTTGGTCTCGCCGATCAGCTCGGGCGTGGTGATCTCGCACAGCCGGTTCGTGGTCTGCGGAGTGGCGATTCGTACGGTGAAGTCCACCGTGCCCTGCGCGGCCAGCTGGAAGCCGTACCGGTCGTCGCGGATCCACCCCCGCCGGTCCGCGAGGACCGTGTCCACCTCCCGCGCGGCCTGGTCGGCGTCCAGGCCGGAGCCGTCCTCGACCTCCACCCGGTAGCGCCGCACGGGCCCGTTGCCGCGCTTGTTGGCCGAGACATTGGCGGCGGTGAAGGTGCCCGCCCCGGACGGGGGCACGTCGCGGTGCGAGGTCCGGCTCGGGTCGGAGGTGGGCTGCGCCGGCGGTGACGTTGAGGGCGCTGCCGGGGCCGGGGAGGACGGCCCGGGGCGCAGAGCCGCCTGGGCCCCGGGCTCGTCCACCGGCGGGTCCACCCGGAGCAGGACCACCGCGACCCCGGCTCCGCCGGCCGCACAGGCCAGCCCCAGGACGGTGCGGCGGAGCCGTCTGCGGCGCTTGGTGCGGGCTTGGGCCCTGCGGGCGGAACTGCGTCCCGCGCTGCGTGTGCTGTTCGATTCGCGCATACATGTGCCGTCCGGAACGTGTCCGTTCGGCCTTCCCCCTGGATATTCGGTGCGTGGAACTGAGGTGACGGCAGTGCTCGGCGAAGCTGCTGAGCGTGCGTCCCTCGTGTTGCGAGAGCTGCGGAACCCTGCACGATCGCGATCTCAACGCGTCGCGTGTGATCCGCGCTGCCGGGCAGGATGACCACGAAGGGTGCCTCCCCGCAGTGCCGGTCGTAGATCACGAAGCGCTTGTGCGGTCACCACAAGGCGGGCCGGATCCCGCACGGGCAGGGATCCGAATCGGGATCGCAACGAGGACGGCGACTGGGACCGGTCCGAGCCGGCCCCCGCGTGGCGGTGAGGAAGTGCCTCAGCCCTTGGGAACGCGGAAGACGACGGTGCTGCACACCTTGTCGGCGAAAGTCTGCTTCTTGGAGTCCCACAGCGGCCAGAGCCAGCCGATGTGGCAGGGCAGGCTGTCGAGGATGTGGGCCAGCTTGCGGACGAAGGCCATGCCGAATCCGCAGGTGCGGCCGTCCGCCTCGCGGCGCAGGCTGATGCCGAGCGCCTTCTTGCCGATCGACTGCCCGGTGGAGCCTTCCTTGAAGAGCTGGAAGAACCCCATGACGACCGCGTACACGAGGCCGACGATGAAGAAGACACCGGGTTCGGCCGTGTCCGGGTCGGCGGCGGTGGCGAGGTCGACGAAGCCCAAGGCGTACATGGGTCCGAGGACGATCAGCGTGTCGAGGAGGTCCGCCCCGACGCGCAGCCCCCAGTGGGCCAGCTCGGGCATCCCGCCCGGCATACCGGGTACGGGGTGGGCACCGTACGGAGCCGGCTGCGGGAGCTGCTGGGGATACCCGTACTGCGGGGCGGCCTGCTGCGGGTAGCCGTACTGCGGCGGCACGCCCTGCGGGGCCTGCTGCGGGTGACCAGGCAGGCCCAGCGGGGGTTGCTGGCCGTGCGGGTTGTTCGGATCGCCGAAGCTCAAGGTGAGATCTCTTCGTTGTAGGGAAACGCGGACGACGTGCGGCAGAGCGGTCAGCACACATGCCGTTCGGGAAGCGGCTCGTCCACCCCGGGACACCTGCACCGGAGGGTTTTACACCGCACTGACACCCCCGGCCGGGCCGGCGGAACGAACCTCGGCCAGGGGGAGTCGACATCAGGCGTGCCCCTGATGTCAGTCGAGGACGTCGGGGATGGGGTCGGTGTTGCTGCGCTGGAGGGCGTTCTTGGAGCCGGCGGCCGGGCCGAGGGCCCAGTTGGAGAGGGCCATGGAGTCCATGTAGCGCTCTTCGTCGTTCAGCAGGACCCCGATGATGGTCTTGCCGTTGCGGGTGACGGAGAAGACGAGGCATTTGCCGGCGGGGGTGGTTCGGCCGGTCTTGATGCCGATCGCGCCTGGGTACGCGTAGCCGCCGTTGTTGCTCGGCTGGATCAGGAGGTTGGTGTTGCTCCAGCTGGCGACGGTGGCGGTGCCGCCGGTGCTGTAGGTGGTGGTCTTCACCAGGGTCTGGAAGAGGGGGATGGTCATCGCGTGCTGGGTGAGCTTCGCGAGGTCGCGTGGGCTGGTGAGGTTCTTCCCGGTCGGCGAGATGCCGTCGAAGGAGTCGTACTCGGTGTTGGCCAGGCCCAGCTCCTTCGCCTTGGCGTTCATCCTGGCGATGAAGTCCGCAGTACGGGCCGGCGTGCTCGCGCCCGTGCCGAACGTGTCCACGAGGGCGTAGGTGGCGTCGGAGCCCGACGGCAGCATCATCCCGTACAGCAGTTGTCGGATCGTTGGGGTCGCCCCGGCCCTCAGCTGAGCCGAGCTCGCGCCCTGCAGGTAGGTGTAATCCAGGTACTCCTGCTTGACGGTGACCTTCCGGTCGAGGTTGAGGTCCGGAAGGGAGGCGACCACCACGGCGGTCATGATCTTCGTGGTGCTCGCCATGGGGCGCTTGGTGTCGGCGTCCTTGGCCATGAGCGTGGCCCCGTTGGTGCCGTCGATCATGATTGCGCCGGCCGCGGTGTGGGCGGGTACGGGTGCGGCCTGGGCGGGAGCCGTGGCCGTGACCAGGGCACCGGTGGCGACGGCCGCGGCGAGCGCGCCCTTGGCGCGCCGCATCAGGTTGGAAATCACTTCAGTCCTTGATCGTGTTGAAGAGGCCGGACGGGAGGTGCCGAGGAGGCGCCTCCCGTCCGGAAGATCGTGTGACCGGACGGGGTGGTGCGGGGGTCAGCCGAAGGCCTTGATTCCCGACCACTCGGTACCCAGGACCGCCTGTACCGCACCGCCCGAGTCCTTGGCCGTCGGGTGGTAGACCCAGATGTAGCCGTTGGAGCCCTTGGCCCAGAGGTCCGGGATGCGGTCGCCGTTGACGTCGGGGGTGCTGATGGCGAGCGGGATGTTGGCCGGGGTCCAGCCCGCCCCGTAGATCACGTCCGTCTTGTCGCGGGATGCACCGGCGGTCGCGAGGGACAGCAGGTCGGTGCTGCCGGCGGCCGCGCTCGGCTTGCCGTATCGGAGCCAGAGGTTGCCGCTTTCGGGGCTGCGCCACACGAGGTCGGCCTTGCCGTCGAGGTCGATGTCCCCGACCGTGAGCAGCTCGCGGTCCGCGCCCCAGTAGCCGTCGTTCATGAGCGTCGCCTTCTGGAAGGCGCCTCCCGTGTACCCCTCCAGCGCCCAGAACGCCTTGCCGCTGCGCAGGAACAGCTCGGGCAGCTTGTCGCCGGTGAGGTCGCCGACCGCCATGATCTGCGTCCACTCGGCGGGGTTCGGTACGCCGGCCGGGAGCTTGACCGCGACGCGCTTGTCGACGTTGAAGCTGCCGTAGCCGTCGCCGGGGTAGATCCAGAAGTTGCCGTCGGGGGTGCGGGCGAAGAGGTCCGTGGTGCCGTCGCCGGGGTAGACGTCCGTCCGGTGGGTGATGAGGGCGGTCTTGCCGGTGGCCGGGTCGAACCAGTGGCCGGGCGGGTTCAGCTGTCCGTCGGTGGTGTACGAGGCCGCGAGCGACCCGTACATCTCACCTCCCTCGTCACCGGAGAACGTACGCAGGTTCCCCTGCGCGTCGATGGCCAGGAGGTCGGGGCGGCCGTCGCCGCCCACGTCGCCGGGGCCGTCGGCTTCCTGGCGCGGTGGCAGGTAGAAGACGTAGTCGGTGCGCTGGCTCCGGTTACCTGCCGCGTCGTAGGCGTGGACCAGGAGGGCGACGGGGCCCGAGTTGGTGGGCTTGAGGTCGGGGATGGTGGCCGCGCCGTTGACGGCGGGCACCTCCTTGATGTTCAGGCCCGCGAAGGAGTAGCTGAACTTGACGGCGTCGGCTGCCTTGAAGGTGACCGCTCCGGTCTGTCCGAAGCGGACCGTCGCCCAGGTCGCGCCGTCCGGGGTGGCGGGCTTGAACACCTGACTGGTCACCTCGGGTGCGGGCGGGCCACTGGCGTCCACGGTGACCCGGCACGGCTGGTCACCGGCCGGGAAGGAGGATGAGGCTGCGCCTTCGGAGTCCTCTGCCACCACGTCCCATGAGTAGGTCGCCTTGTCCGTGAGGGTGGCGGAGGGGATGGTGGTCGAGGCCCGGCCGTCGGCCTGCGGGGTGACCACGGTGCCGGCCGGGACCGGGTCGCCGTCCTTCCAGAACCGGAAGCGGACGCCCTTGAGGTTGCCGTCGTCGTCGGTGGCTTTGGCGGAGAGGACGAGGTTCGCCTTGGCGACGGGCTGGCCTGCGCCCGGGCCGGGAACGCACGCGCCGCCGGGGTTGGTGGTGCCGTCCACCGGCTCGCCCGGGGCGCGGTTGTACGTCACGGTGAGTTCGGCGGCGTCGGCCCTGAACGTGCGCCAGGTGTAGGTGTCGTTCTCGGAGACGGCGCGCATGCCGAGGGTGAGGTCGGGGGCGCCGGCGTTGGCGGCGTTCTGGGCGGCGTCTTTCACGTTGAAGCCGACGTAGTCGTCGGCGCAGCCGGGGCGGCCCTTGGCGAAGCTCTTCTCCTCCTGGAGGTTCAGCCAGTCCGGCTGCTTGTTCCAGGTGGTGCCCGAGGAGATGGCGCCGGTCCAGTGCAGGCGGTAGGTGCGCTCGTCGCAGGACCAGCTGTGGTTGTTGAGCACGCGGAAGGTGGCGCTGGTGAGTGCGGCGCCCCTGAGTCGCTCGTCGAAGCCCATGCGCCAGAAGGCGCGGGCGGTGCCGCCGGTCTGCTTCTCGTAGCCCACGCGGGCTTCCGGGGTGCCGTTGTTGAAGTTGGTGCCGTTGAAGAACGAGCTGTTCGGGTGCGGCTTGTAGGCCGTGGTCCAGGCCTGCTCTGCGCTGTTCATGGTCGGGTCGATGAACACCGGGAACAGGGTCGCCGGGTCCTTCAGGAGACCGGTCGCGTCGGCGTTGAGGCGGAGCCGTGCCTCGGACGTGCCGTTGCCCTCGACCGCGATCGGAAGCGGTGCCTGCCGGGAGCCCGGTTCCATGCCGGCCAGGCCGGACAGCTGCAGCACCTCGGCCGGGGAGCCGACGGCGGTGTGGCTCACGGGCCGGGGGTCTTCAGGGTCGCGGCCGGAGGAGTCCCAGGCGAAGGGGGTGGGCAGGGAGCCGATCTCCTTGCCCGACTTCGGGTCCACCACGGCGACGCGCTGGGCCTCGGTGTCGTGCTTGAAGACAGCGGTGGCGGAGCGCAGTCCGTACTCGGCGGTGGCGAGTTCGGGGCGGCCGGCTGCTTCCTTCGTCTTGACGATCAGGACCTGGGCGAAGCCGCCGTCCTGGCGGGCGACGAGCAGCAGGTCGACGCCGGGCAGGACTTCCGCGTACAGGGCGCGCGGGCCGTCGAGGACGGGCTTCGGCAGTGGGCCGGGCCAGGTGTAGGCGACGGTGTGGCCGACGAGGTCGACCTCGGCGAGGACGGAGGTCCGCGCGTCCTGGCCGGCGGGCTGGTTCCCGCCGGAGAAGCGGACGGGCAGCGGGGCGTTGGCCGGGCGGACGGAGAGTCCGTTGCCGTCCTTGGTCTCCGTGTCGTTGCCGAGCTTGGTGTCGATGGGGGCCCAGCGGCCCTCGGAGTTCTTGGCACGTTGCGGCAGGGCGGAGATCTGGGTGCGTAACTTGCCGTCGGGCTGGGACCAGGTCAGCGTCGTGGCGTTGGTCTCCGTGTCGACGGGGACGTCCTTGCCGGTCCGCCGGGATTCGGCGGCGGCGTTCTGCGCGTCGCGGGGGCCGGTGGAAGCGGGCTTGGCGTCACCGGGCGCCGCAGTCACGGTCGGTGGCGGGCCGTCGGGTTGCCACCAGGACAGCAGTGCTGCGGCTAAGGCGGCCACCACGAGGCCGATGGTGCACGTCAGCCGCGCGCGTGTACGCACCAAGGGGCTGAGAAGGCGGGGCATGGTCACTGCGGTCTACTCCCGTGGGGACCAATCGGATGGGGACAGCGCAAAGAGCCCCATACGGCTGACCGCGGGGCAGAAGGGCACGATCACACAGGCGTGGGGCCCCGTCCAGGCGCTCGATCTTTACTCATTCGTTACCGATACTTAGGGGAACGCCGCCCTGCGTGAGGTATTGGCCTGAACCAAGCGATAAAAGTTCCGATTCGGCTGCAACCCTGCGCAGTTGGCACATGTAAACCCTTGCTTGCACGGGAATTGCCCGAGAGGGTCCGAATCGCTCTGGAATATCCATACATCTCTCGTGATCAACGCCACAGACCGCTCGTGGCTGTGACGCTCCGTGTCCTTGCTTCGCAGTCGGAACGCATTCGACAGTTCGCAGGCGCGGGAGCGAGTGCTCTCGTGCCCTGCGGCCGTGCCGCAGTCCTGCTTTCCGTACCCGCAATCTTCGAAGTCCTGGTGGGAGCCGCCGCGCATGCGTGCCTCAAGTTCCCTGTCATGGCTGGGCCGTGGACGCCTGGTCGGGACAGAACCCATACGACGACGCCGGCGCCTGCGCCGAACCGGCGTCGTCCTGTTCTTATCCACGGCGCTGACGGTGACCACCCTCACCGCCCAGGCCTACGCGGTACCCGGCGACAGCCTCAACCGTGAACTGAAGCTGCCGGACCTGCCCGAGCAGGACCCGGTCAAGGCGAACAAGAACGCCGAGAAGAACCTCACCACCGCCGACAAGGTCCCCGTCACCCCGTACGTGCCGACGGCGGTGACGCCCTGGCAGCAGAGCACCGGGACCGTGGACCTCTCCACCGTCCAGCCCGGCGCGACCGCGCCGGTCGGCGACCTCCCGGTCGCCCTCGGCATCCCGGCGGGCGCCGATCCCGCGGCCCTGGCCGGCCAGTGGCGCGTCGACCTCGCGGCCCCCGAGAAGTCGCAGACTGCCGGTGTCTCCGGCCTGATCATGCGGGTCACCCCGCCCGCGACCGCGGACCCCGCGGCGGACGTCGCGATGACGGTCGACACCACGGCCTTCTCCGACCTCTACGGCCCCCAGGCGGCCGACCGCTTCGGCCTCGCGCTGCTCCCGGAGTGCGTGCTCACCGCACCCGACAGCGGCGACTGCGCCCCCGCCGACGGCGGCACGCAGACCATGTCCGGGGACAAGGCCCCGAAGTTCGAGCGGCTCGCGGGCGAGGTCAAGAAGGTCGAGGCCAAGGACGCCCCGACGCGCACCCGCGCCGCGAAGAACGCCCCGACCCGCCGCGTCCTCTCCGGGTCGGTCTCGGTGTCCTCCCTCCTCGGCGACAGCAACCCCGGCAAGCGGATCACGCCGTTCCCGGAGAAGAAGGACCCCAAGTCCGACACCCCCAAGCCCGCCAACCCCGAGCCCGCCGCCCCCGGGCAGCAGGCACCCGGTCAGGACGCCCCCAAGCAGGGCGACGCCCCGCAGCAGACGGCCCCCGGCGGCCCCGGCTCGGACGCGGACCGGGAGAAGGCGGAGAAGGCGGCCGAGGGCGCCAAGGGTGATGAGCCCCCGAATACCACCGACTCGGTGGCCGAGGGCCGGACGGCCGCGCTCACCGCGGCCGATCCCGCGGGCGGAGGCCGCGTCGTCGGAGCGCTGGACACCGGCTCCTCCGCGACGGGCGACTTCAACGCCACCCCCCTGCTCTCCTCCGGATCCTGGGCGGGCGGCTCCTCCAACGGCGCCTTCACCTACTCCTACAAGGTCCAGGTGCCCGAGGCGCCCGGCGGGCTGACCCCGAAGGTCGCCTTCGGCTACTCCTCGCAGAACGCAGACGGCCGGACCTCCGCCACCAACAACCAGGCCTCCTGGATCGGCGACGGCTGGGAGTACAACGCCGGCGCCATCACGCGCACCTACGCCAGCTGCCGCGAGGACTCCAAGAAGGCCGGCTCCAACAACGCCACCCACCGCACCGGCGACATGTGCTACGGCTCGGACAACGCCACCCTCTCGCTGGGCGGCTCCACCACCGAGCTGGTCTGGGACAAGGACAAGCAGACCTGGACCACCGCCAACGGCGACGGCGCCAAGGTCGAGGTCCTGAAGAACACCAACCTCAACAACGGCGACCAGGACGGCGAGTACTGGGTCGTCACCACCAAGGACGGCGTCCGCTACCACTTCGGCCTCAACCGGCTCCCCGGCTGGTCCGACAAGGGCACCGCCGACCCGAAGGACGACGACCCCACCACCAACTCGGTGCTGACGGTTCCCGTCTACGGCAACCACCCCGGCGAGCCCTGCTACAAGGCCGGCGACTGGAAGAACTCCGGCTGCACCCAGGCCTGGCGCTGGGGCCTCGACTACGTCGAGGACCTCAACGGAAACGCCATGTCCCTGTGGTGGGACCGCGAGACCAACTACTACGCCCGCAACTTCGACTTCAAGGCACCCGTCGCCTACCACCGCGGCGGCTACCTCACCCGCATCGACTACGGCCAGCGCAAGGACAGCATCTTCAGCGCCCCGGCCCCGTCCCGCGTCGACTTCACCGTCGCCGAGCGCTGCTTCAACGAGGGCACCCTCACCTGCTCCGACGCCAACTTCGCTGACAAGGACCCCGGCAAGTACCGCATCTGGTACGACACCCCCGCCGACCTGCGCTGCGAAGCATCCAAGAAGTGCTGGAACTCCGGTCCGGCCTTCTTCAGCCGCAAGCGCCTCGACAAGGTCACGACCTCGACGCAGCGCATCCCGGGCAACACCGCCCGCCAGGCAGTCGACGAGTATAAGCTCCAGCAGAACTTCCCGGTCCTGAAGACCGGCCCCAACACGGCCCTGTGGCTGGAGTCCATCACCCGCACCGGCTTCGGCCGGAACGGCGCGAGCGACGCCAAGGTCACGCTCAACCCCGTCCGCTTCGAGCACAACGCCGACGAGATGCCCAACCGGGTGCAGCGCGGCGCGAGCGACCCCCGTCCGGGCTTCGCGCGCCTGCGTATCGGCCGCGTCATCAGCGAGTACGGCGGCGAGACCGTCGTCACCTACCGCAAGCCCGAAGGCGAGTGCGCCACCGGCACGGGCCTGCCCGGCAAGGACGACAAGGAAGCGCTGAAGACCAACGCGCGCCTGTGCTACCCGTCCTACTGGCACCCGGACCCGGAGAAGGAGGACATCGACTGGTTCCACAAGTACGTGGTCGCCAAGATCGAGGAACTCCCCAACGTCGACGGCGCCTACGCCAACGAGACCGCGTACGAGTACAAGAACCCGGCCTGGAAGCTCGCCGAGCAGGAGTTCTCCAAGCAGGCCACCCGCACCTACTCGCAGTTCGCCGGCTTCGAACAGACCACGGTCCTGACCGGCGTCGAGAACCCCACCATCGGCAGCAAGCGCACCAAGGCAGTCACCCGCTACTACCGGGGCCTCGGCGACACCGTCCCGGTCAAGGACGTGACCGGCGCCGAGATCGGCAAGGACCGCGAACCGTTCGCGGGCCGCGTCGCGGAGGAGCTCACCTACACCAGCCCCGACAACGCCGACGGCCAGTGGCTCACCCGGACGGTCAACGTCCTGGAAGCCACGGAACTCGCCAAGCGCGTGCGCGGCGACGGCCTGAGCGACCTGCGCGCCTGGCGCGTGGTCGAACCCCGCCAGATCTCGTACACCAAGTCCTCCGGCAGCGGTGACGACAAGCGCACCGAGCGCTCGGTGGAGACCCTCACCAGCCACGAGCCCACCTACGGCCTCCCGGTACAGGTGGAACTGCTGGGCGACACCGGCAAGACGGGCGACGAGAGCTGCACCCGGTTCGAGTACCTGCACCTGCCCGAGAAGAACATCATCGGCCTGTCCAAGCAGTCGCTGGCCAGCCCGACGACCTGCGCGACGGCGGACTTCAACAACCTGAAGTCGCTGACTGCGGGCGTGCGCACCGCCTACGACACTCAGGCCTATGGAGCCGCGGCACCCGGCGGCCGAGGGCTGGCGACCGAGACGTGGTCGCTGAAGGGCGACGGCTCCGGCTTCGACTCCGCCGGCACCATGGAGTTCGACACCGTCGGCCGTGTCGTACGCAAGACCGACCCCGACAAGCGGTCGAGCACCATCGCCTACGAGCCCGCCCTGGGTCAGGCGTTCAAGGTCACCGAGACCAACGCCCTCGGCCACACCCAGGTCGAGGAGGTCGAACCCGGCCGAGGCCAGAACCTCAGGACCACCGACCCCAACGGCCGGGTGAGCCTCTCGACCTTCGACCCCATGGGCCGTCTCGTCGAGGCATGGAAGCCGGGCCGTGCCCCGGCGCCCAAGGCAGTGCCGGACTTCCGCGCCGAGTACGTCACCCCGGCGGGTAAGCCCCCGTACGTGGTCACGTACGCGCGCGGCCACCAGAACCGGATCGAGACCTCCGTCACCCTTTACGACGGACTCGGCAGGGAGCGCCAGAGCCAGGAGCCGGCCACCAACGGCGGCCGCCTGATCACCGACACCCTGTACAACAGCTCCGGCGAGGTCTGGCAGACCAACAACGCCTACTACACGGCCGGCAAGCCGAGCGGGGAGCTCTTCACCCCCCTCGCCGACACCACCCTCCCCAACGCCACCCGGTACACCTACGACGGCCTCGGCCGCGTCGTGGAGGAGATGCCGGTCCTGAAGGGCGTCGCCACCCCCGGCCGCGCCACCCGCTACGAGTACGGCGCCGACCACTCCACCGTGATCAACCCGCCGGGCTCGTCCTCGTACCGTGTCTTCACCGACGCGCTGGGCCGTTCGACCCGGGTCGACACCTTCACGGACGCCGGCCGGACCTCGTACACCTCGATGCGCTACGAGTACGACCAGCGCGGCCACATGGTGAAGGCCGCCCACTCGGAGGACCAGGCCCACCCGTGGACGTGGACCTTCGACCAGCGCGGCCGGATGGAGACGGCGACCGACCCGGACACCGGCACCAGCCGGACCGCGTACGACCGCTACGACCGCCCGGTGACCGTCACCAACGCGCGCGGCGTCACCACGTGGACCGACTACGACGAACTGTCCCGCCCCAAGCAGCTCCGCCTCGACGGCGCCGCCGGCACCCTGCTGGCGGACTACACCTACGACACCGTCCAGGGCGCCAAGGGTCTCCCGGCCACCGCCACCCGCTACACAGACGGCCTTCCCTACACCCAGAAGGTCAACGGCTACACCGACGACTACAAGCCCACCTCCACGACCCTCACCCTCCCCCAATCCCTGGCCGACACCTGGGGCCTGCAGTCCACGTACACCCACGCGTACACGTACACGGACACCGGCTTCCTCGACGAGGCCACCATCCCCGCCGTCGGCAAGATGGCCTCCGAACGGATGGTCGTCCGCTACAACGACGAGGGCCTGCCCCTCTCCATCTCCGGCAAGGACTGGTACGGCGCGGAGACCGTCTACTCCCCGCACGGCCAGGTCCTCCGCTCCACCCTCGGGGCCCAGCCCTACCGGGTCTGGTCGCAGACCTCGTACGACGAGGCCAGCGGCGCGCTCACCGACCAGCAGGTTTACCGCGAGCAGACCGGAGACGGCGCGGTCGTCCAGGGCAACCTGGTCTCGCACCGCTCCTACGCCTACGACGACGCGGGCAACGTCACCTCGATCCGCGAGCGCTCCACCGGGATCGAGGAGCGCCAGTGCTTCAACTACGACCCGCTGGGACAGCTGAAGACCGCCTGGACCTCGGGTGACCAGGAGTCCTGCACCGCCGGCCCGAAGGGCGCCGACGGCAAGGTCAACGCGGTCGCCGGCAAGGACAAGTCCGGTTACTGGCAGGAGTACGAGTACGACCTGCTCGGCAACCGCAAGAAGCTGGTGGAACGGAACCTGGCGGGCGACACCGCCAAGGACACCACCACCACGTACACGTACGGCAAGGGCGCGGAGAAGAGCCAGCCGCACACCCTCTCGAAGGTCACCAAGACGTACACGACCCCGGCCGGGGCCCAGGTCACGGCCGAGGCGGAGCGCCTGTACGAGCTGACGGGCGAGACCAAGTCCGTCACCTCCACCCAGAACGGCGACAAGCAGCAGCTGACCTGGACCTACGACGGCCAGATCGAGCGCGTCACCGGCTCGGGAGGTGCGGGCAAGACCTCGTACGTCGGACCGGCGCAGAAGTGCGTCGACCTGAGGTACAGCACGGCCACGCCCAACCAGCCGGTCCAGCTCTACTCCTGCAACGGCACGGGCGCGCAGCGCTGGGCCTTCACCCAGTCGCCGAACCAGCCGGACGCCAACCTCGGCACCCTGTCCATCTACGACACCTGGTGCGTCCAGCCCACCGGCAACGGGGCCGGCTCCGAGCTCCAGATCCGCCAGTGCGACGGCTCCGCTGCCCAGCAGCTCAAGCGGAACGCCGCAGGCCAGTTCACCCACGTGGCGTCAGGCCTCTGCGTCGCGACCAAGGGCGGTGCCACGGACGACTCCACCCCGCTGGCCCTGGCCACCTGCTCCGGCACGTCCGCGGCCCAGCTGTGGGAGCCGCAGAACGACACCCGTCACATCTACGGCCCGAACGGCCGCCTGCTCACGATCCAGGGCAAGCAGGCCACGCTCTACCTGGGCGAAACCCAGGTGACCGTCCAGAAGGGCGGCGCCCTGGTCAACACCCAGCGCACGTACGCGGTCCCGGGTGGCGTGATCACGCGCTACAGCCACGGGAACGGCCCGGAGACCCTGTCCGCCCTCGCGGGCGACCACCAGGGCAGCTCGTACGCGGAAGTCTCGCTCTCGGGCGGCATGCAGGTCCGAGTACGCAAGCAGGACCCGTTCGGCAACGACCGCGGCGCCACCACGGGCGCAGCCGACATCCAGGCGGACAAGGGCTTCCTCGGCACGCCGAAGGACAGCTCCGGCTACCAGATCCTGGGCGCCCGCATGTACGACCCGGTCGCCGGCCGCTTCCTCTCCGCCGACCCGGTCCTCGACATCACGGACCCCCTGGCCCTCAACGGCTACGGCTACGCCCACAACAATCCGGTCACCCTGTCCGACCCCTCGGGCCTCTCGGTGTCCCTGACGGCATCGGAACGCGCGGCGGCCCTGGCCGGCGCGGGCCTCTCCCTCGCCCAGATCGCCCAGGCGGAAGCGGCGCAGGGCAAGTCGCTGACCTCCGTCATCCTGGAAGCCGCCTGGTCGGGGCTGAAGGACTTCATCGGCATCAACGACGCCATGGCCTGCTTCGGCGGCGACATGTGGTCCTGCGGAAGCATGATCATCGGCGCCATCCCGTGGACAAAGCTCGGCAAGATCCCCTCGGTCCTGAAGGCCATCGAGCGCACGATCTCCGCCATCCAGGCCTGGCGAACGGCGAAGAAGGCCGCCGAACTGGTCCTGGCGGCGGCACGAGCAGCCGAGAAGGCGGCTCTGGAGGCCAAGCAGAAGGCCATCGAGGCAGCCAAGAAGGCAGCCCAAGCGGCAAAGAAGAAGGCCGCCGACAAGCTCAACACAACAAGCAACAGGGCGGTCAACACCAGCAAGAAAACAGGTAACTCGAACCACAAGCAGGCCCAGGCCAAGTCCAACCCCAAGGCCTCCTCCGCCGCCAGCTCCGGCAAGGGTGGCTCGAAGGGCGGCGGCAGCGGCGGCAAGTCCGTCAACATGAACAAGACCGGAGGCTCCTCAGGCGGCTCCGCCCGCAGCAACGGCGGCTCCAGCGGCTCGGGCGGCTCAGGCAAGGCGGCCGACGCCTGCACCACCAACAGCTTCGTGCCCGGCACGAAGGTACTGATGGCCGACGGCTCCACCAAGGCAATCGAAGACGTCAAGGTCGGGGACCAGGTCCTGGCCACGAACGAAGAGACGGGCGAAACCCGCGCCGAGACGGTCACGGCCGAGATCAAGGGCCAAGGCCTCAAGAACCTTGTCACGGTCGTCGTCGACATCGACGGCGAATCCGGTTCCGAAACGGCGGAAGTCGTCGCCACAGACGGCCACCCCTTCTGGATTCCACAGCTCAGCGCATGGCTCGACGCCAAGGACCTGAAGTCAGGCCAGTGGCTCCGCACCAGCGCAGGCACCCACGTCCAGATCACCGCCGTACACAGTTGGACCTCATCCGTCGCCACGGTCCACAACCTCACCGTGGCCGACAAACACACGTACTACGTGCTGGCAGGCGCCTCCCCGGTCCTCGTCCATAACTGCCGTACCGACGAAGCCACTGTCTACCTGGCAAACTATCCGGATGGTAGGCAGCACGCTCTAATCACGATTCGGGACGCAGAAGGAGAGCTCAGCACCCATCAGTTCGGTGATGTGAGCCGCAGCGACAACGGGGTCGAAAAATTCGACCCCGCGGATCTTCCCCGCATCACGTTGAGGCTGCATATCAAACTTCCGCATACGGGGCGGGCTCGAATGTTCGTCGAGAACGCCCGCTTCAAAACTGAAGAGGGGCGCTACCCTCCATACTCTTTGCCGGAGCAGGGGTGCGCGACCTACTGTGCTCAAGTTTTGCAAGCCGGCGGCATTGATGGAATTCCGCTAGACAACGACAAGGCGCAGGCGTGGCTGATAGCCAGATATGGATGATTGAGATCAGAGGTGAACGGTGAAAACTGTCGGAGGTGAATCCTCAGGAGGTGACAGGTGGGAGGTTCCCGACTCGCTTCGAGGACCGGTTCGTCAAGTTCCGACGAATCTCGCCATTCAAATGCTCTCCTGTGAACTCCTGGATCACGAAACCAAGGCACTCGTGGGTGAATTTGTTACAGAGGCCTCTCTCTGCTACTTGCGGCCGTCAGACATCCCCATGAATTTCGACCGACAGGCGCGCTTTGGCGACGTGCTCAGGGGTGCGACGCGCATCGCGTACGAAGGCTGGGAGGATTTCCGGATGGCCATCGAAAGTAACGGCCTTCCGAAAGAAGTCAGAGAAAGAATCCAGCAGAGCCGAGACTCGATGATTTCGAGACTCCAATCCGCCATCGATATGCTGCGACAACTTCCGGGCGGCATAACCTAAAAGTTGGCGGATTATCGATCCCTGCGGCGAGTGGTCTCACTTGATTTCTAGTGGGATCACTCGCCGACTGCATTCATGCACGAAAAGGAGTGGGGGGAGAATAAAGTGAATCAGATACCCGCGAGTGACTCTGATTGCAGAATTCTAGATCTAAGGGCTCTCCCGTAAATGATCTCCGCCTTAGAGGCGTCGGGGGTAGTCAGAGTGATGGGCGTAAGGCGACGCGAGGTCGAGCAGGTCATCGCACGGCCAGGTCTCGCCGTCGTACTGGCAGTCATCGTGGTTGTCCCACGGTAGTTCGGGGTCGCCCGTTGCAGGGCTGAGCACATGTCGGGCGAGCACGCGCCGCTTGGCCTCGACCTCCCGCAAGACGCGAGCCGGGTCGTGCAGGGCGACGTGCAGGGCGATCGCGGGATGGAAGCTGGAAAGTTCTTCTTGGCAGAAGTCGACCGTGTGCCCGCGAGCGGTCCACTCCCCGCAGCCGTCACCATCGCAGCGTCGGGCCAGGTCTGCCTCCTCGTTCAACCGTGCCTGGAGGAACGTCACAAGGTCTTGACTCATGGAGTCATCCTGGATGATGCGCCAGGCCCGGTCGCCTGATTTCCAGGCCGTGGGCAGGACCTGGCCGGAAGACCGACAGTCGAATGATCTGGATGTGGCTGGTGTGATCACGGCGTCTGAGCCGTCTTGGATAGCCCCGTTCTCCGGTTTGAGCCCGCGTGCTTTCGGGAAGCGGGTGACGGTTCTGCGGCGTGAGGGTGAGGATGCGGTCCGCAGGGGCCGGCCGTGGAGCCTTCCGCTGGAGGACCGGGCGCTGTTGGTGGCCACGTACTGGCGCACGAACCTGACCATGCGGCAGCTCGCGCCGCTGTTCGGGATCTCGAAGTCGGCTGCGGACCGGATCATCGACGACCTCGGTCCGATGATCGCGCTCCAGCCCCGCAAGCGGTTCGCCAAGGGCACCGTGCTCATCGTGGACGGCACGCTGGTTCCCACCCGCGACACTCCGTGGCGGAGCAGTCCAAGAACTACCTACTCCACCGCCCACCAGGTCGTCATCGACGCGAACACCCGTCTCGTCGTCGTGGTCGGCCGGCCTCTGCCGGGCAACCGGCACGACTCCCGCGGCTGGGAGGAATCCGGCGCCAAGGCCGCCGTCGGCAACACCACCACGATCGCCAACGGAGGCTACCAGGGCACCGGACTGGTCATCCCGCACCGAAAGGCGAAGGGCAGGCCGAACTCCCGGACTGGAAGGAGGAACACAACCGGTCCCACAAGCAGGTCCGAGTGTCGACGGTCGTGCAATTCCCCGCGAAGTGCGCTTTTGTGTCGGCGTAATTCCCCACCCCCGCGGTCACGAGTCCCCATGGGGACAGTGACCGTGGCCAGTGTGCTCGGGCGTGTGATCGAGTGCGCACTCGGCTGTAGGTGGGCCCCCAGGTGGGACGCCCCCAGCTGGGATGGGCGGCGTCGGCCGGGCCGCGAGCCTGCGGGCGTGGAAATACAAGTGCCAGTTCCCGGGCCGCGCAGGCAGGATCTCGGTATGTCGACCGACGTCAGTGGAATGATCGAATGCCGTCCGGGAGCCCGGCTGTGGGGGCCCGACGATGAGGACTCCGTGTGGGAAGCCGCCATCGACCTGTTCCTGCTCAACAGGGGCAACGCCTACGACGGCCTCGCCTGTCTCTTCGGAATCCGCAATTCCTTCGGCTTCCGCCCCCTGGCCGAGGGCCGCGGCTTCCCGGACGACGCGTCGGATGGGTTGCGTGGTGACTTCGCTGCATACGGCGGTCCCGGCGACGTATACGGAACCACGTGGCTGACCTGGGCTGAGCTGGCCGACGTCGACTGGCAGGAGACAGACGCCTCTGGCACACGAAGCCGTGCCTCGGCCGCCGGCGCCGACAGCGACTGGAGTCGGGTCTGGAGCGTCATGCGCATTCTCAGCGAAGTCCACGGCGCGGAGAACGTACGACTCGTCGTCTGGTTCTACTGACCCAGCGCGACAGCTTCCCCGTTTCAGGTGGTTTGGCCTTTAGATACCTATTCCTTACGAATCGGTCTGGTTCCCCATGGGCATGCCGGTGCCGGGTTGAGGGTCCTGACTGTCTCGGAGCCGCAGGCGTCCTTGACCTGCGAGCCGAGAGGCCGACGGACACGCCGGATGGCAAGGAGAACATTCACCGTGGTCGACATCGTCGAGATCTACGTCCACTGGTACGCGGGCCGGTCGAAGAGCCAGCTGGCCACTTCGCTGGGGGTGGACCGCAAGACGATCAGGAAGTACCTGGTGCCAGCGGAGGCGGCCGGGCTGACCCCGGGCGGGCCGCCCATGAGCGAGGCGGACTGGGCCAAGCTGATCAAGAGCTGGTTCCCGGAGCTGGCCAGCCGACGGCTGAACCAGCTGACCTGGCCGGAGATCGAGCAGCACCGCGACTACATCAAGCAGCTGCTGGAGACCAGCACGGTCACCACGATCCACCAGCGGCTGAAGGACGAGCGGAAACTGAAGGCGTCACTGACCTCGCTGCGGCGATGGGTCCACGAGAACCTCCCCGACGAGGCGGCCCGGTCGAAGGTGACCGTGCTGCGTGAGGAGGTCGAGCCGGGCTCGGAGGCACAGATCGACTACGGCTTCCTGGGGCAGTGGATCAACCCCAGGACGGGCAAGCGGCACCGAATCTGGGCATTCGTGATGGTGCTGCCCTGCTCGCGGCACATGTTCGTACGTCCCGTGACCCACATGGACCAGCACGCCTGGACCCTGGCCCACGTGGACGCGTTCCGCTTCTTCGGCGGTGTCCCGCGCCGCCTGGTGCCGGACAACCTCAAGACCAGGGTGGACAAGCCTGACCTCTACGACCCGCAGATCAACAAGTCGTACGCCGAACTCGCCGTCCACTATGGGACGTTGGTGGATCCGGCCAGGGCCTTGCACCCGAAGGACAAGCCCAGGGTGGAGCGGCCCATGCCCTACATCAGGGACTCGTTCTGGAGCGGGCGGTCGTTCACCTCCCTCGACCACATGCAGGCCGAGGCCCTGACCTGGGTCAGGGAGACCGCCGGGCGCCGCCAGTGCCGGCCGCTGCAGGGGGCGGCACCGCTGGCGGTGTTCGAGGCCGCCGAGGCCGAAACCCTCCTCCCGCTGCCCGAGACACCGTTCGTGCTGGCGAAGTGGTCGACCGCGACCGTCGGCCCGGACATCCACATCAAGGTCGGCCGCACCCTCTACTCGGTGCCCTGGAAGCTGATCGGCCGCCGGGTGGACGTCCGCTCCACCGCCACCATGGTGCAGGTCTTCCACGAAGGCGGGCTGGTCAAGACGCACGCCGCTCTCGAGCAGGGCAAGCGCACCGATGCCAGCGACTACCCGCCCGAGAAGATCGCCTTCCAGATGCGGACGCCGATGTGGTGCCGCAGCCAGGCGTCCGAGGTCGGCGACGCCTGCCGGGAGGTGATCGACCAGCTGCTGGTAGTCAACGCCCTCTACCGGCTCCGAGCCGCCCAGGGAGTACTCGGGCTGCGGAAGAAGTACGGCGACCAGCGTCTGGAGGCCGCCTGCGCGAAGGCCATCTCGGTCGGCGACCCGTCCTACCGCACCATCAAGGGCATCCTGGTCGCCGGCACCGAGACCGACCCCGAACCCGACACCGGCGACGCCGGCGCGGCGGCCTTCCTCCACGGGCCCGAGGGCCTGTTCGGCGCCGACATCCCCACCCAGACACCCGGCGAGCGTCACGATCACCAGGAGGACGGCGACGCTGAGGGGGCCGTCCGATGAGCGTGATGGACACCGCCCTGCGTGAATCGCTCAAGATTTTGCGACTGTCGGGGATGCTGGAGACCCTGGATGACCGCCTCGCCCAGGCCCACGGCGGCGAACGGAGGGAACACCCTCTACTCCGAGGTCAAGAACGGCGGCACAGGAGTCGGCCTCTCTGTCGGCAAGGTGGCAGTCACCACCAAGGTGACCGGCGCGATCGGCATCAGCCCCCGCGTCCTGACCGTCACCCGCACCCGCTGACCGCCCACAACATGAAAGAACCCCGCCGCCTGGCCACCGCCGCCTGGCCACTCCAGTGGACCGAGGGCGAGCCGGAAGCCATCACCGCATGAGTGCAGGGGCGGAGTGGCGGGGATCGAGGCGCTTCCTGGCTTGGCTCCGTTGCCGAGGGCTGGTCAGGCCTGAGCGCTTCAGGGGCGGTCGCACCGCACGGGGTCAGCCCGCAGCGGACGGTGGTGCGGCTGAGAGCCCCTGGTGGGACGACCATGCCATCGGCACCTCCGCGGCAGCCAGGGCGCGGGGCCAGCCCTGCAACAGCGTGGTGCGGGCTGGCCCCGGCTTCGGGTGAGGTGGTGTTACGGGCGCTTCCACTTGGTGTTGGCGCCGCCGTTGCAACCCCACAGGCCGAGAGTGGATCCGTTGGCGGTTGCCTGGCCGTTGACGTTCATGCACTGGCCCGGGTTGAGAGCGGCAGTGATGGTCTTGTCGGAATTGACGTTCCACTTCTGCTCGGCGCGGCCGTCGCAAGTGGTGGTGGTGACCTTGGCGCCCTGGTTGGCTCCGCTGTCGGCGGTCAGGCACTTGTTGCCGTTGACGCGCAGTTCCTTGGCGGGGGTGTGGTCCCACTGCTGGCTGACGCCGCCCCAGCAGTCCCAGATGGTTGCGCTGGTTCCGTTATCGCTGTCAAGGCAGCGGCTGGACTGCTCGCCCTGGAAGCTGCTGGATATCCAGCGCTCACCACCGGTGGACCAGCGGACGACAAGGCTGCCGTTGTCTTCGAGGGTGGCGTAGGAGCCGGCTCCGCCGACGGTGTTCGAGGCCCACAGGGCGCCGGTGTTGGTGCCCTGCTTGTAGAGGACGAGGTTGCTGTCGGCCTGCATGTGGAGGTAGGCGTACGGGTTGGAGGTGATCTTGCTCCACAGGGTGCGGTTGGTGCCGCGTTCGCGAAGCAGGATGTCGCCTTGGATGTCCATTATGAGGACCTTGTCACCGGCGGCGAGCCAGGAACCGGGCATCAGCTTTGCGCCGGAGGTGAGCTTGTTGCCGCGGGAGAAGGTGTCGCTGTGCCAGAGGGCGCCACCGAGGCCGTGGCCACCGTTCTTCGTGTAGACGACGAGGTTGGCGTCGGACTGCAGGTCCAGGCGCGCGTCGGCGTTCTGGTAGGTGCCAGAGGCCCACAGGGCGCCGGCGGGGTCGTTGCCGACGGTGTCCTTCTTGTAGACGACGAAGTTTCCGTCGGCCTGCATCCGGGCGAACGCACCGGGGTTGCCGGAGGTGCCGGACTGCCATAGGGCGCCGCCCTTACCGTCCCCACCGGTGACGTGGTACAGGACGAGGTTGCCGTCGGCCTGCATGACCAGCTGGGCCTCCTCGGAGGCGAGCATCTGGCCCGGGGCGAGGCTTTCGCCGCCCTTGAGGCTGACGGGGCGCGGCTTGGCGGAGGCGATCCAGGAGGTGAGGCCGTCGGTGCGGGTGGCGTAGGCACCAGTCTTGTCGGTGGGGGCGGCATCGAGGCAGGAGCGCTGCCAGGCGCGGCTGATCAGGCCCACCAGGGCCGGCCTGCCGTTCTCGGTCCGCAGGGTGGGAGCGCCGGCGTCGCCCTTGCAGACGGTGGCGTCCGCCGGGGTTTTCGGCGCGAGGTCGTAGCTGGTGGCCGCG
This sequence comes from Streptomyces sp. NPDC044002, assembly GCF_056434525.1. Taxonomy (NCBI): domain Bacteria; kingdom Bacillati; phylum Actinomycetota; class Actinomycetes; order Kitasatosporales; family Streptomycetaceae; genus Streptomyces; species Streptomyces sp. NPDC044002. Next base: position 26,151 of record NZ_JBWKEZ010000078.1, read on the forward strand.
ACGGGACCCGTGGAGAAGACGGCGGAGTGCAGCTTGCTGGGGGCCCACTCGGTCTTCGTACGGCCGAAGCCGACGAGGGTGATGTCTTCGGTGGCCGTGGGCGCGGTGGCTGATACAGCGACAGGCGTGACGCTGAAGGCGGGCTGGCTCAGGCGCGCGAGCACGAGGTCGCGGTCGGGGTGGGGCACGAGATCGACGATGTCGGTGGCGTGACCGGCGGTGGCCAGGTCGGTGCGGCCGATGGTGACGGTCGTTTTCTCCTTCGGAGCGCCGGCCGCGACAGTGTTGTTCTCGGCAGGCTTGTCGGCGAAGCAGCTCTTCGCCGCGAGGACCCAGCGCGGATCCACCAGGGTGGCGGTGCAGAATCGCTTGTTGTCCCCGATGGCGAGCTTTCCCGCGAAGGCATACGTCTGGTCCCCGGAAGGCTGCGCGGGGGCTGTAGACGAGCCGGTGACCCGCATCTCCAGGAGTGTGGCCTGCTGGGGGTCTGTTGGACTGGCCTCGCCAAACCCCTTGGACGTGTCCTTGGGTACGGAGATGCTGGAAGTCGCGCCGTTGACGGTGATCTGCGCGTTCAGATCGCGGCCCTGCGTCTCGATACGGTAAGCGCGCGAGACGTTGAGCGCGAGGTAGCCGGTGTTGGCCGCCTTGAAGCAGATCCGGGACTCGTCGGACTTGAGGTTCCGTGCCCAGAGCATGATCTGGTGCGGGCTGGCACAGGAGGTGTGCATGATGCCGCCGTCTCCGGCAACCAGGTCCGCCCCGGTGGCCGCGAGCACGTCGGAGCGGAACGGGTAGGCGCCGTCCTCGACCGCGAAGGGAGCACCGGCGTTGGCAGGCGGCACCGGGTCGGCGAACGCCGGCGGTGGCGGCGCTCCTGTGGTGGCCGCGATGACGGCGGCAAATGCGGCTGTGGGCAGCCATCTGCGAATACGCACGACGTGATTCAAGCCTTCCAGGCTGTCCTCGCGCATGGAACGCGAGGATGGGCTGAACTGAGGGGACTGCACCGCGACGTTGCGGACAGTCATGATTGCCTGGGGGCCAGATCGAACAGTACCCACTCGCAGGCAAGTCCACACCTCTGACTGAAAACCTGTCCTGATCAGCGCATTCGCTTGAGATTCCGGCCATCCCTCGTACAGGAATAATCGATGATCTGGGCATTGAATCGAACGCATGGCTACGCTGAGCCATGATTTAGACGACGCCTAGCGCCTGTTCCGGGCCCTGCTCGACTGCTCCACGCAGGCGCGAACCACCTACGGGCCGCGAGACAGACGTCCACCGGCCATGTCGTTGCCATCAGCCGGTCGAGGCCCCGAAAGGGCCAGACCGACCAACAGCTGCACCGGACCGTTCGGACGGTCCGGGCGGGGACCACCGCCCTCCGGCCTGGGGAAGCCGAATCAAGGAGGGCGCCGGAACCCGTACGTGCGCACGGGCAGGAAGCAATGACGCCGCCGTCGCCTTCCTTGGCTGCGGCCTGCCTGTGCACGGCAGACCACACACACCAAGAGGGATCATTTCGTGGGTCACCACACAGGCCGTCAGGCTCGGGTGTGGCGGCGGGGGTACGTACTGGCCGGGAGGGCCAGTCGTGGACTCCTGCCGCTCGCCCTTCTGGCGGGACTCGTTTCCGCGGCGCCCGTCGCCGCAGAGGAACCAGCTCCGCCTCCACTGTCCGAACGCGAGCGTGTCCTGCAGAGCTATAAATCCGGGGGAGAGGCTGTTAAGGCCGCTGCCGGCGCCGCCCTCTCGGGCAACGACGACCAGGTCCGTGAGTTCCTGAACAAAGGTCAGGAGATCGCCGAGGACCTGGACCGACGCGAGGCTGCAATCACCCTGGTGACCGAAGGCGGCCCAGCCCTGCGCGAGGCCGCGCAGACCGCACTCAACGGTACTCCAGACCAACTGAGAACCTTCATGAAGGAGGGTTGGAAAGCCCCACTTGCCGAGGACCAACGCGTCGAAGCCGCACGCGCCATCGAGGCAGGCGGTCCCGGTGTCCATGAGGTCGGGGACGCCGCCATGCGCGGCTCCATCGACGACATTCGTGGCTTCCTCACCGAGGGCCAGTACAAGCAGCGTGACGACGACGCGCGCGTCCGTGTGGCGCAGATCGAGGGGGAAGGCGGCCCCTCCACCAAGCGCGCCGCCGCCCAGGCCCTGGCCGGCTCCATCGACGACATCCGCGAGTTCCTCCTCTACGGACAGCACGTCTCACGCGCCCAGGACCAGGAACACGCCACCATCAGCGACCTGGCCAAGCAGACCTCCGACGCTGCAGCAGCAGCGGAGAAGGCCAAGCTGAGCGCCGAGGAGAACGTCAAGAAGGCCAAGACGGCCTCGGACCTCGCAAAGAAGGAAGCGGCCAAGGCCGCCGCCGAGACCCAGGCGGCGAAGAACGACGCGGTGAAGGCCGCAGACGCGGCCCGCCGCGCGGCCGAATCGTCGCGCCGCGCCGCGGACGCAGCCAAGGCCGCGATCTCCGCCGCCCGTGCAGCGAACGCTGCCGCACAGACAGCCGCGCTGGCCGCGCAGAACGCTGCCTACGCAGCCCTGCAGGCGTCCCGAGCCTCCAGCAAGGCCTGGGACGCAGCGGCATCGGGCAAGGTCTACGAGGGCGTCGCCAACGAAGCCGAGATCGTCTCGAAGCTCGCCTCGAAGATGGCCGACTCCGCCGAGGCCGCCCGTGTCACCCTCGAAGCCCTGAAGCTCAGCATGCAGGCGGTGCGCGGGTCGATCGACGCCATGAACGACAGCGCCCAGTACTCGGAGGACTCCGCGAACTGGGCCGGCCAGGCCGGCGTCCACGAAACCCAGGCCAAAGCAGCCGCTGCCTCGGCACGCCGGCACGCAGCCGAGGCCAGGAGGGCGGCGGGCGCCGCCGAGGCCTACGCCAACGACGCCGCCCTCGCGGCAGCGCAGGCCCGGGACGCGGCGCGTTCGGCGGCAGCCCACGCCCTCAAGGCTGCGCAAGCTGCGCGCAAGGCCGCGGATCACGCCAACGATTCCCAGGCCGCTGCGAATCAGGCCAAGATCAACGCCGGCGAGGCCATGACCGCCGCGCAGGCGGCTGGCACAGCGGTCGCCAAGGCCAAGGAAGTTCAGGACACGGCTCGCAAGAACGAGGCCGAAGAAGCTGCCACGCGCACCAAGCTGCTGGTCAACGAGGCCAAGGACGTCAAGGAATCAGCAGACGCGGCCCAGGCGACCGCACAGAGGAAGCTCCAGGACGCGGTCAAGCTCAACACTGACTTGGGAACCCTGGCCGCCGAAGCCGCCAAGCCCGACGCGCAGCCTGCCCAGATCGCTGGCACCGGCCGGAAGATGGCCCTCCTGGCGTTGCAGGTTCGCGGCCCGTGGAGCAAGTCTGCTGCAGAGGCGGCCCTGACCGGCGACGACGGCGCTGTCGTCCTCTACGCCCGCGTCGGCTGGAAGCTCGCCGAAGACCAGGACGAACGCGAAGCAGTCGACGCTCTCGCCCGCACCGCCCCGCAGGAGAGGGTCCGCAGTGAGGCGAAGGCCGCCCTGGCGAAGGACCAGGTGTCGGTCCACCAGTTCCTGACCAAGGGCCAGTACCAGGCCGCAGCCGAAGACAACCGGATCCAGGTCTCCCGGATCGCGGAAGCAGGCGGCACGGGTGTCAAGGAAGCGGGCCAGGCAGCACTCCACGACCTGGATCCGCAGGCCCTGGATACCTTCCTCACCAAGACCCAGTACCAGTCCCGCGTCGAGGACTACCGCGTCGAAGCGGCACGCATGGCCGAGGGCGGGGGCCTCGAACTCAAGGCAGCCGCCGAGGCTGCCCTCGCCAGCCCCAACACCCACCTGATCACCTTCATCGAGTCCGGCCAACACCGAGCCAAGCGCCGCGACCTGCTCACCGCCACCCACGTGGAGCAGGTCCAAGGCCTCATCGCATCCTCCAGCGAGGTCGCCGCCCGAGCCTTCGAGGACGCCTTCCACGCCGCCAAGGCCGCGTCGGACGCCCAAGGCCACGCCGACGAAGCCCGCGGCCACGCGCAGACGGCAGACAACTACGCCCGACAGGCCGGCGGATACGCCAACGACGCCAAGGCCTCCGCAGACCGGGCTCGCACCTCCGCCGACAAGGCAGCCGCTTCCGCAGCCACCGCCCGCAAAGCCGAAGGACAGGCACGCGGCAGCGCGGACTCGGCCAGCGCCTCGGCAACCCGCGCGCAGGCAAGCGCCAACGCCGCACGCGGATACGCCGCCAGTGCCTACCAAGCTGCCGAACAGGCCCGCCAGTCCGCCGACAAGGCCGGTGAAAGCCACGCCTCTGTCGAAGCCAAGTACCGCGAAGCACTCCACCGCTACACCGCCGACCGCGTCAAGGCAGATGTCCAGCGCCGTCTACAGGAGCAGGCGGTAGCCGAGGCGGCCGCCCGCAAGAACTCGGCAGGTGCGGCCCTGTACGGGCTACTGCAGTGGCTGGTGCCGGGGGGCAAGAAGGAACTCCCGGCCATGAGCACGATGGACCAGATTCATCTGCTGATGGACGCCTTGGGCGTCATACCTGGAGTGGGAGAACCTATCGACGTCGCGAACTGCGCAATCTATGCCGGCGAAGGAAGCCTCTACAAGTACGTTCCGCAATGGGGAGACACCGACCGGGCGTTCCTGGACGCCGGTCTGGCATGTGTCTCGGCCATACCATTCGCCGGATGGGGCGCCACCGCAGTGAAGGCGGGCCGATGGCTCGCGAAATACGGAATCGACGGCGACGCGGTCCTCGAAACGCTGTACAAAGTCTTCAGGAGAGCACCCGGCTGCGGTCCGAACAGCTTCCCCGCCGGAACCCGCGTCCTCATGGGCGATGGCTCGACAAAACCCATCGAGCACATCAGAGCAGGCGATCTCGTCCGGGCGACCGATCCGGCCACCGGGACCACTGGTGCGCGCCTTGTCCAGGCAACCATCTACACACCTGACGACCGCGACTTCACAGAGATCGAACTGCGCGGTGCCACAGCAGAAGCCGTCACCTCGACCGACCACCACCCGTACTGGGTGGAAAACCGCAAGCGCTGGGTCGACGCCGCCGACCTGAGGACGGGCGACGCCCTGCGAACCCCGGTCGGTACGGCGGTGCAGATCGGTAAGGTGAGCCACTGGAAGGGCCTGCAGCCCGCTTACAACCTCACTGTCGCCGACCTACACACGTACTACGTGTTGGCCGGCCGCACGCCGGTTCTCGTGCACAACGCGAACGGCCTGGTGAACTGCGGCGACCAAGTGGTCTTGGGCGTGAACGATGGCCTGGGTGGAGACGGCCTGCGCGACATCCTGAATGGCCAGGAGGGGGGTGGGTCGTGGTACACGTTCAACAACAGGGAAAATTGGGGAAATTCGAGAAACCCGGGCGATCCCACGAGCCGACCGCTGTGGATGGAAGCGGTGGAAGATGCAGCCGGTAACCCGTCGGTGAAGATCGCATTCTCGCTCGATCATCTTTTGGATAGCGACCTGAAAGAGTTCCCGAATGCGGAAGCTGCTTTCCAAGCCACCTGGGCGCGGGCACGCGCACTTGCCGGGAAAAATTGGGAAGAGCAGGCGTCGCGCGGAAATGGGACAGCCTGGGAGCTGGGCGTTATTATGAGGCAGTTGACGCCCGGGTCGGTATCTGAGAGGAGCTGGGACAGCGTTAAGTTCTACTGGGAAGGGAAGCGTGTCGACATCGACGATCCGTTCAAGGAGTTCCGGTAGGAGCTAGTCGTCTGGCAGGGTTGGGCTCGCGTGAAAGCGCAGAGCCCAACGCTTTCGTGAACCCCGGGTTATGAGTTGTGGCGCACCGGGCCTCGGGGCGGATATGCTGTAGATCTATTTGACGTGAGGGTGGAGGGTAGCCCAATGAGCGATGGAACGAGGCCCGATCCGGTCCTGTATCCGGAGGTAGCATCCGAGAATGGAAGTCTACTGGCCGCACTTCGGGTGATATCTCACCGCCTGGGAATTCTACTTCCCGGCCTCGTTGAGGCGCATCCGCCGCAGGGGCTATCGGTGCACTTCGCCGCTGCAGTGAAGACGGAATTCGGCGATATTCGAATTGAGCTGAGGCCGGAGCGTCGGGACCTCATGCTTACGATCAGCATGCCTTTGATCGGGGTTGCGGGAAGTGGATCCACGACCTCTCTGGAAATTGCAGTGGAGATCGCCCAGGCTTGGCAGTCGGGAATGCCTCTAGCTGAAATGAGTTCGAACTGGGGTTTCCTGAATTTTTCGCCCAAGGCGTTGGCGCATGATCGAGGGGCCGGGGTGGAATTCGAATGGGGGATGATCCGCAAACTTTCTCCAGAGCTGATTGATCAGAGCATGGTGGAAGCGGCGTATGCGACACCGGAGCTGCGGGCGCTGTTTCCCATGCCCGCTCATGGCTCTTTGCAGTTCCGTCGCCGCACGATTTCGGCTCCCGGAAGCGATATTCCCAGTATCTTCCCCGCGGCAGGCGGATGCTGGACGGTCATCAGCCTGCATGACCCTGAGATTCCCAGACCCACTGTCTCTTCGGCCGAAGAAGCAGTCAGACTCGTGGTGGCGGGGTTGCCGGCAGGGTGCGGTCCAGCCCTTGAAGTCATTCATGCTGCTCGACGCAAAGCGCGCGAGAGTCACGCCAACGACCAGTCCGAACGGCACACCAAACCGGACCGGATGTAGCGTTCGCCGCTCCAGAGCTGGAGAGACAGCGGGACGATAGGTTCCGCCGGGTGGTGTCGCCAACGGACTTCACATGACCTGAGGGCGGCGGCCGGCGCCGAGCGGGTGACCGCGAGGCGTTGGCCACGATCATCTTCGCGGTGGCCTCGGGCTGCGGGCGGCGGCAGCTGCCGCCGGTGTTTGGCCCGAGTTGGCAGACGGCCTACGGACGTTTCACGCGGTGGAGCCGGGCCTGCCTCCACCGCCTCATCCTCGACGAACTCGGGGCCCGCTGGTGGAGCGTCTGCCGCAGGCCTTCGATCAGGCCGCCGCCGTCCTGGAACTGCTGGGTACTGGGGACCGGGTGGTGCTGGACACCGGCCAGAACCCCGGGGTATTCACGGCCGAGGCTGCGGCACAGCTGCGCGCGGCCGCGACCAGCAGTGAGCGGCTGGCGAAGGAACTTGCGGTCCCGGCTTCGACCATGCTCCACATGGGCGGCAGGTAGCCGCAGGCTGTCTGATCCCTGGCACCCCCTTTGGTCCCGGGCCGCTACCGGGCCCGGGTCTGGGGCGTTGTTTGGGGTATGGGACGGATGAAGCCGGGGCGTACGCGCCGGACACGGGCGGGGTGTGGGCGTTGCGGTACGCGGGCGCCGTCGGACTGGACGTCTGCGGCGGCGGCGGAGTGGAGCGGCTTCTACGAGGGCGGCCGCCTGGCGCTCATCGTCTGCCCGCCGTGCCACACCCCCTTGGAGACGGCGGAGGCGGAGCTGAATGCGGCCGCCGTGACCGTCGGGAAGGAAGCGGGCGGGCGGTTCGCCTATGACGGGCCAGTGATGTAGTGCCTGTGCTGGTGTGCTGGCCTGGGTGTGTTCAGGTTGGTTGGCCGGTGTGTGGCTGCTGGGTGTTTGTTGCGGTGGTCGGGGCCTGCTCGATGGATGATCTCGCGGTTGTCGGGCGGGGTGGTGGCCTGGGGTTTTCTCAGGTTGGTCGAGTTTCCCAGGTGTGCG
>NZ_JBWKEZ010000079.1:0-19305 GCF_056434525.1 Streptomyces sp. NPDC044002
CCACTGGTACTAAACCACCAGCGGGCATCACAGCAGACGTACCGGGAACGCCCGGCCGAGACCCTCGGCCGGGCGTTCCCGTGCGTACGCGGCGGCCTCAGACCTCAGGCCTCAGGCCTTCAGGACCCGTCCCGACACCGCCAGCGTGAGGCGCCGGGGCGTCAGCGCGGCGGCCGCCGCGGAGACGCGGTTGGCGAGGCCGGCCACGATGCTGGGCGGGGTCTTGGCGCGCTCCAGGGCGCGTCGAGTCGCGGTCACCACCTGCTCGGGCGTGGCCATCCGGCCGACGGCCGCGTCCCGGCTGCCGACGACGTCGAAGAACTCGGTGCTGACCGGTCCCGGCGACACGGCGAGCACCCGCAGCGGCGAATGCCGGGTCTCGTAGCCGACGGCCTCGGTGAAGTTCAGTACGAAGGCCTTTCCGGCGCCGTAGACGGCCATCGCGGGGGTCGGCTGGTAGGCCGCCGCGCTCGCCACGTTCACCAGCGCACCCCGGCCGTCGGACACGAGGTCGGGCAGGAACGCCCGGGTGAGTTCGGCGACGGCCGTCACGTTGAGCTGGATCATCTCGTTGATCTGCGCCACGTCCTGGCCGACGAACGGGCCGTGGCTGCCGAAGCCGGCGTTGTTGACGAGGGAGTGCACCGTGATCCCGCGGGCGTCGAGCTCCGCGCGCAGCGCGGCCGCGGCCCCCGGGCGGGCGAGGTCGGCGGCGATCACGTGGGCGGTGACGCCGTGGCGCTTCTCCAGTTCCGCCGCGAGTTCTTCGAGCCGGTCGAGGCGGCGGGCGACGAGCACGAGGTCGGCTCCGCGCGCGGCCCACTGGCGGGCGAACTCGACGCCGAGCCCGGCGCTCGCCCCGGTGATCAGGGTGACGGTCCCCTGGTATGTCATAGGCATCGTCGGCTGCTCCGTTTCCACGTGTTGGACGCACATGAATGTAGGCGGCGACATCATTGTAGTCAATGACAACATCAGGAGAGGGGAGCCCGCCTTGACCGAGGGGCCCTACCACCACGGCAACCTCCGGACCGCCCTGCTGGAGCGCGCGGAGACCGTCCTCACCGAATCGGGCGTGGAGGGCCTGTCCCTCCGGGCCCTGGCGCGCGACCTCGGCGTGAGCCACGCCGCGCCCTCCCGCCACTTCCGCGACCGGCAGGCCCTGCTCGACGCCCTCGCCGTCAGCGGCTTCACGCGGTTGAACGCCCGCCTGCGCGCCGCCGCCGAGGCGCCCGGACCGGTGCCGGACCGCCTGGCCGCCCTGGGGCGGGCCTACGTCGACTTCGCCGTCACCCACGCGCCGCTGCTGAACCTGATGTTCAGCGCCAAGCGCGCCGACGACTCCAGCGCCGAGCTCAGGGAGCTCGGGCACCACAGCCTCGACACCACTGCCGCGCTCATCGCGCAGGCCCAGGCGGAGGGGTTCGTCCGCGAGGGCGACCCGGCCCGCCTCGCCCAGGTCGCCTTCTCCACCGTCCACGGCCTGGCGACGCTGGCCCTCGGCTCGCTCCTCGACGACACCCCGCTGACGGAGGCGACCGACCTGGCCCTGGAGGTACTGCTGACCGGCATGGCCCGTCCCGGCCGGTGACGGCGGCCAGGACGCGCCGGCGCCCCGCCGCTCAGCGTCCGGCGCGGGCCGGGCCCAGGGCGGTGAGCAGCGCGTCGAGAGGCGTGGGGAGTAGGCCGAGGTCGAGGGCCTGGGTGAGCAGGTGCCCGTAGCGGATCTTGCGGCCCTTCTTGGTACCGAGGAAGCGCCGCATCCGGTGGTGCGGGTCGCGGCCCCGCTGCGCGGGCTGGCGGACGAAGGTCTGCCAGGGGACGAGGTCCCCCTCGGCCTCGATGACCCCTTCCACCCGCTGCGCGCCCAGCGCGCGGATGAGCTCCTCCTCCAGGTCCGCCACGCAGACGAAGACCTCGTGGCGGGGAGCCCCGGCCCGCTGGAAGCCGCGGTCGAAGTAGGGGTGCTCGCGCTCGTCGCACAGCCCGGTGAGGCACAGTCCCAGTCCGGGCGGGCCCAGGAGCCGGGCGTAGCGGCCGACGTTCATGGCTCCGCCCATGGAGACGACGCAGACGCCCTCGGCGGGCAGGTCCCGGTCCAGGCGGGCCGCCAGGGTCTCGACGGCGGCGAGGTCGCTGGGCCCTTCGACCAGTACCACCGACGCGACACCCAGCTCCGCGGCCAGTCGCGCGGCCCGTTCTGCGGCCGGTTCTGCGGCCGGCTCCCCGGCCGGCCCGCCGTCGCCGTCCGCCGCCCAGTCGGCGACCGCGTTCCGGAACACCCCCATGTCTGCCATGCGGTGATTGTGCTGCACCCCCGTCCTGGGCGGCACTCATTTTCCGCGGCGCCCCGGGACGGTCCGGCCGCTGTTGATCGACTGGCTGCGGCACGGCCGCCGGGGGACGCTCGAAGGAGGGAAGGAGGTGGTCCGGGTGAACCGGACGGCATCGCAGTGCACGGCCGGGGGAGCCGTCGTCGTGGCCGCGCTCGCCGGACTGCTGACCCCGCAGGCCTACGGCGGCGACGACCGCGAGCAGCGCAGCGCGGAGGTCCTCCGGGAACTGGTGCCTTCCCCCGACGGCCCGGGCTGCGCGGCCGCGGTCGGCAAGCGCGGCGAGGTCGTCTGGGAGGCGGGGAGGGGCGAGGCCGACCTGGCGACCGGGCGTGCCATCACCCCGGAGACGGTCTTCGACATGGCCTCCAACTCCAAGCAGTTCACCGCGGACGCCGTCCTCCTGCTCGCCGGACGGCACCGGCTCGCGCTCGACGACCCCCTGTCCGGCTACCTCGACGACCCGCCCGCCTGGACCCGGGACGTCACGCTCGGCGACCTGATGCGCCACACCAGCCACATCCCCGACTACCAGGACCTGTTGGAGGCCAAGGGTGTCGAGGTGACCGACCCGGCCGGCCAGGAGGAAGCCCTCGCGGCCATCCTCGCCTCACGGCCCGAGCGGACACCCGGCAAGGGCTTCTCCTACTCCAACTCCAACTACGTCCTCCTCGCGCACGTCGTCGAAAGGGTCACCGGCGAGCCCTTCCCGGCCTTCCTCCAGCAGGAGTTCTTCACCCCGCTGCACCTGCGCATGACCCTCGCCCCGGCGGCCGACGTCCCGGGCAAGGCGAAGTCCTACGACGGGAAGGACGGCTCCTACACCCCGAACTCCTCCCCCTGGAAGCAGTACGGGGACGGATCCGTCCAGACCACCGCCGGAGAACTCGTCCGCTGGGCCGACAACTACCGCACCGGCCGCGTCGGCGGGAAGGAACTCCTCGCCGCGGTCACCGACGGAGCGGTCAGCGTCGGCGACGTCCTGCGCCCGCGCGGCATCGAGGCAGGCCGGTACGGGGCCGGCATGCTCGTGCTGCCCGACGGCAGCCTCGTGCACCGGGGCGACTGGGAACAGTTCCACAGCACCTTCAAGGTGAGCCCGGACCGGAACACCGCGGTCACCGTGGTGTGCAACGCCGATCCGCCCGACCACTTCCGGGCGGCGAACCGGCTCCTGGACATCTGGACGAAGTGAGCGGTCAGGCGGTGAACCCGCCGTCGTTCTTGAGCCGCTGCCCGTTGATCCACTGGCCCTGCGGCGAGCAGAGGAACCCGACCAGGCGGCCGGTGTCCCGCGGGGTGCCCAGGCGGCCCAGCGGCGTGCGGCCGAGCACGTGCTCGCGGACGCCGTCGGACATCCCAGTAGGCGAAGGCGATGTCCCAGCCGGCTCCGGCCGGCACCCGGGCGATGCCGGCGCCGATCCCGACGGTGCGCCCGACGCCCGTCACCAACGCGACCGGCCGGCCGGTCCCTGACGCGGTCCCGTGCGCTGCCGTCATGACCGCCGTCTTCCGGCATCAGGCCGCCGTCAGGCCGCCATCCACGGAACACGGCAGACGTGCGGGGCCGTACCCGCCGGGCACATCGTCGCGATCACCGTCTTGTGGACCGCCCGCCACGTGCGCAGGGAGCACCTCAGGTGGACGCGCAGCTCGACGAGCCGCCGTGCGCCGCTGTCCTCGCCGGGGTGTTCCACGGCCCACTGCTCCGCCAGGAGGTCGTACATGTCGGCGGTCGGCAGCTCGCTGTGGGGGAGGGTGTCCGTCGAGAGGGTCTCTCCGGTGATCCGGGCCCTGCGGCAGGCCACCGCCTCCCCGACGAGTTCCCGCACCCAGGCCAGCCCCTCTTCGTCCGCGTACAGGCCGAACCTCAGGTCACGCGTCCTCATCGCCGGGACCTCCGTCGTGGGCCGGGGGCGGACCGGGGCGGGCGCCGGTGACGTGGAACTCGTTCCCGCCGGCGTCGAGGAACTCGCCCGGCTCCCGGCCCGGATGGGCGGTCTCCAGCCGCAGCCTGTTGCGCCCCGCCTTCGGCGCCGCGGGCGGCCCCATCACCAGCGAGACCGGGCTGGTGGGAGTCCGGCGGAGCCGGAAGCCCCAGTCCTGGGACTCGACCGCGTTCCAGCCGGACTGCGGCGGCCAGAAGGCCTCCTGTGCGTGGCGGTGCTCCTCGGCGATGTCGAGGCAGACCGCGACGAGTCCGGAGCCGGCGAGCACGCCGGGGTGGCCGGGGCGCAGCACGCAGAACTCGTTGCCCTCCGGGTCGGCCAGCACGTCCCAGGGGACGTCCCCCTGGCCGATGTCGGCCCGGGTCGCCCCGAGCGAAAGCAGCCGTGCCACCTCCGCCTCCCAGTCCGGGCCCCCGGCCAGGTCGAGGTGGAGCCGGTTCTTGCCCGCCTTGGGCGCGGCCGCCGGCACGAACCGCAGCCGCAGACCGCCCGTCCGGCCCCGCGTCGCCTCCTGCCAGAAGCGCTCCATCCGTACGACGTCCAGCGCGTCGATCACGATCCCGGTCAGCACCGGTTCCCCCAAACCCTCGAAGCAAGATCAGCAGGCACTCCGGACACCCTGCCGACCGGGCACGCCGAGCACAAGGGGAATCCCCCGGGGGCGTGCCCCTCGGCAGCGCCCGTCCCAGGGGCTCACAGCTCCAGCCCGGTCAGCCCCCGCGCGGCCGGGTGGGTGTGGAGCCGGATGAAGTACTCGGTGCCGATCACGCGGTTCCGCGTCCCGGCCGGCAGGCGCGACAGGATCCCGGGCAGCGCCCGCTCCCGGGCGACCTCGCTGCGGTGCGCGAGGACCGCGGCCCACTTGGCGCCGAGCCACGGGCGCACGTCGACCGTGGCGCCGACCAGGTGGTCCGGCACGCTCAGGGTGGACTTGCCGGCGCCGGCCAGCAGCGGCGCGAGGTCGGCTAGGGGGTGTCCGCAAAGTGGCGCCGTCCGCCCGGAGGGCGGGCCCTGCGGCGTCCGGTGCGTGCTCTCGGCGTGCCGGGCGGAAGACCTCGTACTGGACGTACTCGGTCTTTCGCCCGGTGCGGCGAGAGCGCGTGCCGGGCGTCGCGGGGCAGGCGCCACTTTGCGGACACCCCCTAGGGCGGAGTGCGGGTGGGTGGCCGCGTACAGGGCGTGGGGCTGCCAGGGGGCACCCGCCTCCGGGTAGAGGTGCTCCAGCCCGGCGGCGGCCACCGCGAGGACCGTGACGCGGTGGGTGTGGCGGTGGTCGGGGTGCCCGGTGAGCTGGCCGTACGCGTCATGGGTGACGACGATCCGCGGCCGGAACCCCCTGAGCTGGCCGACGAGCCGCCCGACGACCTCGTCGAGCGGGGCGTCGCAGAGTCGGGGCCGGCCGGGGGCGGAGTCCGGGACGCGGTGGTCGGCGTACCCCAGCATGCGCGGTCCGCCGGCGCCGAGCGCCGCGAGGGCGTCGGCCAGTTCTGCGGCCCGGGGGTGCCGGGCGCCCAGGTGGTCGTGACGACGGCGGTCCGCGCACCCGACGCGGAGTGCTGGGCGAGGACTCCGCCGGCGACCAGGGCCTCGTCGTCGGGGTGGGCGAACACGCCGAGCAGGCTGGGCAGCGGCACGGGTACCTCCTGTTGGCGGGGCGGCCGGACGGGCATCTTCCTGTACCCCGAGGAAGGGGCGCCCACCCCTCCCGCTGCGGTGCGTGATCATCCGTGGGGCAGAGTGGGGGCATGTCCACGTACGAGACGATGCCCTTCCACCTCGAAACCGAGCGGCTGATACTCAGGCCCTGGGCCGAGTCCGACGCCGCCGAGTTCTGTGCCCTGCTCGAAGAACGCGGCAAGGAGGCGCCCACCGTCGAGCGCATCCGGACGGCCATCGCGGAGCTGCTCACCGCGACCGCGACCACCGGGATCGCCCTGCTGCCCATCCAGCGCCGCGACGGAGGAGACTTCATCGGCTACTGCGGGCTGATCATCGGCCGCTCCAGCCTGGAGGAGCCCGAAATCGCCTACGAGCTGTTCCGGCGGGCGCACGGGCGGGGCTACGCCACCGAGGCGGCCCGCGCGGTGCTCGACGCCGCCGCCGCGACGGGGCGCAAGCGGGTCTGGGCCACCGTCGGCGCGTGGAACGCACCCTCCCTCCGCGTCCTGGACAAGCTCGGGTTCGAGCGGGACCACGTGTCCACGGAGGACAGCGGTGAAGTGGTCTGGCTCACCCGCCCGTTGCCCTGACCGGGACCGGACCGGCCGGGCCCGCGCCGCTCCGGACGAGACGGCCGGCCCCGTCCTCCGTACGCTGGCGGCATGCGCACGCGCCCCACCCTGAGCTGGACCCCGACCGAGGACCTGCCGCCCGGCACCACGGACCTCGGCCCCGTCACCGACGCGCTCGCCGCCGGCGGCGTGCTGGTGCTCACCGGGGCCGGAATCTCCACCGAGTCGGGCATCCCCGCCTACCGCGGCGAGGGCGGGAGCCTGACCCGGCACACCCCGATGACCTACCAGGACTTCACCGCCGGCGCCCAGGCCCGCCGCCGGTACTGGGCGCGCAGCCACCTCGGCTGGCGCACCTTCGGCCGGGCCCGGCCCAACGCCGGGCACCGGGCGGTGGCGGCGTTCGGGCGCCGCGGCCTGCTTGCCGGGGTCATCACCCAGAACGTCGACGGCCTGCACCAGGCCGCCGGCAGCGACCCGGTGGTCGAGCTCCACGGGAGCCTCGCCCGGGTCGTCTGCCTCTCCTGCGGCGCCGCCGGTCCGCGCGGCGAACTCGCCCGCCGGCTGGAGGAGGCCAACCCGGGATTCGCGCCGGTGGCCGCCGCGATGAACCCGGACGGTGACGCCGACCTCACGGACGAGCAGGTCGCGGACTTCCGGGTGGTGCCCTGCGCGCGCTGCGGCGGCATCCTCAAGCCCGACGTGGTGTTCTTCGGCGAATCCGTCCCGCCGCAGCGGGTCGAACACTGCCGCGCACTCGTCGGCACGGCGGCCTCACTGCTGGTCCTGGGGTCCTCGCTGACCGTGATGTCCGGGCTCCGCTTCGTCCGCGAGGCGGCCCGGGCCGGCAAGCCGGTACTGATCGTCAACCGGGACCCCACCCGAGGCGACCGGCACGCCGCCGCCCGGGTCGCCCTCCCCCTGGGGCCGGCCCTCACGACCGTGGCCGCCCGGCTGGACGTTCCCGTACCGGGCGCGGCCTGATCCGGAAGGGACGGCCTTCAGCCCGAGGGCCGGTGCTCCCAGGGACGGACCCGGACGTGCAGGCCGTCCCGCGGGGCGTGGACGGCGGCCAGGACGCTGCCGCTGATCTGCTCGTGCGAGAGCCACCGGGTGCGCGCCCCCGCCCCGGTGAAGCCGAGCACCACCGCCCGGTGCCGGATCCCGCGCAGGACCTCCGGCGGACCCGGCTCGGGCGCTCCCGGGGCGGCCGCGCCGCTGCCGAGCACCTCGACGACCCGGGCGTCCTCCGCGAGCACCCCGGCCACGGCGGCCCGGGCGGACTCATGCCTGCCTCCAGGTGATCAGCGGGCCGACGGGTCGGCGTAACGGGTGGCGAGCGCGGCGGCGCGGTCGTGCAGGGCCCTGCGCAACGACGGCGGAGTCAGGGCTTCCGCGTCCGGCCCGAGCTGCCACAGCGCCCACTGGGCGTGCCGCGCGTCCTGGAAGGTCAACTCCAGCCGTACCCAGCCGTCGTCCGTGCCGGGTTCCTCCGCGCGGACGGCCAGTGCGGTGTCCAGCAGCTCCTCCCGCCGTGCCGGGTCCACCCGTACCAGTACGGTGAGGTGCTCCCCGCCGGCGAGGAACCGCGCGGAGCGCTCCCGCCAGATCCGGTCCAGATCGACCTGGTCCGGCCGCTCCGCCGCCTCGGGGAGCACCTCGGCCGCCGACACCCGCGACAGCCGGTAGGTGCGGTCGGCGCCCGCTCTCGTGGCCAGCAGGTAGCCGCGGTCCCGTACGGTGACCAGCCCGATCGGGTCGACCGTCCGCCAGCGCGGCGCCTCGCCCGCGGCCGCGTAGTGGACGCGCAGCTTGTGCCCGGCCAGCACCGCGCGCCGGACCTCGGTCAACACGGTGCCGGACGTCTCGTCGCCGGCGGCGGTCCGGCGCGAGAGCAGATCGCTCTCGGGATCGACGAGGAACCGCTGGGCCGCGTCGCTCGCGACCGCCCGATGCCCCTCGGGCAGCGCGTCGACGACCTTGCGCATGGCCGAGGCGAGCGCCGAGCCCAGACCGAACACCAGCTCGCCGCGCCCCGATCCGGCGGTCAGGAGGGCGAGGGCCTCGTCGTGGTTGAGTCCGGTCAGCTCGGTCCGGAAACCGGGCAGCAGCGAGAAGCCGCCGTGCCGGCCGCGCTCGGCGTAGACGGGGACACCGGCCGCGGAGAGCGCCTCGATGTCGCGCAGCACGGTGCGGGTGGACACGTCCAGCTCGCGGGCCAGGGTGTCCGCGGTCAGCCGGCCGCGCTGCCGCAGCAGGAGCACCAGCGAGACCAGCCGATCGGCGCGCATGCCGGAACCCTAACCGAATACCTGACCGAGGATGTCGTGATTCCTTGGCAGGCTCTTACCCACCTACTCCCAGTGGATCGAACGGAGCTGACGTGGCGATGGAACGAACGGCGGTCAACCCGGTGGCGTGGTCGACGGAATTCGGCTTCAACCAGGGTGAATTGGTCTCGGGGCACACGCGGACCCTGTACATCTCGGGGCAGACCGCGATGAGCGCCGAGGGCAAGCCGCAGCACGAGGGCGACATGGGGGCGCAGTTGGCGCTGAGCGTCGACAACCTGGAGGCCGTGCTCGGCGAGGCGGGCATGTCCCTGGCGAACCTCGTCCGGCTCAACGTCTACACCACCGACGCCGACCTGCTCTACCGGCACTACGGCGTACTGGCGGCGCGGCTGGGCGCCGCCGGAGTGGCGCCGGCCAGCACGCTGCTCGGGGTGACGCGACTGGCGATCCCCAGCCTGATGGTCGAGCTGGAGGGGACCGCCGTCGCGTGACGCTCCGGGACCCGGGCCGGACACCCCCTAGGCGGACGGGTCCCAGTCGCGGAGCTGGTCGTACAGCTCGGCTTCTCCGTCGATCCGCACGGAATCCGCCGGGATGCGGTTGTAGTTGAACAGGACCAGCTCACTGGCCGTGCCCAGGACACCGGCCTGCGCCGTCGTGTCGGCGGCGAGCGGCAGACGGGCGACCCGCGCGCCGGAGCCGTCGAGGGTGAGGCGCCAGGCGGGGCCCTCGGTGGTGCGGAAGTCGATGGCGGCGGGCTTGTGCGGCCAAGGGCTGGAGGTCGCGACGCAGGTGGTCAGGAACTCCTCGACACCGTCGAGCGCCACCTCGTCCGGCAGCGGCCGCGGCGCGCCCAGGGCGAGCTGGGCGTCGTAGGTGTGGACCGCGCTCTCCTGGGCCCGGTGCCGGGCGACGGTCCCGGCGGTCAGCGGGGACTGCACGTCCTCCCACCACGCCCAGCAGCCGCTGTCCGGGCCGGCCTCCCGCAGCGCGTCCAGCAGCTGCCGCGTCGACTCGTCCAGCCACGCCGCCAGCGCCTCGCGCTCCCGGGGCACGACCAGTGCGGCGCGCGCCTCGGCGGCCCCGGCCGGGGGAGCGTCGGCGGGACCCGCGGCGACGATGGCTGCCCAGAAGCGGTCGCCGCCGCCGAGGTGCCGGACGAGGTCGAACAGCGTCCACTCGGGGCAGCTGGGTACCTGCACGTCGAGGTCGGGCGCGGAGGCCACCACGGCACGGAACGCGGTCGACCGTTCGTCTATCAGCCGCAGGAGGTCGGTGAATTCAAAAGTGTTCTGCACGGCGCCTGTCTACCATCATGATCAGCTGATCGGACAACGATTAATTCGCCGGCGGACGTTGTCGGGCCGTGCTCCCGGCCGCCGGTCCGACGCGGGCGCCGGCCGGACCCCGGGCCGGGCGGCTACCGTGAGGGTACGACCCGCCTGGAGGAGCCCGTGAGCGCGCAGCCCGAGCGAGGTCCTCGGCGCCTGGCGGGCCCGGCTGGCCTCCGCCCCGCAGGTCGACGCGTTCCTCACCGCCGGCCGCGACGAGACCGGGTTCGTCGGCCCCGAGGAACTCCGCGGCGGTCCCCGCCCGTTCCGGCGTTCTGGGTAGGGCGACCCGGCCCGCCTGAGTACGGCGACTCAGGCGGGCCGGGCGCGCGTTGACGACCCTGGGAGCAGTCGCCGCAGTCCTCGCAGTCGTCGCGGACGCCGTCACGAACGGGAAAGAACGCCATGCTCAGCCGCCTCGCCCAGCTCCTCGTCCCCGCCCTCGGACACGTCCGCGTCACCACGGAGCCCGGCGCCCACGTGCCGCCCGGCAGCGTCATCGTCGCCAACCACACCTCCCTCGCCGACCCCGCCGTGGTCCTCGCCGCTCTGCGCCGCTGCGGTGTCGAACCCGTCGTCATGGCCGCCGCGGGCCTGTGGCGCGCCCCGCTCCTGGGCCGCCTGCTCGTCCGCGAGGGACACATTCCCGTCCACCGGGGGGACCGGCGGGCCGCCGAGGCCCTCGACCACGCCGCGTCCGCCCTCGCGGGGGGACGGTCGGTGCTCATGTACGCCGAGGGCGGCATCCCCTCCCGCCGCGACGCCGCCGAGGCCGCGCCCCTGGCCTTCCGCAGCGGCCTCGCCCGGCTCGTCACGAGCACGGGAGCGCCCGTCGTACCCGTGGGCCAGGCCGGGTCCCGGCGCATCACATCCGGAGGCGCCGCCAAGCAGGTCGCCGGCCTCGTCACCGCCCCGCTGCGCCGGCCCCGGCTGCACGTCCACGTCGGGCGCCCGCTGGAGCTGACCGGCGACACCGCCGCCCGCACCCTCCAGGCGCACGCCGCCGTGACCGACGCCTGGCGCACCGCGGCGGCGCGTCTGCGCGAGCCCGCCGCGTACGTGGCGTGACAGCGGCGGAATTCGGCCAATTCCTTTGATCCCGCCAGACGGAGCCGGGCGATCGGTAGCGTCCCGGTACGGAAGATCCGTGCCGCGCCCGGCACACGACACCAGCGGAGGACAGTCATGGCGAACGTGGAAGTGTCACTGAAGGAAGCGATGACCTCGATCGAAGGGGCCCTGGGGGTGGCGCTGGTGGACTACGCCAGCGGGATGGCCCTGGGCACGCTCGGCGGGGGCAAGGACCTGGACCTGACGGTGGCGGCCGCCGGGAACACCGACGTCATCCGGGCCAAGACGCGCACGATGGACATGCTCGGGATGCAGGACGAGATCGAGGACATGCTGATCACGCTCGGCGGTCAGTACCACCTGATCCGCATCCGGCGCAGTCGCTCCGGCGGCGGTCTGTTCCTCTACCTGGTCCTGGACCGGGGCAGGTCGAACCTGGCGATGGCCCGCCACCAGCTGAGCCGCATCGAGGCCGAGCTGGAGGTCTAGCAGCGGCGTCCGTCGGGCCCACGCATGCCCATGAGTTGAAGAACTCTTCAACTCGGAACATGTGAAACCGGTCATCATCGGTTCCGCGTGGGCCGACAGGACGCGACGATGGGTGGGGGTGGCGATCCCCGCCCGAGCCGGAGACCGTTCGAAGAGGAAAAGGAGCGTCGTGGGAATGCAGGTCCCGCTGTACCAGGCCAAGGCAGAGTTCTTCCGGATGCTCGGTCACCCGGTGCGTATCCGTGTGCTGGAGCTTCTCCAGGACGGCCCCATGCCCGTACGGGACCTGCTGGCCGAGATCGACGTCGAGGCGTCCAACCTGTCGCAGCAGCTGGCCGTCCTGCGCCGCTCGGGCATCGTCGTCTCCACCCGCGAGGGCTCGACCGTCACGTACGCCCTCGCCGGCGGCGACGTCGCCGAACTCCTGCGCGCCGCCCGCCGGATCCTCACGGAGATGCTGGCCGGCCGCAACGCCCTGATCGCCGAGCTGAACGATTCCGACCCCGCCCCCGCCCGCATGTAGGACGGAATCAGCGTTCGGCCGGCAGTGGCGGCGGGCGCGTTTTGTGCCCGCTGCCTCACGTTGGGTAACTTTCCCGGGTGTTCCTCTTCCTGACGGGGCTGGCGGCCTCCACCGCCGCGACGGTCCTGCTGTCGCTGCCGCACCCGGGGCCGGCCCTCGGACGGGGTCCCGAGGCGTGCGTCCCCTCCGGCCACGACTCCCGCGGGCGGTCCTCCGTGGACCACGGGGTGATCGCCTGGGAGGACGACACCGTCTTCGACGACGCCCGCTCCTACGCCGTCGGCCAGTGGACCGGCGGCGGCCTCAGGAAGGTCGGCTTCCGGCCGGACAGCGCCTCGGAGGTCGCCGACCTGGAGTGGAACGACACCCGGTCGAGCGGCGGTGACTGGAAGAACGTCCTCGCCCGCTGGACCGGGCGCCCGGGCACCGACAGCATCACGATGAACCGCCACTACCTCGACGACGGAGGAGCCCGCGGCACGACCGCGCACCGGCGCCGCGTCGTCACCCACGAGCTGGGCCACGCGCTCGGGTTCTGCCACAAGAGCACGAAGGCGGGCTCGATCATGTGGGCCGACAACGCCGAGGCCGCCCGCTTCGGCATCGACCGGATCACCGCCGGCGACCGCGCCGCCTACCGCCGGCTGTGGGGGTGACCGTGAACCGGCTCCTCCTCGCGGCCGCCGTCCCGGCCGCCGCCACGGCGGTGCTGGCCGGCGGGGCCTGGCTCGGCTGGGAGCGGTACCGCGAGGCGCACGCCGTCAGCGAGGCCGTCCACGCCTTCGACACCACCGACCCGGTCCTCGTCGCCCCGGAGGCCACCGCGGTCTTCACCGGCACCGTCGTCGAGGACCTCGGCCGCCGCACCGTCGAAGGGCTGCCGTCCGACGCCTACCGCGTACGCGTCGAACGCGTCCTCAAGGGCAGTGCCTCGGGGGAGATGCTGGTGAGCCAGAGCGACGAGTCCGACCGGAAGTACCTGGTGGGCCAGACGTACATCTGGGCGACGAACCCCGCCACCCGCCCCGAGGAGGGCGTGGCCCAGCTCTACGACGCCGAACCCCGCCCGGCCACCCCCGCGGACCTCGCCGCCTGGACGGCGGCCGTGGAGCGGACGCGACCGGCCCCGGGGGCGGGAGTCCTCACGGACGGCGGACCGACAGGCCGTCCAGCGTGAGGTCCAGCAGGCGTTCCGCCTGCCCGCGGTGCCCGGCACCCGCCGAGGTGAGGGCGATGCCTTCGAGGGCGGCGGCGACGTCGGCGGCGCTGATGTCCGTACGGATCGTCCCGGCGGCCGGGCACGCGTCCATCAGCGAGGCGATGGCGGTCCGGATCATCTCCCGGCTGTGGCCGCAGGGGTCGCCCCCCCCGTGGCCGCGATGGCGCGCAGCGCGTCGATCATCCCGTACTTGGCGGTGACGCAGTCCAGGAAGAGGCGGGTCCAGGCGCGCAGGGCCCCGACCTACGTGTCACCCTCGTCTCGCCCGGCTTCACCGACACCGAGGGCATCGGCAAGCGCGCCGGTCCCCAGGTCGCGGCCGCGATGATCCGGCAGCGCGACCGGATCGCCATGCCGCCCGCCGCCGTCGCCTCGGCCATCGGCTACGCGATCGGGCAGCCCGACGGCGTCGACGTCGGCGAGATCGTCGTGCGGCCCACCGCCCAGGCCGGAACGCGACCGGGAGGCCCGGGGCCGGCTCCCCGGCTCACTGGCCGCAGTCGTCCACCGGCTCCCGGCAGCCCGCCGTGACGGCCGACATCCAGGCGAGGGCTGCCTCCCGTTGCCCCGGAGGCAGCCCTTCCTCCAGCTCGGCCTCCCGGCGCACGACGGCCGGGAAGGCCTCCTCGTAACGCACGGCCCCGAGGTCGGTCACGTGCAGCTGGTGCGTCCTGCGGTCGGTGGGGTGCGGGGAACGGGTGATCAGGCCGTCGCGCTCCAGGGCCGCGAGCATCTCGTTCGCGGCCTGGCGGGTGCTCCCCACCGAGCGGGCCAGCTGCGCCACGGACATCCCCGGGGACGCCCGGACCATCATCAGCGTCGCGAACTGCGGCACGGTGAGCCCGAATTCCGCCAGTTCGGTCCCTATGGCAGCCCGCATGTTGAGCCAGGTCTGGCGGACCAGGAAGCTCAGTACCCGGCCCTGCGTCTGCTCGCCCATCGGCGACCTCCAAAATCATGATTGACAGGTACTTGACGACTTGTCACGATGAACGGGCCGTCAGGTACCTGACGATGATACGCCGCGGCCGTGCCCGAACCCACCCCGATCCGAAGGCAGTCACGCATGTCATCCGCCACGCAACCGCCCACGACACCGCAACACCCGTCGGCAGCGGTCTCCGTTCCCGAAGGGGCCCGGTCCCCCCTCCCGCCGGCCCGACGCCGTCTCGTCCTCGGCGTCCTCGTCTTCTCCCAGCTCCTCATCTGGCTCGACGGAACCATCCTGTCCACGGCCTTCGAGACGCTGTCCGACCCCGTCCGGGGCCTGGGCGCCACCCCCGGCCAGCTCCAGTGGGCCACGGGCGCCTACACGCTGGCCTTCGCCGGCCTGATGTTCACCGGCGGCGCGCTCGGCGACCGCTTCGGCCACCGCAACACCCTGCTGGCCGGCATGGCCCTCTTCGGAGCCGCCTCCGTCCTCGCCGCCTACGCCGCCGGCCCCGCCCAGCTCATCGCCGGGCGCGCCGTGATGGGAGCCGGCGCCGCGCTCATCGTCCCGGCCACCATGGCGGTGGTCAGCTGGACCTTCGAGCCCGCCGAGCGGCCGGCCGCCTTCGGTACGCTGTCGTCCTTCGCCGGCGTAGGCCTCGCCGCCGGGCCGATCCTGGCGGGGGTGCTGCTCGCGGCGTTCTGGTGGGGGTCGGTGTTCCTGGTCAACGTACCGGTGGTCCTCATGGGCCTCGGCTTCGTCGCGCGGTACGTACCCAACTTCCGCAGCCCGCGGGTCCGGCCCCTCGACCCGGCCGGGCTGGCCCTGTCCACGGGCGGACTCGGCCTCCTCGCGTACGGCCTGATCCGGGCCGGCCAGGACGCGTCCTTCGCCCACCCGGGCGTCTGGGGCTCCACCGTGGCGGGCATCGCCCTGATCGGGGCGTTCGTCGTCACCGAGCTGCGGATCGCCCACCCGAGCTTCGACCCCCGGCTGCTGGCGCAGCGCCGGTTCGCCGCCGGGAACCTCACCCTGATGCTGGTCTTCCTGGCCCTGACCTCCGGCTCGTTCTACCTCGCCTTCTACCTGCAGGGCGCCCGCCACTACTCGGCGTTCGAGGCCGCGCTCCTCGGGCTCCCGGCCGCGCTCGGAGTGGTCGTCGGCTCACCGGTCGCCGTCCGGCTGGCCCGCCGCACGTCCGTACGGCTCGTCTCGTCCGTCTCCCTCGCCGTAGCGGCCCTGGCGATGGGGGCCGTCGCCCTCTTCGGGGCCACCACGCCGATCGCCTGGTACGCGGCGGTCATGGCGGTCCAGGGCACCGCGATCGGCATGGTCATCGCCCCCGTCACGGGCGCCGTACTCGGCTCCCTTCCGCTGGAACGCTCCGGCGCGGGCAGCGCGGTCAACAGCACCCTGCGCCAGACCGGCAGCGTCCTCGGCATCGCGGCCGGCGGCACCATCACCTCGATCGTCTACCGGCGCGCCATCGACGGCTCCCTCACCGGCCTCCCGGACGGGGTCCGGCTTCAGGCCCGCGTCTCGGCGGAGCTCGCCCGGCACGTGGCGGCCGCCACGCACGACACCGGGCTCGCCGCGGCGGCCGACGCCGCGTTCTTCCACGCCATGCACGTCGGTGCGCTCTGGACGGCGGGATTCGCGCTCGCCGGAGCGGTGGTCCTGGCCGTCGGGTTCCGGCCGGACCGCCACCGCCCCGCGCCCGGCGCCGAGTAGGGCCGCCCATCGGCCGGACGCGGGCGTCTTGGCATGCTCACCTCTGAGAGGATGGCCGCTCGCAACGCAGAGGTGCGGGTCGTGGCGGAGCGCCGCACGATCCGGGGAAAGGCGAGATGAGAATGCGTACGTGGACGCGCGCCGCGTCGGCGGCGGTGGCGGCCCTGACGGCGGCCGCCCTGCTGACCGGCTGCAACGGCCTGCCGCTGGGGAAGGCTCAGGGCGGCGCGCCGGCGTCGCCGCAGGCCGGCGCGAAGGACAGGAAGACGTTCCGGCTGGGCGAGGCGGGCCCGCTCCGGGAGAGCCGGAAGGCGGACTCGCAGGACGCCAGGTTCACGGTGACCCCGCTGGAGGTCCGCACCGGTACCGAGGCGGACATGGAGAACTCCGGCCTCCGCAAGGACGAGAAGGACGGCCCGCAGATCCCCGTCTTCGTCTGGTCGACCCTCAGCCACAAGAGCGGCACGCCCATGAAGCTCGGCGACATGGACGGCGACCTGATGGTCAAGACGGAGTCCGGCCTGCGCATGCGCGCCCTGATCGTCCTGATGGGCAGCGCCAAGTGGGCCGACTGCCCCTCGACGCCGAGCGAGAAGACCCTGGGCCCGGGCCAGTCGGAGAAGATCTGCACCGCGTTCCTGATCCCGGCGGGACAGAAGCCGGCCGCGGTCGAGCTCTTCCGGGGCTACAACGTCGAACCGGCCCAGTGGCCGCTCGGCACCTGAGCGGAATCAGGGGGCGCTGACCGGGGGCCGGAAGACGACGGCCGCGCCCAGAGCGGCACTCGCCGGCACGAACGGGTCGCCGGACGGCGTCTCGCGCACGGGCAGGCCGTTGCCGCGGAGCAGCGCCCGGACGCGGTCCGGGTCGGGTACGGCGACGGCGTAGCCGACGAGCGCCGGGAGCGCGGCGGGGCGCTCGCCCGGCAGGAGGGCCGGCAGGGCCGAGCCGGGCACCAGCGTCAGGGCGGCGCCGTCGAGGCCGAAGACCTGCGCGGGCCCCTCCTGCCGGGCCGGCCGGCCGAGGTAGCTCTCGTACCGGTGCCGGACCGCCGCGAGTTCCGCGTCGGCGACGCAGAGCACGGCCTCGACCAGCGCGACGGCGCCGTTGGGGTGGTCGAGGCGGCGGGCCCCCTGGACGTCCGGGTCCAGGCCGGCGACGAGACCCACCCGGCCCTCCGCGACCGTGCCCGGCCGGTCACCGGGGCCGTCCCCGTCGATCTCCAGGTAGCGGACCGTCTCCACCGGGACCTTCGCGCCTTCGGGCGCGGCCCGCCGCACCGTGTTGACCCCGCCGTGCCGGACCCCGGAGGCGGTGAGCCGCGCGGCCGCCGCGTCGATGTCCGGCGAGGAGAACATCAGGATGTGCAGCCCCTGGAAGCGGTCCAGGCACGCCGCCAGGTTGGCACTGGTCTCGCCGATCCGCTCCACGAGCAGGGGCACGACGTCGGCCGGAGCCTCCAGGGGGACGAGGCGGGTGCCGGCGGGAAGGCTCCCCACGCGGCCGTCCTCCACCCGGGTCGCGAGTTCGAGGAAGGAGCCCGGGAAGTCCGCATGGGTGTTGGCGGCGCCGAAGGGCTCGGGTTCCGCACCCGCGTGACGGGGCATCGCCGGACAGCTTGGCGGCGGCACGGTGAACCCCAGCCGCTCGTACACGCCGATCGCCCGCGCCATGTCCTCGACGACATGGCCGACGTGGTGGATGCGAGCGGTGTCGTGTCCCATGGGCGCCACCGTAAGCAGCATCCGATCACCGGTCAACGCGCCTCGGGAGCAGCGCTGTTCACAGGCCCAGCGCCTCGAAGGCAGTGTCGAGGAAGCCCTCCGGCAGGCCCGTCCCCGTCCAGGTCCAGCCGTACGGGCTCGCCGCCTCGGCGGCGTCCTCGACCGCCGTTCCCGCGTCCGCCGGGTGCTGCGCGGGCAGCCCCAGCGCGACCACCGCCCAGGCCGCCAGCTCGCCGACGTACAGGTACTGCCACCAGGCGGCGTCGTCCCATCCCAGGCGCTCGGCGGCCCGGTCGGTCCAGGCCGTGCGGTAGAGCGACGTGAGGGCGGCGCGCGGATCGGCGGGGGAGGCCTCGACGGCGCACCGCACGGCCCGCAGGTGCTCCAGCTCCGCGGCCCAGGGATGCCTCGCGAAGAACTCCAGGTTCTGGCGGAGGGTCGGCCGGAACGCCCGCCCCCGGCCGGGGTGCCGCCGCCCGGCCGGTGCCCACAGGCCGCCCGGGCCCGAGCCCAGTCCCGCGGCCCGCGCGTCCGCCGCGACGTCGCCGAGCACCGCGTCGCGCCAGCCGAGGCCGTACGCCGTCCGGGCGGCGACGATCGCGTGGACCTGTGCGTCGGTGGCCGGCGCGTCGAGGAGGGCGTCGTCGCAGCCGCCCCACAGCACGGTGACCGCCGCGGTCACCGCCTCCAGGGAGCGGGCGTGCAGTTCGTCCGCGGGTACGCGGGTCCAGGGCAGCAGCGCCAGACGGGTTCTGTCCCACAGCGCGCGCACGGTCGTGTTCTCGGGCATGGCCCCGTCAAGGTATCGAACGGTCGGCCTACGGATGCGGGGCACCCCCTCCCTGCTTAGTTTTGCAGTGCGCCAAGAAATGTCTCGTACATCCGTTCTGTCCCTGCCAGGAAGGTCTCCCATGAAGCGATTCCCCGTGATCGGCGTGCTCTGCGTCAGCGCGGTGTTCGGACTCGCCGCCTGCTCCGACAACAGCGACGACAACTCGGCCGCCGAGCAGGCCACCAAGGCCGCGGCGGACCTCTGCACGGACCTGAACGCCCTCAAGTCGGACAACGCCAAGCTGAAGGCCATGAACCCCGCGTCCGCGACCAAGGACCAGGTCAAGGAGGCCTACGACGCGGTCCAGAAGGACTGGGACAGCGTCAAGGACAACGTCGCCAAGCTCAAGCAGGCGGAGCAGGACGCGGTCAAGCAGGCCGCCGAGGACCTGAAGAAGGGCTACGAGAACCTGCCGGGCGACACCACCGGCACGGACGCCCTCACCAAGCTCCAGCCGCAGATCCAGAAGCTGGACGAGGCCTCGACCGCCGCCGCCACCGGACTCAAGTGCTGACGGCACGCTGAACTCCTGGCTTCCCGGCCCGGGGGGGGGGGGGGGGGGGGGGGGGGGGGGGGGGGGGGGGGGGGGGGGGGGGGGGGGAGGAGAGGGGGGGGGGGGTATAGGGAGACGGAGCGACCGCTCCCCC
>NZ_JBWKEZ010000079.1:19315-33642 GCF_056434525.1 Streptomyces sp. NPDC044002
ACCCCCCCCCCCTCCTCCCCTCCCCCCCCCCCCCCCCCTCCCCCCCCCCCCCCCCCCCCCCACCCCCCCCCCCCCCCCCCCCCCCCCCCCCCCCCCCCCCCCCCCCCCCCCCCCCCCCCCCCCCCCCCCCCCGGGTCCGGCGTCCGGCGGACCGCCGCCCGGCTACGACGCCGGATCCGCCGTCTCCCACGCCGCCATCTGCTCCCGGAACCTGGGGCACCTGACGATGTCCTCCTCCCCGCACCGGAGGGCGTGCGTCATCAACTGGTGGGCGTGTTCGAGATCGACCATGCGCTGCTCGATCTCCCCGATCTTGGCGCGGATCATCGCCTGCCGCTGCGGCTGCTCCCGCTGGAACTCGGCGATCTCCACCAGCGTCAGACCGGCCTGCTGGCACTTGCGCAGGACCGTGATCCGCTCGGCGGCCTCCGGCGGATAGCGCCGCTGCCCGCTCACCCGCTCCGGCTCCGGCAGCAGGCCGTGCCGCTCCCAGTACCGGATGGCCGAAGCCGGAACCCCGGTGATCTCCGCCAGCCGGCCGATCGTCATGCGCACGTTCCGCTCCTCCTCCTCGGGCCGGCGGGCCCGGCCGCGATCCCGGCATTTGACTTGAACCTTAGTTCAAGTTGAAGAGTGGTCGGCACGAGGACGGCGGGCAACGAGCGCCCGCCGACAGCACACTTGGAGATACGGCATGAACGACACGCACGTACGCGAGGAGCGGGCGGAAGCACTGGCGCGGGCCGCGGAGCAGCTCTTCGAGGCCGGGGTGATGTCCCACTCCGGACACGCCAACCTCAGCGCCCGGCTCGACGGCGAACGCCTCCTGCTGACACCCGGCTTCGTCCGCGGCCTGCGCCCCGGACAGCTCGCCACCGTCGGCTTCGACGGAGAGGTGCTCGAAGGCGAGCTGCAGTCCGTCAGCGCCGAGATCATCGCCATGCACAGCGCGGTGTACCGGGCCCGACCCGGGGTCGGCGCCGTCATCCACACCCACTCGCCCTCCGCGACCGCCTTCGCCGTCGCCCACCGGCCCCTGCCCTGCCGCACCGAGCCGATGCTGCGCTTCGGACAGGCCGAGGACATCCCCGTCGTCCCGTGGGGACCGCGCGGATCGGACGTGTCGGTACGCGGCATCGCCGAGGTGCTGGAACGCCGCCCGACCACGGCCGCGGTCCTGCTGGCCAACCACGGCCTGCTGGTGTTCGGCCCGGACGCGGCGGCCACCGCACACCTCGTCGTCGCCATCGAGGAGAGCGCCGAGGCCGAGATCGCCGCCGCGGCGATCGGCGGGGCCGTCGACTTCCCCCCGGGCGCCCAGGAAGCCGTCCGCGCCGCGATCGCCAAGGTCGCCTCGTGACGCCGGACCCGCAGGCCGCCCGTGCCGAAGCCGTACGCGACCGCTACCGCTCCACCCTCGGCGCCGTACCCGGCGGGGTGCAGGACCGGCTGCGTCTGGCCCAGGAGTTCGGCCG
Source organism: Streptomyces sp. NPDC044002 (assembly GCF_056434525.1). Lineage (NCBI taxonomy): Bacteria > Bacillati > Actinomycetota > Actinomycetes > Kitasatosporales > Streptomycetaceae > Streptomyces > Streptomyces sp. NPDC044002. Next base: position 20,791 of record NZ_JBWKEZ010000079.1, read on the forward strand.
GCTGCCCACCGAGGAGGCCCTCGCGGCCCTGCGGCACATCGTGCTGACGGACAGCCCGCTGGGAGCGCGGGTGCAGCAGCTCGTCCACTTCGGGCAGCTGCTGGCCCTCGGCCGGGCCCATCCCGCCCGCATCCACGCCCAGGGCGCCCTGCACGCCGGGGCCGCCATGGCCGACCTCGTCGGCGTCGCGGAGACCGCGCTCATCACCGCCGGGGTCCCCGCGTACGCACTCGGCACCGAGATCATCGCCGAACTGCTGACGCGGGAGGACGGCCCGGACGGCCCGGCGCACCTCTGAGCGGACGCGGCCGGCCCGCCCGGGTACCGGTGGCGGCAGGACCGCCGCACCCGCGATCAGCAGGTCACTTGGACTGCGTGGAGAGGCTCACGCCGCTGAAGTCCTGTGCGCCGGCGAGGCTGAAGTACACCCAGCCGGACGGCGGGTTGTCGATCGTCAGGGTCTCGCCGTTGCCGGCGTTGGCGGACTTCGCCTGGTAGCCGCTCGTGGTGGCCCAGGTGCCGCCGTTGTAGTAGAGGTCGGCGTTGCCGGTGCCGCCGCTGCTGGTGATGGTCAGCTGCTTGACGCCGGCCGGCAGGTATACGAAGTGGTAGCTGTAGTTGCCCGCGGCGGCCGCGAGGCCGTCGCGGCGGCAGTTGCCGTCGAACTGGCGGGGGTCGCCGCCGGTGCAGAGCGGGGTGGCCGGGGCCGCGTCCGGCAGCGGACCGCAGCCGTCGGTCGCGCAGGCCGTCGTCAGCCAGGTGGCGAATCCGGCGTCGTAGCCGGTGCCGATGGTCTGCTTCAGGAAGGTGCGGGCGCCGTTCCAGTCACCGGCCCGGTACTTGCCGAGGACGGTCTGCACGTCGGCGGGGTGTGCCTGGAGCATGTAGCGGACGGCGAGGAAGCCCCAGCGGTAGACCCGGTCGGAGTTGACCTGGGGGTCCTCGTCCTGGCCGTAGACGGTGTCGAACAGCTCGCTGAGCCTGTACGTCTTCTTCCCGGCCTCGGCGACGGCGTCGGCGTTCCGCTCGCCCCGGTAGCCGAACGAGATGTTCTCGGCGATGCCCTCGACCCACCAGATGGTGGGCGTGGTCATCCCGGCCTCGAAGTCCCCGGCCATGTTGTAGCGGCCGTCGAGGTAGTGGGTGTACTCGTGGTTGAGGTTCCAGATCTGGAAGGCCGGACGCAGCCACTGGGCCTCGTGGGCGATGAAGCGGGCCTGGTTGCCGGCGGCGGCCGGGTCGCCCTCCTCGTACATGCCGCCGTTGTCGACGTCGATGTCGTAGATGGCCCAGGCGTACAGCGAGTAGTTGGTGTAGTCGTCGAAGACGACGACCTCCAGGTCGGTGTTCAGGTCGCCGGGGACCGCGCCCTTGTCGCCGATGATCCGGTGGAAGTAGGCGTCCTGGTTGACCAGGCTGGTACAGGTGCCGGACAGCTGGCCGGGGGACATGTCCTGGGCGCGGATCTTCAGGCCCGGGGTACAGGTGTGCTGGGTCGGCAGGATCGCGGGGAGGACGCGCTCGCCCAGGTCGCAGATGGCGTAGGCCGCGCAGTTGCCCCTGTCGTACTGGCGGGTGTACCAGCCGAGGTTCATGGTGATCGGCGCCGTGGGGCCGACGTTGGGGTAGCGGTTGACGAGGTCCTTCAGCAGCGGCCGGAGCCGGTCCTTGAGCTCCGGCACGTCGAGGGCGTTGCCGAGGTGGCGGCCGACGTTGCTGACGACGTCCAGGCGGTTCAGCTGCGCGCCGTTGCGGGTGATGAAGCCGGCCCACGTGTCGAGGATGGCGGGGTCGGCCTTGAGGGCGGCCCGCCAGCCGCGGGCGTCGTTCTTGGCCTTGAAGCCGTTCTCGACGACCCATTCGACGTGCTGCATGGCGAGGTCCATCTGGCCGGGCCAGGTGCTGTCGTAGCCGCCGAGCATCCACTTGACGACGCCCGCGTACCGGCCGGCCGTGTGGGTGCTGTCGATCAGCGTGACGACCTCGTTCAGGATCTCGCCGTTGGCGTCGGTGACGTCCTTGCTGCGCGGGGAGGCGAAGAAGGCGTCCAGCGCGCCGCGGGCCGCGCCGTCCAGCGCCGTGCCGTACGGGCCGACGACGTCCGCGTGGTTGTCCTGCACGTAGTAGCCGGCGCGCAGGAACAGCACCAACTGGCCGATGGCGGCACGGTTGTCGCCCGAGTAGCCGGCGGACGCGTCGCGCAGCGCACCCGCGACCGTCACCATCTGGGCCTCGTTGAAGGCCTTGCGCGCGTTCTCCCCGGTGAGGCCGAACAGCGGGTAGGTGCAGGTGATCTGGGGGAGCGCCTTGAGCTGCTGGACCAGTGCGCCGCCGGTGGCGTTGATCACCCCGGAGAGGTCGCCGCACTCGCTCCCGGCGGCGGCGGAGGACTGCTGGTCGCCCTTCGCGGGCTTGGCGGCCTTGGCGGCGGGGGCGGGGGCCGGGCGGGACTCCTCGGTGCTGTCCTGCGAGGAGATCCGCAGGCGGGAGCCGTTGCCCATCGCGTCCGGCGACTTGGGGACCGGGATCGACCGGGGCGCCGGGGCAGCGGCGGGGCCCGCGTACGCGCCGGCCGGGGCCGTGGCGCCGACGGGCGCGGCATGGCTCTGCGGCGTGAGCAGACCGAGCGCGATGAAGGCGGCCGCGCCGAGCGCGGGAAGTCTGCGCGCGGGAAGTCTGCGCGCGCCTGCCTTCGATATCCGGAAGGGGTGCATCTGTGGGGGCCTCCGGGGCCGTTGGGGCCAGGTGCTGGGAACACCGGCGATTGACATGTGACATGTAAAATTGCACACGGGGCTTCACTTCGGAAGACCTCCGACGGGATTCCCCGCCTGCGGATTCGAACCGCGGGCGCCGTCCGCGCGTTGGCCGGATGTCGGCGCCCGGCTTGGGCGAGTGGATCACCGGCCGCTACCCTCCCACTAGTTGCTCAAGTCAACCAATGGGAATGGATATGGACGACATCACCGGACAGTTCCGCAGCCACGTGGAAGAGATCCTCGACGCCCTCGGCAAGGAACCCGGCCGGGAGGCCTTAGTCCACGGGGAACGGCGCCTGAGCGCGGGTGACATACGGGACCTCGTGCACCGCATGGCCCGCGCCCTGCGCTCCCGGGGAGTGCGGCGCGGCGAGACGGTCACCCTGCTCTCCGGCAACCTCCCCGAGACGATCGCGGCCCGCTACGCCGCCGGCCTCCTCGGCTGCGCCGTCAACCACCTCTACGGGGGCCTTTCGGCCGACGTGCACGCCGACATCCTCCGCGACGTCGAGACGCGGACCCTGATCGCGGACCCCGCTCACCGCGACCGCGCCGCAGAGCTGGCCCGGCGGGTGCCGCTGGAACGCGTACTCCTCCTCGGCGCGGGCCGCGACACGGACCCGGGTCCGTGTCCGGACCTCGTGGAGCTCGCCGCCGGGCAGTCCTCCGCGGCCCTGCCCGGTGCGGCGCGCCCCGACGACATCTGCACCATCCGCCACACCGGCGGCACCACCGGCCACCCCAAGGCCATCTGCACGACCTTCCGGCAGTGGGTGTCGGCCGGACCGGTCTGGTCCGAGGGGGAGCAGGTCAGGACCCTCGTGTGCACCACCCTCGCGCACGCGGCCGGCCTCATGGCCGACAGTACGCTGCACGCCGGCGGCACCGTCGTCCTGCTGGACGGCTTCGACGCCGGACCCGTGCTCGCCGCCATCGAGCGCGAGCGCATCACCCACACGTTCCTGCTGCCGCCGCTCCTCTACCAGTTGACGGACCACCCCGACGCCGACCGCACCGACACCTCCAGCCTGCGCCTGCTCACCTACGGCGGCTGCGCCTCCTCCCCGGCCCGCCTCGCGGCGGCCGTCCGGCGCTTCGGCCCCGTCCTCAACCAGTTCTACGGCCAGAACGAGGCGGGCGGGATCAGTATGCTCACCCCCGAGGACCACGACCCGGCCCGCCCCGAACTCCTGCGGACCGCCGGGAAGATCCTGGACGGCGTCGAGGTCGCCGTACGCGCCCCCGACGGCCGGCACCTGCCGGCCGGGGAGCACGGCGAGATCTGCGTACGCTCCCCGCACGTGATGAAGGGCTACTGGAAGCAGCCCGAACTCACCGCCGAAGTACTGCGGGACGGCTGGCTGCACACCGGCGACATCGGGTTCGTCGACCCGGACGGCTACATCACGATCGTCGACCGCCTGAAGGACATGATCGTGGTGGTCGGGGGCCACGTGTACACGGTGGAGCTGGAGGACGTGCTCAACTCCCATCCGCAGGTGCTGCAGAGCGCGGTGCTCGGAGTCCCCGACGCCAACCGCACGGAACGCGTCCACGCGGTCGTCGTCCGCGCACCGGGCGGCGACGTCGGCGAAGCGGAGCTGCGCGCCCTGGTGCGGGACAGGAAGGGCGCCATGTACGAGCCCGCCCGCATCGTCTTCGCCGACGCCCTGCCCCTGACCGACGTGGGCAAGCCGGACAAGAAGCTGCTCCGCAGCCGCGCCGCCGCACCGCACACCCCCTAGGACGTCAGGGGTTCGAGCACCCGGTTGTGGGCGTGCTGGTAGATCACGGAGGTGCGGAACCCGACGACCTCGCGGCGCTCGGTGAACTTGTCCATGAGGAAGCCGTGCAGGTAGTCCACGCTGGGCACGGACACGTGCACGATCATGTCGTCGCCCCCCGTCACGACGTAGACCGTGCTGACCTCGGGCAGGCCGGCCGCGTACGTCTTGAACGCCTCGATGACCGCCCGGCTGAGCGGGCGGATCTGGAAGTGGATCAGCGCCTGGACGTGGCGGTTCAGGGCGGCCGGGTCGACCGCGGCGTGGTAGCCGGTGATGACGCCGCGGGCCCGCAGCGCGCGGATCCGTTCGAGGCAGGTCGACGGGGCGATCCCGAGGGTACGGGCGAGGTCGCGGTTGGTCTGCCGCGCATCGCGCTGCAGATGCCGGACGATCGCCGAATCAAGTTCGTCCATACGGCGATTATGGCCGTCGGGCCGAATTTCGTTCGGCGAACGCCCACAAGCACAGCCGGACTGGCTAGCTTCACGGCATGACAGCCGTACTCGAAGCAGCCCTGTCCCTCAACCCCCTCCGCCCCTCCCACGAGTTGGTGCAGGTCGCGCGCGGCCGCCGCAGCGGCCTCCCGATCACCGTCGCCGTCCACTCGACCGCTCTCGGCCCGGCCGCCGGCGGGTGCCGGATCGCCCACTACCCGGACCCCGCCGCCGCGGTCGCGGACGCCCTGCGACTGGCGGAGGCGATGACCGCGAAGAACGCCCTGGCCGGCCTGGAACACGGCGGTGGGAAGACCGTCGTCGCCCTGCCCACCGCCGCCCGGCCGGCCGGCGCGGAGCGCACGGCGCTGCTCCACGACATCGGCGACGTGATCGAATCGCTCGGCGGCCGCTACCTCACGGGCCCGGACGTGGGGAGCGGCCCGGCCGACATGTCCGTGATCGGCGAACGCACCACGCGCGTGTGCTGCCGGCCCGTCGAGGACGGCGGCAGCGGCGACTCCTCCCTCCACACCGCGCGCGGCACCCTCGCCGCACTGGGCGCGGTGGCCGAGGAGGCCTTTGGCTCGCCGGAACTCGCCGGGCGGACCGTCGCGGTGATCGGCCTCGGTGCGGTCGGCGCCCATGTGGCCCGGCTCCTGCACCGGGCCGGGGCGCGGCTCGTGGTCACCGACATCGATCCGGCCGCCCGGGGGCTGGCCGGGGAACTGGGCGCCGCCTGGGCCGACCCGGACGACGCCCTCGCGACGGAGGCCGACATCCTCGTGCCGGCCGCGCTCGGCGGTCTGCTGACGGCCCGCACGGTGCCGCTGCTGCGGTGCGCCGCGGTCGCCGGCCCGGCCAACAACCAACTCGACGAGCCGGCCACCGCCGCGCTCCTCGCCGCACGCGGCATCCTGTGGGCGCCGGACGCGGTCGTCAGCGCGGGCGGAGTCATCCACGCGACCGGCGTCGAGCTGCGCCGGGAGTCCGAGGAACGGCTGACCGAGCGCCTCCACGGCATCGGCGCCACCCTCCGGCAGGTCTTCCGCACCGCCCGCACCCACCGGTGCACTCCCGCGGACGCCGCCGCCGAACTCGCCGCACGACGCGTCCGTGGCCGTCACGAGTGACGCGGGACACGTCCCGGCCGGCGGCGGGGAAGCGGTTGGTAGCTTGATCACCATGAACCAGGGCCGGGTACTGGAGGCGTTCCGCCTCGAAGCCGAGGAGCTCTCGACGGCGGTCGCAGGACTGTCGGAGGCGGAGTGGGACCTTCCGACGCGATGCGCGCCGTGGTCCGTACGGGAGCTGCTGGGCCACGTACGCGTGGTGATCGCCTGGCTGCCGGCCATGCTGGACGCTCCGGCGCCCGGCAGGGCCGAGGTGTCCGCGGTGGAGTACTACCGGCCCGACGACCGCTTCGCACCGCAGACCAACACGGCCCGCATCGCCCTGGCCCGGGACCACGCGTCCGGGCAGGCCGACGGCGCCGCGCTCGCCGAGGACTTCACCGAGACCTGGCGGCGGGTGGAACGGCTGTGCCGCGCCGAGCCCGCCGACCGCGTCGTGCGCACCCGGCACGGCGACCCGATGCTCCTCTCGCAGTTCCTGGTCACCCGGGTGGTCGAGGTCGCCGTCCACGGCCTGGACCTGGCCGAAGGGCTGGGCCGCGAGCCGTGGCTGACCCCGCAGGCCGCCGACCTGGTGCTGGAGCTGCTGCTCGGCCCCGACCCCTCGGCCGCGACCCGCGCCCTCGGCTGGGACCGGCTCACCCTGCTGCGCAAGGCCACCGGGCGCGAGCCGCTCGACCCGGCGGAGACCGCGCGGGTCGAGCGTCTTGGCATCCGGTGGCTCACCCTCGGCTGACGCGTGGCCGGCGGACCCTCAGCCGCAGAGCGCCGCGGCCTGGACCGCCGGCAGCCCCGCCCCCAGGGGGAAGGGGACCCGCTCCTTGCTCACGTCGGCACCGAGGTCGTAGACGTTGACGGCGAAGACCAGCTGCCGCTCGGTGTCGACGGTGGTGAGCGCCATGCTCAGGAAGCCCGGTCCGGCGCCGTCCGTCGACCAGACCTGGACCCGCCGGGCGTCGGGTCCCGGCCCGCACGCCACGTCCCTGCGCTGCACGCCGAGTCCGTACGCCGGCGCACCCTTGAACTCCACCGTGGTCAGGAGCTCGCGCTGCTGTGCGGGACGCAGCAGCTTGCCGGTGAACAGCGCCCGGTGGAAACGGGCCAGGTCGCCGACGGTGGAGATCATGGCGCCGGCGGTCCAGTCGTAGGAGGGGCTGAACCGGGTGACGTCGCGTCCCGCGAGGTCGTAACCGTGCAGATGGGGCCCGTGGACGGCCGGATCGGTCAGCGGGAAGGACGTGTCCTTCAGCCCGAGCGGGGCCAGGACGCGCCGATGGATCTCGGAGGGCGCGCTGCGGTGGGTGACCGCCTCGATCACCAGGCCGGCGAGCAGGTAGTTGGTGTTGGAGTACGCCCACCTCCCGGCGTCGGGCCTGAAGTCCGGCTCGTGCCGCACCGCCCGCGAGATCACCTCGCGGGGGGTGTGGACGTAGCCCCAGTCGTGACGTTCCAGGTAGGGGGCGAAGAACGCCGGTTCCCTGGTGGGGTCGTAGAGGCCCGACGTGTGGTTGAGCAGCTGCCGGACGGAGATCGCCCGGCCGTCGTTGCCGTTCCCCCGGACCATGCCCGGCAGCCACTTGTCCACGCTGTCGTCGAGGGAGAGCCGCCCCTCGCCCTCCAGTTGCAGCAGGACCGTCGACACGAACGCCTTGGTGTTGCTGGCGATCCGGAACCGCTGGTCCGGGCGCGCCCGTTCGCCGCTCGCCGTGTCCGCGACCCCGGCCGCCGTCCACGACTCCCGCTCGCCCTGCCTGGCGTACGCGACAACCCCGGGGAACCCGTCCGCCACCGTCTGCGCGAGCGCCTCCCTCAGGCCCGCCGGCTCCGCACCCCCCGCAGTCCCCGCCCGCCCGGCGGCGGCCGCCGGGAAGACGCCCGTCGCCGCCACCGCGCACACAGCCGCCACCAGCGCCGCGGCCCGTACCCGTGCCTTCACCTGTCGCTCCTGCTCAACTCGCCGATCCCGTACCGGCCCAGCCTCCCGGACCGCCGTGCCGGCGGCCCATCCGGCTGCCCCCCGTTCCGCTCCGGGGGCTGTCCCCCCTACCGCAGCCGCTCGGCGAACGCCCGCGCAGCGGCCAGGTCCCCGGCGTCGGGCCGCTGCCTGTTGATGCCTCCGACGAGCCCGAAGGGGCCCCAGGTGTCCAACGCCCGGCAGGTGAAGCTCCCTTCGACCCGGAAACCCTTGCCGGCGAGGCGCCGGACCAGCGGGCGGGTGTAGAGCGCCGGACGCGGCTCGGGCAGCCCGCTCGTGGCGAACACGAAGGCCCGCCCGCGCGCGCCCGGGAGCGCCCGCACCAGCTCGGTCAGGGCGGGGTGGAGCCTGCCGAGGTAGACGCCCGAGCCGAACCCCACCAGGTCGGCGGCGGCCAGCTCGGCGAGGTCCGCCTCACCGGGGGAGACGACCGCCGCGCCCAGGACCCGGGCCATGGTGTCGGCGACCCGGCGCGTGTTCCCGTGTGACATGGAGGTGCAGACGATGACGGACTTCATCGGGGCGGTCCCTTCTCTCGGCTGTCTCGGTTCGTTCGATCCGCAGAGGGGACAGCGCAGCGGGCCCGGATGTGACACCCGGGCCCGGAAAAGGTATCGGCGGAGCCGTGGACCGCGGCCGAGCCCCGGTGCCACCCTTCGGGTATGACGACGAGACGACGGAGTCAGGCCGAACGGGACGCGATGACGGTGGAGATCGGATACGCGCTGCTCAGCGCCTGCCTCCTCGGCGGGGCCGTCTTCGCGGTGCTCGCGTGGCCGGCCGCCGTCTGGGACCTTCCGCCCGCGGCCGAGGGGTTCCTCCTGAAGGCCGGCGCCGCGATCGCCGGAATGCTCGCGGTGCTCCGCGTCATCCACGTCCTCTGGTGGTACGACCGGCACCGCCGGCTCCCGACGGCCCGGCCCGGCGACCCGGACGCGGGGCCGGACACCGGAGGGCGGGATCAGGCACGGAAGCGCAGCGGGTGATCGGCCGGGACCTCCACGACGGCGATCCGCACGCCGTCGGGGTCGGCCACCCACATCTCGACCAGCCCCCAGGGCTCGCGCAACGGAGGCCGCAGCACATCGGCGCCCCGGCCGCGCAGCTCCTCGTACGCGGCCCGTACATCGGCGACCTGGAGCCACAGGCACAGCCCGGGCGCGGGCGGTGCCTCGGCACGCCCCGCCAGTTCCAGGAAACCGCCGCCGAGGAAGTACACCGTGCCGCGCTCCGGGCCCGTGCCGAACTCGCGGTACACGGCCAGCCCCAGTGTGTCCCCGTAGAAGGCGCGCGAACGCTCCGGGTCCGTGGGGCGCAGCAGAAGCCTGCTGCCCAGTACGTGAACCATGCTCCCCGCTCTCCCTCGGGTGGCGCCGCGCGCCCCGACGGCTGAGACCATACGCTCCCGGCGGCCGGCGCTCAGGCCGGGCGCGGGATGTACGCCAGGCCGTGGGCGCCGGGTTCGCCGAGCTTGGCGATGTCCAGGCGGCCCACGTGCTCCAGCGTCTCCAGGTCGACGATATCGACGGTGGAGGAGATGACGCAGGACACGTAGGCGAGCCGGCCGTCGGGGGAGGAGCTGATGGTCAGCGGGAACAGCCCGACCTCGACCTCGCCCACCCGCTTGCGGGTCCCGGCGTCGAAGACCGTGAGGCGGCCCGGCGCGTGGCGGCCGAGCTGCGACGCCGGGTCGGCGGCCATGCGCAGCTCGCCCGCGAGCAGCCTGCCCGTGGACGTGAGGTGCACCGGGAGGACGACGTTCTCGGTGGGCAGGGTGTCGACGACGGACGCCGTCCGGGCGTCGATGACCCGCAGACCGTTGGCCGGCCGCTCCCCGCCGCCGCCGGCGAAGTTCCCGTACGGCGCGGCGACGTAGACGTACGCGCCGTCGGCGGAGACGGCGAGCCCCTCGCTGCCCGGCACCTCGACCTTCGCCGTGAGGGCGCCCCGCTCCAGGTCGACGACCGACACGAACGGCGCCTCCTTGTTGGTGGCGTACCCCGTCCGCCCGGCCGGGTCGATGGCGAACCAGTGCGGGCCGGGCGCGTCCGTGTCGATCCTGCCCAGCGGTTGGCGGCTGGCCGTGTCGACCGCCACGACACCGCCGGGGCGGTCGTCGCCGCTCTCCACGCTGACGTACAGCCGCCCGCGCTCCGCGTCCAGCGCCAGCCCGTGCGGCCCGTGTTCGGGGGCGAGGTCGACGAGTTCGACGACGCGGCGGGTGTCGGGGTCGATGACGGCCAGCTCGGTGCGCCGCCCGCCGTTCGCGTGGTAGTAGCCCGAGTGGTACGTCAGCGTGCACCACAGCAGGCGCTGCGTGGCGTCGAAGCACAACTCGTGCGGCTCGGCGGGGACGTGCACGTCGCCGAGGTGCCGGTCCGACGCGGCGTCGAAGAACGACACCGTCGGTCCGCTCTGGCTGACGACGGCCAGCACATCGCCTTCTCGACCGGTACGGGGGGACTGCAGCACAGCGGCTCCTTGAACGGGGTGAAGCGGTGACGCCACGCGTTTTCGCGGGCACCCCCACCCTCCGCGCCGAAGGGTCCGACAGCAATGCAAAGATTGACACCCAATCATTGCCCCAGACGCAAAGACCCAGTTCGGAAGGGGGACGACGATGGATCTCAACCTGCTGCGCGTCCTGGACGCCCTGCTCCAGGAGAACAGCGTGACCCGGGCCGCGGAGCGCCTCGGCACCTCGCCCGCCGCCGTCAGCCGCACGCTGGCCAGGCTCCGCCGCACCGTCGGCGACCCGCTCCTCGTCCGGGCCGGCCAGGGGCTGGTCCCCACCCCGCGCGCCGTGGAACTCCGGGAGGAGGTCGGCGCGTTGCTGCGCGGCTGCGACAACGTGCTGCGGCCCGGCGCCGGCTTCGACGCCGTACACCTCCAGCGCACCTTCACCGTTCAGGCCACCGACCTGCTGCTGGTGGGCCTGGCCGGGAGCCTGACCGAGCGGATCCACGCGGAGGCCCCGCAGGTGGACGTGGTCTTCCTGCCGGAGGCGGTGGAGGGCGGGCCCGGACTGCGGCAGGGCCTGGTGGACGTCGAACTCGGCGTCCTGGGACACCTGGACCCGGAGATCCGCACCCGGCAGCTCACCCGGATCCCGCTGGTCGGCATCGCCCGCACCGGCCACCCCCTCTTCGGCGCGCGGATCGACGCCCGCCGCTTCGCCGCGGCCGACCACATCGGCATCTCCCGCCTCGGCAAGCGCCTCGGGCCCATCGACACCGCGCTCGCGGAGCTCGGCCTGCGGCGCCGGACCGCGGTCGTGGTGCCCAGCCACACCAGCGCGATGATGCTCGCCCGGGACACCGACCTCGTCGCACTCAGCCTCGCGGACTGGATCCCCGACACCATCGCGGCCATGGGACTGCGGACGTTCCCCGTCCCCCTCGACCTGGAACCCCTGGACCTCGGCATGGCCTGGCACCCCCGCAACTCTGCCGACCCGGGGCACCGCTGGTTCCGCGAACACCTGGCGGCCGCCGTCCTGGCCCCGCCGCGCCGGTGAACCCAGGAGCGCCCCGACGGCCGGTCCGGAACGGTCACGGCATGACCGGCCGACGGAAAGGGGGCGCCCACGGGGCGCCCCCTCTCATCGGACCTGCCTGCCGGGGCCTCCTACTGCGCGGCCCCGAACGTCCACACGGCACGGTCGCCCGGGCCGACCACGAGGGTCGAACGGCCGATCCGCTCCTCGTGGCGGGTGAACACCGGGCGGTTGAGGGACATCTCGACCTGGCGCAGACCGGCCTGCTCGCGCGCCACAGGGTCCAGGCGGACGGTCGTACCGCCGCCCAGTGCCAGGACGCTGCCGCCGGGGAGCTCCCGTACGGTGAAGCCGCCCGCCCGCAGGAGCGGCACGGTGTTGGCCAGGTCGCCCGCGGTGACTCCGAGCCGGATCGAGGTCACGTCCTTCATGAGGCGCTCGCGGTAGCCGTCGGACAGGTACCGCTCGCGGCCGACGTCACCGGGGAAGGAGGCCGGCTCGGTCTTGCTGCGCGGGTCGGCGAAGTACTCCGGCAGGTACTCCATGCCCCAGGCGCCGAAGGCGTCGTACGTGCCGCTCGTGAAGACGGCGTCGAACCACGGCACCGGCACCCCGTCGCCGAAATCGCGGGTCTGGCGGAAGGTCACCGGGTTCGGCACGCCCTGGTCGCGCAGGCGCTCCGTGACCGTGGCCAGGTCCCCGGCCCGTTCGGCGGACAGCCCCAGCCCGCCGGCGCCGAGCGTCCCGTCCTGGCCGGGGACGTCACCGACGCCGAACAGTTCGAGGTAGGTCTCGCGGCCCATCAGATAACGGCCGGTCCAGGTCTGGCCGCCCGAGCCGGTCGTGGTGCGGACCTGGAAGTCGGCGAAGTCCCGCAGGTAGGCGGAGTGCTCGATGGCATCGGCGGTTTCCCGGTCGAGCACCCCGTAGGCGTGGTTGTAGAACAGCAGCTGGCGTCCCGTAGGCGGCGCTTCCTCCTGAGCCGACGCGATTCCCGTGGCACCCCCGACCCATCCGGTCAGTGCCACGACGAGGACCATTAATACGTTCAGTACACGACGATGCGACATGCGCGTGATCGTAGGCGGCGGTGGCGCATTTCCGCCGTGTATTAAGCGACGGGGGCGGGAAGTGACGCGGGACACCCACCGCAGCGGGTCTGACCGGTTACGCGGGGTGAGATCGGGGGGTCTGGGCGGTGAGGCGGCCCACAGGACCCAGGTCACATCCGGCCGGGGTTAGTAGCCGGGCCGGCCGGTCCCCGCAGG
>NZ_JBWKEZ010000080.1:0-33516 GCF_056434525.1 Streptomyces sp. NPDC044002
AACGCCGGCGGGGCTATCTATAGCCCCGCCGGCGTTTGAGGCGAACGGGGTCAGGGGCGGAGCCCCTGGGAACGGTGGAAGGGCGGGTAGGGGACCCAGCCCCCGCGCAGCGGCCCACCCACCCGCAGGCGACCCACCGGCACCGGACACGCGAACCTGCCCCGCCCCGGGCCCGACGGCCGGAGGCCGGCGCAGCGGCGCGAAGCCGGGGAGGCGCCCCGGCGCCGAGCCGCGCGAGCGGCGTGTCCAAAAGGGGAACACTGGCTCCATGCGCATCGCCATCACCGGAGCCTCCGGACTCATCGGCCGGGCCCTCGTCCGCTCCCTCCACGCCGACGGCCACGACACCGTCCGCTTCGTGCGGCGCGACCCCGCCCGGGAGGGGGAGGCGCGGTGGGATCCGCGGAGCGGGTACGTGGACCCCGACGGGCTGCGGGGGTGTGACGCCGTCGTGCACCTGGCCGGGGCCGGGGTCGGGGACCACCGGTGGACGGAGGCCTACAAGAGGGAGATCCGCGACAGCCGGGTGCTGGGGACCGGGGCCCTCGCCCGGGCCGTGGCGGCGCTGGACGACCCGCCGGGCGTGTTCGTGTGCGGGTCGGCGGTCGGGTACTACGGGGACACGGGCGAGCGGGCCGTCGACGAGTCCGCCCCCGCCGGAAGCGGGTTCCTGCCCTCCGTCTGCGTCGAGTGGGAGGCCGCCGCAGCCCCCGCCCGCGAGGCCGGGATCCGGACCGTGTTCGCCCGCACCGGGCTGGTGGTCGCCGCCGGGGGCGGGGCCTGGGGGCGGATGTTCCCCCTCTTCAGGGCCGGCCTCGGCGGGCGGCTCGGCAGCGGCCGCCAGTACTGGTCGTTCATCTCCCTGCACGACGAGGTCGCCGCCCTGCGGTTCCTGATGGAGACGCCCGCCCTCGAGGGGCCCTTCAACCTCACCGCCCCGCAGCCCCTGACCAACCGCGAGGTCACCGCCGCCATGGGACGCGTCCTGCACCGCCCGACGCCGTTCGCGGTCCCCGCCCCCGCGCTGCGCCTCGTCCTCGGGGAACTCTCGCAGGACGTGCTGGGCAGTCAGCGGGCGCGCCCCGCCCGGCTGTTGGAGTCCGGCTTCACGTTCACGTACCCCGGCATCGAGGAGTCGATCAGGGCGGCCATCAAAAAGTAAAGGCGGGAGCAGGGGCGCGATCGTGTGCGACCGTTCGTGACCCGTGTGCGACCGTCGTGCGACCGGAGTTGTGCGCAATCCCCGGCCGGACTCGGGTTCTCCTGGAGCCCGTTGGGGGAAGGAGGATCCCCACACAGCCGCGCCGACCTCGGGGAGGGGCACGTGCTCAGCAGCTCACACCATGCCGCACATCACGCGGACGTCGTCATCGTAGGAGCCGGAGTCTCAGGACTCGCGGCCGCGCACCACCTGATCGCGGCAGGGGTCACCGTCAGCGTCCTGGAGACCGCCGACGACCCCGGCGGCCGCATGGCCACCGAAACGGCCGACGGGTTCCGGCTCGACCGGGTCGGCCAGCTCCTCAACACCGCCTACACCGAACCCGCCCGCACCCCGGGCCTCACGGGGCTGGTCCTGCGCCCCTTCGCCCCCGGAGTCCTGGTGCACGGCGCCGACGGCAGGCAGCAGCGGGCCGGGGCCCTGACCCCCGCCCGCGCACTCGCCAGCGGCTCCCTCGACCAGGCCCGCTTCAGCGCCGCGCTCGGCCGGCTCGCGGCACTGCCCCTGGACCGCGTCCTCGCCCGGCCCGAACGCACCGCCCTCGCCGCCCTCGGCTCCCGCGGCCTGCCCCCGCGCACCGTGACCGGCGTCCTGCGCCCCCTGCTCTCCACCCTGCTCCGCGACCCGGAGCTGACCACCTCCAGCCGCGTCGCCGACCTCGCGCTGCGCACCTTCGCCAGAGGCCGCCTCGCCGTACCCGAAGGAGGAGCCGCCACCCTGCCCGGCCTGCTCGCCGCGGCCCTGCCGCCCGGCACGATCCGCACCGGCATCCGGGTGCGGTCGGTGGCGACCAACCTCGTCACCACCGAGGAACACGGCGACTTCGGCTGTCGCGCCGTCCTGCTCGCCACCGGCGCCCGGGCCGCCGCCGAACTCCTCCCGGGGCTGCGCGTGCCGGCCTTCCACGAGGTCACCGTCATCCACCACGCCACCCCCGAACCCCTGCCCTGGGACGGCTCCCTGCTCCTGGACGCAGACCCCAAGTGGCCGCTCGCCCACACCACCGTGATGAGCGCGATCGACCCCACCCGGGCCCCCGCCGGCCGCAGCCTCATCACCACCACCGTGCACGGCCCGCCGCCGCCCGCCCGGACGGTCGCCTCCCGGCTGGCCCGGCTGTACGACACCCCGACGCGGGACTGGGAGCTGCTGGCCGTCCACCACACCCCGGAGGCCGTCCCGGCGATGCCCCCGCCCCACGACAGGCAGCGGCCCGTGCGCGTCCTGGCCGGGCTCTACGTCTGCGGCGACCACCGCGACTCCAACACCGTCCAGGGCGCCCTGCACTCCGCCCGCCGCGCCGCGACCGCCCTGCTGCGCGACTTCGGCATCCCGCTGCCCGCCCGCCCGGAACCCGCCCTCCCGGCGGCCGCCTGAGAACCACCGGCCACGGGCCCGGTCCCCGCGGGGGCCGGGCCCACCGGTCAGCTCAGCGCCGACACCCGGTCCCGGTACGTCCGCACCGCCGCCGCGTCCCGGTACGGCTCCAGCCGCCGCTCGAAGTCCCGTACGTACTCCACCGCGCGCACCGACCGCATCTCCATCGCCTGCTGCGCCGCCTCCGCCCCCAGCGCGCACGCCTGGTCCAGCTCGCCCAGCCCCAGCCGCGCCGTCGCCAGCACCACCCGGCAGAACAGCCGCGAGCGCGCGAACCCGGGCGCCCGCAGCTGGAGCGAGCGCTCCGCGTGCTGCGCCGAGGCCCGGTACTGCTGGAGGTCCCGGTGGCAGTGCCCGAACTCGTCCGCCAGCTGCCCCTCGTCGAACAGCCGCGCCCAGTGCGGTACGTCGTCCCCCGGCCGGGCCGCGCCCAGCGCCCGCTCCGCCCGCACCAGCGAGGCCGTCGCGGCCCGCACCTCGCCCAGCACCGCGTGCCCCCGCGCCTCCGAGGCGTGCAGCAGCGACTGCACCACCGGCGGCGGGCCCGAGCCCACGCCCTGCTGGGCGACCCGGGCCAGCTGCACCGCCTCCCGGCCGTGCCCCAGGTAGACCGCCTGACGGCTCATGGTGATCAGCACGTACGACCCGTACGGCCGGTCCCCGGCGGCCTGCGCGAGGCGCAGCGCCTGGACGAAGTACCGCTGGGCCAGCCCGTGCGCGGCGATGTCGTACGAGGTCCAGCCCGCGAGCCGGGTCAGGTCGGCGGCCGCGGCGAACAGCCGGCGCCCGGTGGTCTCCCCGTAGGTGCCGCGCAGCATCGGCTCGGCCTCGTGCTCCAGGTAGCGCACCAGGGCCTGCCGGGCGTGGCCGCCGCCGTAGGTGTGGTCCAGGGTCCGGAACAGCTCGCTCACCGAGCGCAGCGCCGCGATGTCCCCGCTGGTCACCCGCTGTCCGGGCCCCCGGTCGATCTGCCGCTGGCGGGGCACCGAGGTGCGGCCCTGGGCGGGGACCCGGTGCGCGGCGGGGTCGGCGCCGCGGCCGACGCGTTCGTCGGCCCGCCCGATGAGCCAGTCCCGGCTGGGCACCACCAGCCCGGCCGGGGTGAAGGCGATCTTGCGGAGCTCGGCGTGCGAGCCGGAGTCCTTGCGCCACAGCCCGCTCGCGATGTCCACGGCCTCCTCGGGGGTGGCCGCGAACTCCAGCCCGGCGTAGACGGGAGCGCACGCGTCCAGGCCCAGATCCTGTGCCGACAGCCGCCGCCCGAGGCGCCGCGTGAAGACCTCCGCGATCAGCGCCGGGGTGGTGCCGCGGGGCTGCTGGCCACGTAGCCAGCGGGTCACGGAGGTTTTGTCGTACCGCAGGTCCAGACCGTGTTCCAGACCGAGCTGGTCGACACGGCGGGCGAGCCCGGCGTTGGAGAACCCGGCTTCCGCGATCAGTGCCGCGAGCTGCCGGTTGGGGACACGCTGGGCAGGTCGTTCGGTCATCGGCTCCACGGTTTCCGTACGTGACGGACCGGGGTCCCGGCCCTGTGAACGGCGTGAATGTAGCGGCCAACTCCCCTCACACCGCCCTCTCTGCCCCACATTCATCCGATCGTGTGCAGAATGGGTAGGGCTCTTTACGGACCGACCCACCCGGTCCGCGTACTCTGCGCCACATGACCCGCCGTCCCCACGGGGCGTACCTCCCCGACCCGTCCGCGGAATCCACCGCCCCGCTGCCCGCCCCCGAGATCACCGAGGCGGAGTGCCGCCGCTGCGGCACCCTCATCGCGGGACTGGACGGGCGCTACGCGTGCGGGGTGTGCGGCTGGGTCAACGACCACTCCGAGGGCCACCGCAGGCTGCCCAGGGCCGACGAGGACCCGGACCGGCCGGCCGCGGGCCGCAGGCGCCCCCGCCGGCTGCCGGCCGCCCCGCCCCCGGAGGCCGGACCGGAGGCCGCGCGGGGGGCGGAACCGGAGCCCGCCCCGGGGGCCTGAAGGGCCGCGCACGGGTCGCCGTACTCTTGACCGGAGTGCGATAGGTGCACACAGCAGGTTCAACGAGGAGGCGCTGCGGTGACTGAGCTTCGGTTTGTCCATCTGGGCTTCGGGCCGGAATCCGTCGAGTACACCGAGGCCTGGGAAGAGCAGCGCCGGGTGCACGCGGCCCGCTTCGCGGACGAGATCGACGACACCTGCCTGATGGTGGAGCACGAGCCGGTCTACACCGCCGGCCGCCGCACCGACCCCAGCGAGCGCCCCCTGGACGGCACCCCGGTCATCGACGTGGACCGCGGCGGCAAGATCACCTGGCACGGCCCGGGCCAGCTGGTCGGCTACCCGATCATGAAGCTGCCCCGCCCGGTCGACGTGGTCGCCCACGTCCGCCGGCTGGAGGAGGCCCTCATCCGCACCGCCGCCGAGTTCGGCCTGGAAACCACCCGGGTCGAGGGCCGCTCCGGGGTCTGGGTCCTCGGCGACCCCGTGGAGCAGCGCCCGCAGATAGGCGGCCTCTCCCTGGACTTCAGCGTGCCCGCACCGGACCCGCGCACCGGCGACGACGAGTTCGACGCCCGCCTCCACGGCCCCGAGTACGCCCCGTCCAACGCCGGCCAGCGCCGCGAGGACCGCAAGCTCGCCGCCATCGGCATCCGCGTCGCCAAGGGCGTCACGATGCACGGCTTCTCCCTGAACGTGAACCCGGACAGCACCTGGTTCGACCGGATCATCCCCTGCGGGATCCGGGACGCCGGTGTGACCTCGCTCTCGTACGAACTGGGCCGCGAGGTCACCATCGCCGAGGTGCTGCCGGTCGTCGAACGGCACCTGAAGGACGTGCTGGAGCACGCCGAGCTGCGGCCCCGGGAGATCGAGGCCGCGGGGGCCTGACCGGCCCGGGGGAATGCCTCCGGGCGGCCCCCGGTTGGCGGACGTAAGAGCGTACGAATTTACGGGCGTACCCTGGTGGGCGCCGAAGAATCGAAGTCACACAGGGAGCCGGTCGTGTCCGCAGTCGCACCCGACGGACGCAAGATGCTGCGCCTGGAGGTCCGTAACAGCCAGACCCCCATCGAGCGCAAGCCCGAGTGGATCAAGACCCGGGCGAAGATGGGCCCCGAGTACACCAAGATGCAGGCCCTGGTGAAGGGCGAAGGACTGCACACGGTGTGCCAGGAAGCCGGCTGTCCGAACATCTACGAATGCTGGGAGGACCGCGAGGCCACCTTCCTCATCGGCGGCGACCAGTGCACCCGGCGCTGTGACTTCTGCCAGATCGACACGGGCAAGCCCGAGGCCCTGGACCGGGACGAGCCGCGCCGCGTCGGCGAGTCCGTGGTCACCATGGACCTGAACTACGCCACCATCACCGGCGTCGCCCGCGACGACCTGGCGGACGGCGGCGCGTGGCTGTACGCGGAGACCGTGCGCCAGATCCACCAGCAGACGGCCGGCCGCGAGGGCGGCCACACCAAGGTGGAGCTGCTGGCCCCCGACTTCAACGCGGTCCCGGAGCTGCTGGAGGAGGTCTTCGCCTCCCGCCCCGAGGTCTTCGCGCACAACGTCGAGACCGTGCCGCGCATCTTCAAGCGGATCCGCCCCGGCTTCCGCTACGAGCGCTCCCTCGACGTGATCCGGCAGGCCCGCGCCTACGGCCTCGTCACCAAGTCCAACCTGATCCTGGGCATGGGCGAGGAGCGCGAGGAGGTCTCGGAGGCGCTGAAGGAGCTCCACGAGGCCGGCTGTGAGCTCATCACCATCACCCAGTACCTGCGGCCCTCGCCGCGGCACCACCCCGTGGAGCGCTGGGTGAAGCCGGCCGAGTTCGTGGAGCTGGCGAAGGAGGCCGAGGAGATCGGCTTCTCCGGTGTGATGTCCGGCCCGCTGGTCCGGTCCTCGTACCGCGCGGGCCGCCTGTACAACCAGGCGATGGAGAAGCGCGCCGCCGTCTGATCCGGCGGCTGCATGACCGTGCGTGAGTGTGAACTCACGCACAATACCTACCAATCGGTAACACCGCATCGACGCGGCCCCTAGGCTCTTTTCGTGTGAGGAGCCCGGCGGGCCGCGTCTGTGTTTGCAACGTGTCAATCACATTTGACCGACCGGTCACGCCCTGGTAACACCAGTCAGTGACGCTGGATCCACGCACCGCACACGCCGACGGTCCGAGCAGCGAGAGTAGGGGTCGACATCATGCAGGCCGCGCCAGTCCGCGCCATCGCCATCCCGTCCTTCAGTGAGGCCTTCCGCGGCCTGGAATCGCTGCTCATGAGCGGTGCCCGGCGCAACGCCTGGGCCGCCGTCCTGGAGGACCGCCGCCGGGCGAAGGACCGCGTGGAAACCGAGCACGTACTCGAGGCCGCGGCTACCCGGACCCCGCAGGACACGTAAACTTCGCCTTATGGCGAGGAAGTCAAACGCAGAGACTGCTGCGAACCCCGGGCGACTGAAGCAGATCGCCCTGACGTACAAGATGACGCGCAAGGCCGACCCGAAGGTCGGTCTGATCGTCGCGGGCGTGGGAATCGTCACCTTCGGTGTCTTCCTTGCGATCGGCTTCCTGATCGGCCACCCGGTCTACCTGGGCATCCTGGGCCTCCTGGTGGCGTTCCTCGCGATGGCGATCGTCTTCGGGCGGCGGGCCGAGCGGGCTGCCTTCGGGCAGATGGAGGGGCAGCCGGGCGCTGCCGCGGCCGTACTGGACAACGTGGGACGGGGCTGGACCACCACCCCGGCCGTCGCGATGAACCGGAACCAGGACATCGTCCACCGGGCCGTCGGCAAGGCGGGCGTCGTCCTGATCGCGGAGGGCAACCCGAACCGGGTCAAGGCCCTGCTCGCGGCCGAGAAGAAGAAGATGGCCCGGATCATGCCCGACATCCCGGTCCACGACTTCATCGTGGGCACCGGCGAGGGCGAGGTGCCCCTCAAGAAGGTCCGCACGACGCTGCTGAAGCTGCCGCGCGTCCTGTCCGGCGAGCAGATCACCATGACCAACGACAAGCTCCGCGCCATGGGTGACCTCATGAGCAACATGCCGGTCCCGAAGGGCCCGATGCCCAAGGGCATGCGCATGCCGCGCGGCGGAAAGATGCGCTGACGCACTCCTCGTACACACACAGGGGCGCCCCCGAAGCCGGATGGCTCGGGGGCGCCCCTGTGTGTATACGACCTGTGTATACGACCGGTGCTTTCCGGTCACCGCCACCGCACGCGCACACCTCTACGCGCAGGTGCTGGTGTACTGCTAGATCCGGACCTGGACGGCGCCCGCGAGGCGGTCGTGCAGTCCGCGCCCGTCGCGGTCCCAGATCAGCGCCGGGACGACCAGGGCCAGCAGCAGGGTCCGCAGCACCACGCGGGGGATGCTCAGGCGGCCGCCGCCCTGCCCGATCACCCGGAGGCCGAGCATCCGCTTGCCAGGGGTGAATCCCACGGTGCCCACGGTCAGCAGGGTCAGGGAGAGGAAGAGCGCGAGCGTCCAGTACCCGGCGGCATCCAGGTCGTCGTGGGCGATGAGCCCGTACGCGATCAGCTGGCAGCCGATCCAGTCGATGAGGACGGCACCGAGCCGGCGTCCGAAGCGGGCCGCGGAGCCGGGTCCCGACTGGGGCAGGCCGAGCCGCTGGCCCGGATAGCCGAAGTCGACGCCCATCTCCTCGGCGGCCGCGCGCGGGCCGGAGAGCCAGGAACCGATTGCTTGCCTGTTGTCCACTCCACCACGGTACCGGTGCTCCTCCACGGGGCCTGGACCGGACCCTGGTTAACTTGTGCGAAACAAATGGGTCATGCTTGGGAAATCCCGTCTGCTTATGGTCGGTCAGCGTGCGGCACCGCACTGACGCACCACGAGCTATAAAGCCCGTCCCTGCCCCGGGACCGGGAGTAGGAGGAGTTGGATGTTCAAGAACGCCGACGAAGTGAAGCAGTACATCGAGGAGAACGACGTCAAGTTCGTCGACGTCCGCTTCTGCGACCTGCCTGGTGTGATGCAGCACTTCACCATCCCGGCGCGAGCGTTCGACCCGGCGGAGGAGCTCGCCTTCGACGGTTCCTCGATCCGCGGCTTCCAGGCGATCCACGAGTCCGACATGGCGCTGCGTGCCGACATCACCACCGCGCGCCTGGACCCGTTCCGCAAGGACAAGACGCTCAACATCAACTTCTTCATCCACGACCCGATCACGGGTGAGGCCTACAGCCGCGACCCGCGCAACATCGCCAAGAAGGCCGAGGCCTACCTCGCCTCCACCGGCATCGCCGACACCGCGTTCTTCGGCCCCGAGGCCGAGTTCTACGTGTTCGACAGCGTGCGCTTCGCGACCTCCGCGAACGAGGGCTTCTACCACATCGACTCCGAGGCCGGCGCCTGGAACACCGGCTCCGAGGAGAACAACCGCGGCTACAAGGTCCGCTACAAGGGCGGTTACTTCCCGGTCGCCCCGGTCGACCACTTCGCCGACCTGCGCGCCGAGATCTCCCTCGAGCTGGACGCCCAGGGCCTCCAGGTCGAGCGCCAGCACCACGAGGTCGGCACCGGTGGCCAGGCCGAGATCAACTACAAGTTCAACACGCTGCTCGCCGCGGCCGACGACCTGATGCTCTTCAAGTACATCGTGAAGAACGTCGCCTGGCGCAACGGCAAGACCGCGACCTTCATGCCGAAGCCGATCTTCGGTGACAACGGCTCGGGCATGCACGTCCACCAGTCCCTGTGGGCCGGCGGCGAGCCGCTGTTCTACGACGAGGCCGGCTACGCGGGCCTGTCGGACACCGCCCGCTACTACATCGGCGGCATCCTCAAGCACGCCCCGTCGCTGCTCGCCTTCACCAACCCGACGGTGAACTCGTACCACCGCCTGGTGCCGGGCTTCGAGGCGCCGGTCAACATGGTGTACTCGCAGCGCAACCGCTCCGCCGCCATGCGCATCCCGATCACGGGCTCGAACCCGAAGGCCAAGCGCGTCGAGTTCCGCGCGCCGGACCCGTCCTCGAACCCGTACCTCGCCTTCGCGGCGCTGCTCCTCGCGGGCCTCGACGGCATCAAGAACAAGATCGAGCCGATGGAGCCGATCGACAAGGACCTCTACGAGCTCTCGCCCGACGAGCACGCGAGCGTCCCGCAGGTCCCGACCAGCCTGGAGGACGTCCTCAAGGCCCTGGAGGAGGACCACGAGTACCTCCTGGCCGGCGGTGTCTTCACCCCCGACCTGATCGAGACCTGGATCGACTACAAGCGCACGCACGAGATCGCCCCGATCGCGCAGCGCCCGCACCCGCACGAGTTCGAGCTCTACTTCGACCTGTAAGAAGCCCAGGTCAGCGTAGGCAGGGAAGGCCCCCGCCGCTCTCTTTCGGAGAGTGGCGGGGGCCTTCTGCTTTTGACAGCCCGCCCGACCGGAGTAACGGTGGATAAGACCTAAAAGCCCGATAAGCGATATTTGCATCGGAGGTGCATGAAGATGCGCCGTAGGATCGTCGGAGCCGTTGTCGCCGGGGCCGCCGGACTCACCCTGGGTCTGCTGCCGGCCGCGAACGCCTCCGCCCACGACGGTGGCCGGGACTCGCGCTCGGACTACCGCCACTCCAACCACTGGGACGACGACGACTGCGGTGGGAACGGCCGCTGGAGCGACCACGACCACGGCTGGAACGACGACGACTGGGGCCGTTGGGACAACGCCGGCTGGCACGGCCACGGCGACTGGTACGACGACTGGGGCGGCTGGCGCTGACACCCTCCCCCTTCCGGTGCCCCTGTTCCCTCAGCGGAGCAGGGGCATCGCGCCGGTCAGCTCGCGCAGGGCGCGGACCGCGAGGTCCGCGGGGGAGCCGGGGCCCGAGACCGGGGCGTCGCCGGCGGACCAGAGCTCCAGCGAGACGCGGATCGCGTCCGTGGCGGCCGCCGCGAGCAGGCGCACCGACATCGGGTCCGCCTCCGGGCCGGCCAGCCGGGCCACCACCGGGACCAGGCGCTCCTCGGAGTCCTGGTTCACCCGGTACCAGACCGCCCGCAGCGCCTCGTCGGAGGCGGCCGCGCGCAGCAGGCCGCGGGTGACCTCCAGCCCCTCCTCCACGGCCTGCGAGTCGCTCAGCGAGCGCGTCACCGCCCGCTCCAGCGCCTCCGCCAGGGGGGTTCCCGGGCGCTCCTCGGCGAGCAGCGCCCGCCAGGCGTCGCCGCCGCCCGCCAGCAGCGGGGCCACGGCCTCCTGCTTGTTGCGGAAATAGCGGTAGAACGTGCGCAGCGCGACCCCCGCCCGGTGGGCGATGTCCTCGGCGGTGGTGCCGTCGGGGCCGTTCGCGGCGAAGAGCTCGCACGCGGCGCGGGCGATGTCGAGCTGGGTGGCGGCCTTGCGGCGCTCGGTCAGCGACTGGGTTCCGGGGCCGCTCTGAGGGGAGTACGGGCGGGGAGATCTCACGGGTGAAGACTACGCCAGGACTAGCTGAAGAATGCATTTCATGCCAGTCTGGCAAAACGTGTCACGTCCTCGGTAGGCTCGCCCCATGAACCGTTACGAAGGACGTCGCGTCCTCATCACCGGCGGCGGCTCGGGCATCGGCCAGGCCACCGTCCACCGCATTCTCTCCGAGGGCGGCCGCGTCCACGCCGTCGACGTGAACGAGGCCGGACTGAAGGCCACCGCCGAGCAGGCTGCCGCAGAGGGCCACGCCGGCCGGCTCACCACGGCCGTCCTGGACATATCCGACGAGGCCGCCGTCAAGACCGGCGTCGCCTCCGCCGTCGACGCCCTCACCGGCATCGACGTACTGGTCAACGCGGCGGGCATCCTGCGCTCCGCGCACACCCACCAGACCACGCTCGACCTGTGGAACCAGGTGATCTCGGTCAACCTGACCGGCACCTTCCTGATGATCCGCGAGTCGCTCCCCGCCCTGCTGGCCGGCGAGCAGCCCGTCGTCGTCAACTTCAGCTCCACCTCGGCGAGCTTCGCCCACCCCTACATGTCCGCCTACGCGGCCAGCAAGGGCGGCATCCAGTCCATGACCCACGCACTGGCCGCCGAATACAGCAAGCAGGGCCTGCGCTTCGTCTCCGTCGCCCCCGGCTCCATCGAGAGCGGCATGACCACCGGCACCGGCCCCGGCCTGCCCGAGGACACCGACTGGAGCCTGTTCACCAAGCTCGCCCCCGCCCTCGGCCAGGGCTTCGCCGGCCCGCAGACCGTCGCCGGCGTCGTCGCGATGCTCGGCTCCGAGGACGGCGCCTTCATCACCGGCACCGAGATCCGCATCGACGGCGGTACGCACTACTAAGAGCGGAACCGTTCCCAGAGCCGGGGGAAGCGCTCCGCCAGCACGGCTTCGCTCTCGAAGTCCAGCGGGGTGCCCTCCGGCTCCTCCGCCTGCAACGGGATGCCCAGGTCCGGCGCCACCACCCCGGTCAGCTGCTCGTACGCCTCGTCGGCCGCGTACCCCAGCTCCTCGCCGTCCCCGTCGATCTCCTCGTCGAAATCACCCAGCAGCTCCGCCAGCCGGTCCGGATCGTGCACCCCGCCCTCGAAGACCTCCCGGCCCTGCCCGATCAGCCAGCACCGGAAGTAGTCGAACGCGTCGTCACTCGCCCCGTCGAGCAGCACCCACGCCGCGCCCCACAGGTCCCAGGTGTACGCCCGGTTGTACCGGGACTCGAAGTGCCGCGCGAAGTCCAGCACGGAGTCGGGATCGAGCTGCGCCAGCCGCTCCACGAGCAGCTCGGCATGCTCCTCGGGGTCGCCCTCGGCGGCCTCGCGGGTACGGTCGACGATCTCCCAGAACTCCGTCTCGTCCATCACGGGATCCAGCATCACGGCTCCACCCCCGCGTCGCCACCGCTCGTACGGCCAAAGGCCGGTGTCCCCGTCCCCCGGCCGGGCGCATAATCGACGGGGGAGCGGCACGCGCAGCGGGAGGGTGCCCCATGCAGGGGTGGCGTCTGGACGACCGTTACGAAATGCACACCTGGCTCGGCGAAGGGGGCTCGGGCGAGGTGTGGGAGGCCACGGACACGCACATGGAGCGCTCCGTCGCCGTGAAGCTGGTGCGGATCAGAGCTTCCCTCGGCCAGGGCGAGGCCGAAGCGCGCTTCCTCCGGGAGATCCGCGCCGCCGCCGGCCTCAACCACGTCCACGTGGTGACGGTCCACGACTGCGGTGAAGCGGTCACTCCCGGCGCGAGGCTGCTCTACCTGGTCATGGAACGGGTCGACGGGAAGAACCTGGCCGAGGTCTTCGGGACCGGGGAACCCCTGCCCTGGTACGACGTGGTGCACTGGGGACACCAGATCGCGCAGGCCCTCGCATCGGCCCATTCCAAGGGCATCGTCCATCGCGACGTCAAGCCCGCCAACGTGCTGCTCACCGGCACCGGCGTCGTCAAACTCGCCGACTTCGGGGTGGCGAAGCTGCTCGACGACCTGGTGCAGGGCAACTGGACGTTACCCGGCAATCCCGTCGGCACCCCCGCGTACATGTCGCCCGAACAAGCCGGGGGAAACGGCAGGCTGGACCACCGGTCCGACCTCTACAGCCTCGGCTGCCTGCTCTACGAGGGGTTGAGCGGGCAGCCCCCGTTCCGGGGAGTCGGCGATGCCGTCAAGCGCCGCCACATACAAGAGCCGCCCCGTCCGCTGGCCGACGCGGCCCCCGGCGTACCACCGGCCGTCGCCGCAGTCGTCATGCGGCTGTTGGCCAAGGACCCCGCCCGGCGCGTACCGGACGCGGCGACGCTGGCGTACGCGCTGAGCCGGGCCCTGGAGGCGCAACGCGAGGAGAGGGCCGAGGCCGCGGCCGTCCTCGAAGAAGCCCGCAAGGACAGCACCCTGCTCATGGCCCGGGCGGAGGCCTCGGCACGGGCCATGAAGGAAGAGGCCGACCGGTACGCCGACGCGGTGCGGGCCGGAGCCACCCCCGCCGCACTGGAGGCCCGGCGGGCAGCCGACCGGTACGCGGAGCACCGGCGGCGAGAAGCCGACGAACAGGCGGCCGCCCGTCTGGCCGAGGCCGAGAACGAGGCCGCGGAGATCTTGAAGGCCGCGCGTGCGGAGCGCCTCCGCCTGCTGCTCGAAGCCCGGCTCAGGGACCCGGGGCGGGGCCCGTCGTGGCGTCCCGCGCCGACTCGGGCCGCCGGGCCGGACGGCGGTGCGCCCCCTGACCGGCCGGCGCCGGGAAGGGAAAGGCGGGTGCAACGGGCCGACGCCCCGCTCGGGCACGCCGCCGCCCCGCCGCAGCGCCCGGCGCTGATGCTCCCTCCCGGTCCGGTGCGGCGGTGCCTCGAAGCCCGTGTACCCGGACCGGCCCTTCCGCCCGGACGGCCCCCGGGCATCTCGCCCCTGGGGCCCTGGCCGCACGCGCGCGGCACCATCGTGTCGCCCGAGGTCCTGGCGGGGCTGCGGGCACTCATGGGCTTCGCCCCGGAAACGCCGTGAGGCGGCCGGTCCCCGGGGGGACGGGCCGCCTCACGCTCGGACGGGGCCGGGGCTACAGGCCGTAGCGCTCCCGGGCCTCCTTGACGGCGGACGCCGGTACCTCGCCGCGGCGGGCGAGCTGGGCCAGCGAGGCCACCACGATCGACTGGGCGTCGACACCGAAGTGGCGGCGGGCGCCCTCACGGGTGTCGGACAGACCGAAGCCGTCCGTACCCAGCGAGGTGTAGTCCTGCGGGACCCACTGGCTGATCTGGTCCGGGACCTGGCGCATCCAGTCGGAGACCGCCAGGACCGGGCCCGGGGCGCCCTCCAGCACGCGGGTCACGTACGGGGTGCGCTCCTCGCCGCGCAGCAGCGCCTCGTCGCACTCCAGCGCGTCGCGGCGCAGCTCGCCCCACGAGGTGGCGGACCAGACGTCGGCGGCCACGTTCCAGTCGGCGGCCAGCAGCTGCTGCGCCTCCAGGACCCAGTGGATCGCCGTGCCCGAGGCCATGAGCTGGATCTTCGGGGCGTCGGCGGCCGGGGCGGACTCCAGCGAGGAGGCCTCGTTGAAGCGGTACAGGCCCTTGAGGATGCCTTCCTCGACGCCCTCGGGCATCGCGGGCTGCACCTTCGGCTCGTTGTAGACCGTCAGGTAGTAGAAGACGTCCTCGGGCTGCTCGCCGTACATCCGGCGCAGACCGTCCTTGACGATCACCGCGATCTCGTACGCGAAGGCCGGGTCGTAGTTGAGCGACGCCGGGTTCGTGGACGCGATCAGGTGCGAGTGGCCGTCGGCGTGCTGGAGGCCCTCACCGGTCAGCGTGGTGCGGCCGGCCGTGGCGCCGACGATGAAGCCCTTGCCGAGCTGGTCGGCGAGCTGCCACATCTGGTCGGCGGTGCGCTGCCAGCCGAACATCGAGTAGAAGATGTAGAACGGGATCATCGGCTCGCCGTGCGTCGCGTACGACGTGCAGGCGGCGATGAAGTCGGCCATGGCGCCGGCCTCGGTGATCCCCTCGTTGAGGATCTGGCCGTCCTTGGCCTCCTTGTAGTACATCAGCTGGTCGCGGTCGACCGGCTCGTACGTCTGGCCCAGCGGCGAGTAGATGCCGGCCGACGGGAAGAGGGACTCCATACCGAAGGTACGGGCCTCGTCGGGGACGATCGGCACCCAGCGCTTGCCGGTCTCCTTGTCCCGCATCAGGTCCTTGACGAGGCGGACGAAGGCCATGGTGGTGGCCATCTCCTGCTTGCCGGAACCCTTGATGAGCGGGGCGAAGGAGCGGTCGGCCGGAGCCGGCAGGGCCACCTGGTGGACCTTGCGGGCCGGGGCGGGGCCGCCGAGGGCCGCGCGGCGCTCGTTCAGGTACTGCACCTCGGGGCTGTTGGCGCCCGGGTGGCCGTACGGGACCTTGCCGTCGGCGAAGGCGCTGTCCGGGATCGGGAGGCCAAGGAGGTCGCGCATGTCCTTGAACTCGTCGATCGTCAGCTTCTTCATCTGGTGGTTCGCGTTCTTCGACTCGAACCCGGAGCCCAGCGTGTAGCCCTTGACGGTCTGCGCGAGGATGACCGTCGGAGCACCCTTGTGCTCCAGGGCGGCCTTGTACGCGGCGTACACCTTGCGGGGCTCGTGGCCGCCGCGGGAGGTGTGGAAGCACTCGGCGATCTTCGCGTCGGAGAGCAGGGCGCCGAGGGCGACGAGCTCGGCGTTGGCGCCGAAGAAGTGCTGGCGGATGTAGGCCACGTCGCGGGTCGCGTACGTCTGGAACTGCGCGTCCGGTACCTCGCGCAGGCGGCGTACCAGGGCGCCCGTGGTGTCGAGCTGGAACAGCTCGTCCCAGGCGGTGCCCCACAGGGTCTTGATGACGTTCCAGCCGGCGCCGCGGAACTGGGCCTCCAGCTCCTGGACCACGCGGAAGTTCGCGCGGACCGGGCCGTCGAGGCGCTGCAGGTTGCAGTTGATGACGAACGTCAGGTTGTCGAGCTGCTCGCGGGAGGCCAGGGCCAGGGCGGCGGTCGACTCGGGCTCGTCCATCTCGCCGTCGCCGAGGAAGGCCCAGACGTGCGAGTTGGAGGTGTCCTTGATCCTGCGGTTCTCCAGGTAGCGGTTGAAGCGCGCCTGGTAGATCGCGGAGAGCGGGCCGAGGCCCATGGAGACCGTGGGGAACTCCCACAGCCACGGCAGGCGCCGCGGGTGCGGGTAGGACGGCAGGCCGTTGCCGCCGGACTCCTGGCGGAAGTTGTCGAGCTGCTGCTCGGAGATGCGCCCGTCGAGGAAGGCGCGGGCGTAGATGCCGGGGGAGGCGTGGCCCTGGATGTAGAGCTGGTCGCCGGATCCGTCGGCCTCCTTCCCGCGGAAGAAGTGCTGGAAGCCGGTCTCGTACAGCCACGCGGCGGAGGCGAAGGTGGCGATGTGGCCGCCGACGCCGTACTTGGAGCCGCGGGTCACCATGGCGGCCGCGTTCCAGCGGTTCCAGGCGGTGATCTTGGCTTCCATCTCCTCGTCACCGGGGAAGGCCGGCTCGGCGGAGGTGGGGATGGTGTTGACGTAGTCCGTCTCCAGCAGCTTCGGCAGGGCGAGGCCGGCGGCCTCGGCGTGCTGGAGGGTGCGGCGGAGCAGGTATTCGGCGCGGCGCGTACCGGCGGCCTTGGCGACGGCGTCGAGAGAGGCCGCCCATTCGGCGGTCTCTTCGGTGTCGCGGTCCGGGAGCTGGTCGAGCTCGCTCGGAAGCTTTCCTACGGGGTCGGACATCGGTGTGCGCCGCCTTCCGGACAAAGGAGAGGAGGTGGTGAAGAAAACCCTGACGGGCAGGACAGGGTCGGTGGACCCGGTTGGGGCCCGCAGTGACTGTAAATCCCTGATCGATGATCGATCAAATAAAAGTGACGAATAATCGACGGTGGGACGAAAGTCGGCACCCGGTGCCATGTACGCAGGCACCCGGTGCCGGTTTCATCAGTACATGCCACCGGAGCTGGGATCCACTGGAGGATCGCTAAAATCCCCAGGTCAGATGGGGTACGGAAGCGGTCAGGCGCTGCGCGGGGCGCAGCCGAGCACATGCCGCTTCACCAGGACACCGATATCGGGGTCCTGACTGCGGAACGCCGCGACGAGGGCTTCGTGCTCCTCGGCGTAGGACTTCTGGACGGTTCCCAGCCACCGGATGGACAGGGCCGTGAAGACCTCGATGCCCAGGCTCTCCCAGGTGTGCAGCAGCACGCTGTTCCCGGCCGCCCGCACCATCTCCCGGTGGAAGCCCACCGTGTGCCGCACCTGCGCCGTGCCGTCCTGGACCCGGTCGGCCTCCCACAGGGCCTCCACGTGCGGTTCCAGGGCCGAGCAGTCGGCCGCCAGCTTCGGGGCGGCCAGCTCGGCCGCGATCTGCTCCAGACCGGCCCGGACCGGGTAGATCTCCTCCAGGTCGGCCGCCGAGAGGTTCCGTACGCGGACGCCCTTGTTCGGCGCGGACTCGATCAGCCGCAGCGTCTCCAGCTCGCGCAGCGCCTCGCGCACGGGCGTCTGGCTGACCTCCAGCTCCACGGCGATCCGGCGCTCGACGATCCGCTCGCCGGGCTTCCAGCGGCCGCTGACGATCCCCTCCACGATGTGCTCGCGGATCTGCTCGCGCAGCGAGTGCACGACGGGTGGGGTGATCATCGGGGTTCAACTCCTGTGTGTGCGGACACGCGGGGCCTGATGCGTAGACAATACGGCCGTCGTGGCCTGCTCCGATGCGTTCGTGGTCAGGGACGCAGGGTGAGGCTCGTTACAACGGCGGCGCAGCGGCGGCACAACGACGGCGCCCCCGCCCGGACGAATCCGGACGGGGGCGCCGCAAGCGACAGCCGGGGCTGTGCGCAGGGCCTTACAGGCCGAGCTCGACCTCGAACTCGCCGGCCTCGAGGATCGCCTTGACGGCGGTGAGGTACCGGGCCGCGTCCGCGCCGTCCACCAGGCGGTGGTCGTAGGACAGGGTCAGGTACGTCATGTCGCGGACGCCGATGACGGTGCCCTCCTCGGTCTCGATGACCACGGGGCGCTTGACCGTGGCACCGATGCCCAGGATCGCGACCTGGTTCGGCGGAACGATCACCGTGTCGAACAGCGCACCGCGCGAGCCGGTGTTGCTGATGGTGAAGGTCGCGCCGGACAGCTCGTCCGGGGTGATCTTGTTGCCGCGGACCTTGCCGGCCAGGTCGGCGGTCGCCTTGGAGATGCCCGCCAGGTTGAGGTCACCGGCACCCTTGATGACCGGGGTCATCAGGCCCTTCTCGGAGTCCACGGCGATGCCGATGTTCTCCGAGTCGAAGTAGGTGATGGTGCCCTCGTCCTCGTTGATCCGGGCGTTGACGACCGCGTGGGCCTTCAGCGCCTGGGCAGCGGCCTTGACGAAGAACGGCATCGGGGACAGCTTGACGCCCTCGCGGGCGAGGAAGCCGGCCTTGGCCTTCTCGCGCAGCTTCATGATCTTGGTGATGTCCACCTCGACCACGGAGCTGAGCTGCGCCTGCGAGTGCAGGGCCTTCATCATGTTGTCGCCGATGACCTTGCGCATGCGGGTCATCTTGACCGTCTGACCGCGCAGCTCGGACACCGCGGCCGGAGCCTTGGCGGCCGGGGCGGCAGCGGCGGCGGCCGGAGCCGGGGCAGCGGCGGCGGCCTTGGCGGCCTCGGCGGCGGCCAGGACGTCCTGCTTGCGGATGCGGCCACCGACACCGGTGCCCGTGACCGTCGACAGGTTGACGCCGGACTCCGAGGCGAGCTTGCGCACCAGCGGGGTCACGTACGCGCCCTCGTCGCCGGAGACGGCGGCGGGGGCGGCCGGGGCGACCGGAGCCGGGGCGGCGGCGGCCGGGGCGGCCACGACCGGAGCCGGGGCGGCCACGGGGGCGGCCGGGGCGACCGGAGCCGGGGCGGCGGCGGCCGGGGCGGCCACGACCGGAGCCGGGGCGGCGGCCGGAGCGGCCGGGGCGGCCGGAGCCGGAGCGGCAGCTGCCGGGGCGGCGGCCGGAGCCGCGCCCGCGACACCGATGACGGCGAGACGGGCGCCGACCTCGGCGGTCTCGTCCTCGGCGACCAGGATCTCCAGCAGGGTGCCGGAGACCGGCGCGGGGATCTCGGTGTCGACCTTGTCCGTGGAGACCTCGAGCAGCGGCTCGTCGGCCTCGACGGACTCGCCGACCTCCTTCAGCCAGCGGGTGACGGTGCCCTCGGTGACCGACTCGCCCAGCGCGGGCAGCACGACGTCGGTGCCGGAGGCGGCGCCCGCCGGAGCGGCGGCCGGAGCCGGGGTCTCGGCCGGTGCGGGGGCGGCCGGGGCCTCGGCGACGGGGGCCGGAGCGGCCGGGGCCGCGGGGGCCTCGGCGGCGGCCGGGGCGGCAGCGGCGGCCGGGGCGCCGGAGCCGTCGTCGATGACGGCCAGCTCGGCGCCGACCTCGACGGTCTCGTCCTCGGCGACCTTGATGGAGGCCAGGATGCCGGAGACGGGGGAGGGGATCTCGGTGTCGACCTTGTCGGTCGAGACCTCGAGCAGCGGCTCGTCGGCCTCGACGCGCTCGCCCTCGGCCTTGAGCCAACGGGTGACAGTGCCCTCGGTGACGCTCTCGCCGAGCGCCGGAAGGGTTACGGAAACCGACATGGTTTCAGTTGCTCCTAACGAAAGTGCGGAAGTGGTCGTCGCGCCCGTGACGATTAGTCGTGTGCGTGCAGCGGCTTGCCGGCCAGGGCCAGGTGGGCCTCGCCGAGGGCCTCGTTCTGGGTCGGGTGCGCGTGGATGAGCTGCGCGACCTCGGCCGGCAGGGCCTCCCAGTTGTAGATCAGCTGGGCTTCGCCGACCTGCTCGCCCATCCGGTCACCGACCATGTGGACGCCGACCACGGCACCGTCCTTGACCTGGACGAGCTTGATCTCGCCCGCGGTCTTCAGGA
Source organism: Streptomyces sp. NPDC044002 (assembly GCF_056434525.1). Taxonomy (NCBI): domain Bacteria; kingdom Bacillati; phylum Actinomycetota; class Actinomycetes; order Kitasatosporales; family Streptomycetaceae; genus Streptomyces; species Streptomyces sp. NPDC044002. The sequence goes on from NZ_JBWKEZ010000080.1 coordinate 19,924, forward strand.
TCTTGCTCTTGCCGTTGCCCGCCAGGTTGTACTTCAGGGCGACGACCTTGTCCGCGCCGTAGATCTCCTTGGCCTTGGCCTCGGTGATGCCGACCGAGGCGACCTCGGGGTGGCAGTACGTGACGCGCGGGACACCGTCGTAGTCGATCGGCACGGCCTTCAGGCAGGCCAGGCGCTCCGCGACGAGGATGCCCTCGGCGAAGCCGACGTGCGCGAGCTGCAGGGTGGGGACGAGGTCGCCCACGGCCGAGATGGTCGGCACGTTGGTCTGCATGTACTCGTCGACCAGGACGTAGCCGCGGTCCATCGCGACGCCCTGCTCCTCGTAGCCCAGGCCCTGGGAGACCGGGCCGCGGCCGATGGCGACCAGCAGCACCTCGGCCTCGAAGGTCTTGCCGTCGGCCAGCGTGACCTTGACACCGGTCTCGGTGTACTCGGCCGACTGGAAGAAGGTGCCCAGGTTGAACTTGATGCCGCGCTTGCGGAACGCGCGCTCCAGGATCTTGGAGCTGTTCTCGTCCTCGACCGGGACGAGGTGCTTGAGGCCCTCGATGACGGTGACGTCGGTGCCGAAGGACTTCCACGCCGAGGCGAACTCGACGCCGATGACGCCGCCGCCCAGGATGATCGCGGACTGGGGCACGCGGTCCAGGACCAGCGCGTGGTCCGAGGAGATGATCCGGTTGCCGTCGATGGTCAGGCCCGGCAGCGACTTCGGCACGGAGCCGGTCGCCAGCAGGACGTGGCGGCCCTGGATGCGCTGGCCGTTGACGTCGACGGAGGTCGGGGAGGACAGGCGGCCCTCACCCTCGATGTAGGTCACCTTGCGGGAGGCGACCAGGCCCTGCAGGCCCTTGTACAGGCCCGAGATGACCTCGTCCTTGTACTTGTGCACACCGGCGATGTCAACGCCCTCGAAAGAGGCCTTGATACCGAACTGTCCGGCCTCGCGTGCCTGGTCGGCGATCTCACCGGCGTGCAGCAGAGCCTTCGTGGGGATGCAGCCGTTGTGCAGGCAGGTGCCGCCGAGCTTGTTCTTCTCGATCAGCGCAACGTCGAGACCCAGCTGGGATGCGCGGAGAGCCGCGGCGTAACCGCCACTGCCACCGCCGAGGATCACTAGGTCGAAAACGGTGCTGGCGTCGTTCGCCACGTCACGTCCTCCATGCATGTGCGCCGGGCACCGGTCCTCTGTGACCGGGCGGCGGCTGGTAATCGGCCGCTTGTTTCTTCGGCCCTGTGGTGGGGGCCCTGTCCTGCCGAGAACCCATCTTCGCATTTGTCGGGGGAACGCGGGACGCCGGGCCCCGGGTGTGGACCGTCGTTCCGCCCGAGATCAGGGTTACCCGTGCGTAGAAACCTACTGATCCTCGACGTTTCTTCCAGAGCGAACGCGCCCCGAGACCTCGATAGGGGTCCCGGGGCGCGTCGCGTGTCACAGCGGGCGTCTCACGAGGTGGTACGTGTACGCCCGCGCGACGGGGTCCGGGGCGTCAGCCCAGGTCGCCCGTGGCGGTGCGCTCGGCCAGCCGCACCAGGGTGCGCACGGCGGAGCCGGTGCCGCCCTTGGGGGTGTAGCCGTACGGGGCGCCCTCGTGGAAGGCGGGGCCCGCGATGTCCAGGTGCGCCCAGGTGATGCCCTCGCCGACGAACTCCTGGAGGAAGAGGCCGGCCACCAGGCCGCCGCCCATCCGCACGCCCATGTTGGCGATGTCGGCGGTGGGGGAGTCCATGGTCTTGCGCAGGTCCTCGGGGAGCGGCATCGGCCAGGAGGCCTCGCCGACCTCTTCCGCGATCTCGTGGATCGAGGTGCGGAAGGCGTCGTCGTTGGCCATGATCCCGAAGGTGCGGTCGCCGAGCGCCAGGACCATGGCACCCGTGAGGGTGGCCACGTCGACGATCGCGTCCGGGTTGTCCTCGGAGGCCTTGGTCAGGGCGTCGCCCAGGACTAGGCGGCCCTCGGCGTCCGTGTTCAGGACCTCGACGGTCTTGCCGCTGTACATGCGCAGCACGTCGCCCGGCTTGGTGGCGGAGCCGGAGGGCATGTTCTCGGCGAGCGCGAGCCAGCCGGTGACGTTGACCTGGAGGCCCAGCTTGGCGGCGGCGATGACGGCGGCGAAGACGGCGGCGGCGCCGGCCATGTCGCACTTCATCGTCTCGTTGTGGCCGGCCGGCTTCAGGGAGATGCCGCCCGAGTCGTAGGTGATGCCCTTGCCGACGAAGGCGAGGGTCTTCTCCGCCTTGGCGTGGGTGTAGGAGAGCTTCACCAGGCGCGGCGCGTTCTCGGAGCCCTTGCCGACGCCCATGATGCCGCCGTAGCCGCCCTTGACCAGGGCCTTCTCGTCCAGGACCTGGACCTTGACGCCGTTCTCCTTCGCGGTCGCGGAGGCGACGGCGGCGAAGGCCTCGGGGGTGAGGTCGTTCGGCGGGGTGTTGATCAGGTCGCGGGCGACGTTGACCTCGGTGGCGACGACGACGGCGCGCTCGGCGGCGGCCTTGTGCTCCTTGTCGCGCGGCTTGGCGCCGAGCAGGGCCACCTCGGCCAGCGGCTGCTTGGGGCCGCCGTTCTTCGAGGCCTTCTTCTCGCCGCCCTGGTAGGCGGTGAAGGCGTACGCGCCGAGCAGCGCGCCCTCGGCGACGGCGGTGACGGCGGAGGCGTCGTCCAGGGGGAGGGCGAACGCGGCCTTCTTCGAGCCGTGCAGGGCGCGGGCGGCGGCGCCGGCGGCGCGGCGCAGGGCCTCCTCGTCGAAGGACTCGTCCTGCTCAGGCGCCGTACCCAGGCCGACCGCCAGCACGACCGGGGCCTTGAGGCCGGCCGGCGCGGGCAGCTTGGTGGTCTCGCCCTCGGCGCCCGTGGCGCCGAGCGAGTCGAGCACGGCGGCGAGCTTTCCGTCGAACGCCTTGTCCACGGCCTCGGCGCCGGCGGCCACGACGAGGCCCTTCGGGCCCTTCGCCACGCCGACCACGAGGGCGTCGGCGCGCAGCGTCGCAGCGCCGGCAGTGCTGAGAGTCAGAGCAGTCACGGTGGTGAAGTCTCGCTTCCGTTTGTGTTAGTGGGCGCTTGGGTCGCGTCGGGGTCACCGGCCGCTCCGCAGCGATCGTATTCGGGCCCGGCGGCCGCCGGAAACGAGCCTACGCGCAGGTAGTCGCCCGTACGCCACTACAAGGTTTGTCAAGTTGTTCGATCAACGCGCCATCAGGTTCACCCATCTGTGGACTCTGCTCCAGGTTTGCCCTTTAGAGCTGACGGGGTCCGAGAGACTCGCATCACTCTCGCAAGGGGACGTGGGGTCCTTTTGCATGATTTCCACAGTGCCTCCCCGGCCCGGCCGTCCGCCATGGGCCGTCGTCGAGGGATGCCTGCGGGGGGAAGGCCGAAATGGTCAACAAGAACCGGATGAACAGGGCCGCCGCGGCGATGGCGGCGGCAGCCCTGATGTCCGTGGCAGTACCCGCCGCGACCGCCGAGGCAGCGGACGCGACACCGCGCATCGACCTGAAGGTCCTCGTCGTCGACGACGGCGGCAGCTCCGTCGGCGCGATCACCGCGCAGCTCAAGGACACCGGGGTCCCCTACACCCGGGTCGACCTCGCCAGTGCCGGCCGGCCCGTCATCAACGCCGCGTTCCTCGCCGACACCGTCGACGGCCGGCCCCGGGCCAAGTACCAGGGCGTCGTCCTGCCCAACGAGAACCCCTTCGGCGAAGGCTCCGCCGAGATGGCGGCGCTCACCGCGTACGAGACGACGTACGGGATCCGCCAGGTCGACGCCTACACCTGGGCCCACCCGGGGGTCGGACTCGAATACACCGACAACGGCGGCTACAGCGGCCAGCTCGACGGCACCCAGGCCGCCGTCACCGCCGCCGGCAAGGCGGGCCCCTTCGGCTACCTCGGCGGTCAGGTCGCCTTCGAGGACAACTCCGCCATGGTCCCGGAGAGCTACGGCTTCATGGGCAAGCCCCGCACCGGCTACACCAGCTACCTCGACGCCCCCGTCACCGGCGGCCGCGCCTCCCTCGTCGGCGAGTACACCCACGACGGACGCAGCGAACTCGTCGTCACCTTCGGCTACAACCAGTACCAGCAGCAGTTCCGGCTGCTGGCCCGGGGCATCGTCGAATGGCTCACCCAGGGCGTCCACCTCGGCCAGGAACGCAGCTACTTCGCCGTCCACGTCGACGACGTCTTCGCCCCCGACGCCCGCTGGAGCAAGGAGCTCAACTGCACCCCCGGCGACTACGCCTGCGCGGGCGGCGAGGGCAAGGAGAGCACCATCCGGATGACCGCCGCCGACGCCCAGTACGCGGCGCAGTGGCAGACGTCCAAGAACTTCAAGCTGGACATGCTCTTCAACGCGGGCGCCGGCGAGGAGTGGAAGGCCGAGAACGGCGGCACCGACGCGCTGACCGCCCAGCTCGTCGCCGACCGGGCCAAGTTCCGCTGGATGAACCACACCTACACGCACCCGTTCCTCGGCTGCGTCCAGGACACCAGCGCCAGCCCCTGGACCTGCACCAAGAACGCCCAGGGCGCCACCAACTGGATGAGCCGCGCCGAGATCTCCGCCCAGATCCGCGACAACAACAACTGGGCGGCGTCCAAGGGCATCACCCTCGACCGCTCCGAGCTGGTCACCGGCGAGCACTCCGGCCTCAAGACCCTCCCGCAGCAGCCGCAGGACAACCCCAACCTGGCCGGCGCCCTCGCCGACAACGGGGTCAAGTGGGCCGGCAGCGACAACTCCCGCGAACCCGACCAGCGGGCCGTCGGCGCCACCTTGACCGTCCCCCGCCACCCGATGAACGTGTACTACAACACGGGCACCAACGCGGAGATGGCCGACGAGTACAACTGGATCTACACCAGCCGCGCCGACGGCGGCAGCGGCATCTGCGAGGACAACCCGGCGACCTCCACCTGCCTGCCGGCCCCGCTGAACACCAGCACCGGCTACCTCGACTACATCGTCCCGGCCGAAGCGCGCACCGCCATGCGCCACGTCCTGGCCAACGACCCCCGGCCGCACTACGTCCACCAGTCCAACCTCGCCGAGGACCGCACCCTCTACCCGGTGCTCAACCAGGTCCTCGACACCTACCGCGCCCTCTACGCGCCCAGCGCGCCGATCGTCAACCAGAGCATGAAGGACACCGGCGTCGAGCTCCAGCGCCGCGCCGCCTGGAACAAGGCCCTCGCCGACGGCAAGGTGACCGCCTACAAGATCGGCAAGGACGTCGTCGTCAAGGCCCCCTCCGGAATCGCCGCCCCGGTCACCGCCCCGAACGGCACCAAGAAGCAGCTGCTCCTCGGCACCGCCGACTTCGGCACCGCCTACGCCGGCACCCGCTCCGCGTGGACGGCCCCCGAGGTGCTCCAGTCGCAGGTCACCCTCAAGCTCCTCTGACCCGCCCGCGGCACCCGAACCACCCGCGCGACCCGTCCCGGCCGTACTGCCCGTACCGCCCCCGGACGACCCGCGGCACACGTAACACCCAGAGCCGGCGCTCCACGCGCGCACCACGGGCGCCGGCCCCTTTTCCGTCCTGGGGGGACACACCACATGAGCCATGGGCGTCATGTCACCATGCTCACCGAAGGCACCTACCCGCACGTCCACGGCGGCGTCAGCACCTGGTGCGACCAGCTGGTACGCGGCATGCCGGAGGTCGACTTCAACGTCATAGCCCTCACCGGCTCCGGACGCGAGCCGGTCACCTGGGAGCTGCCGCGCAACGTCTACCGGCACACCGCCGTCCCGCTCTGGGGCCCGCCGCCCGCCCGCACCCGCCGCACGGCCCTGCGCGGCAAGGCCCGCCGCCGCTTCACCGAAACGTACGAAACCTTCCTGCTCTCCCTCATCGACCCCACCCACGGGGGCTTCTCCGAGGCCCTGGGCGAACTCGCCCGCCTCGCCCGCGCCGGCCGCCTCGCCCCCGCCCTGCGCTCCGAAGCGGTACTGCGCCTGCTGATGACCGTATGGACCCGCCCCGGCCTGGTCACCGCCGCCGCCGAACCCACCGTCCACGACGCGCTCACCGCCACCGACCTGCTGGAACACGCCCTGCGCCCGCTCGCGGTACGGATCCCGCCCGACAGCGTCGCCCACGCCGTCAGCAGCGGCCTCGCCACCCTCCCCGCCCTCGCCGCCAAACGCCTCGACGGAGTGCCCTTCCTCCTCACCGAGCACGGCATCTACCTGCGCGAGCGCTACCTCGGCTACCGCACCGCCGCCCAGCGCTGGCCCGTCAAGGCCCTCATGCTGGGCTTCTACCGCGAGCTCAACTCCGAGGGCTACCGGCAGGCCGACCTGATCACCCCCTGCAACCAGTACAACCGCCGCTGGGAAGAACGCGGAGGCGCCGACTCCGAACGCATCCGCACCGTCTACAACGGCGTCGACCCGCACGCCTTCCCCGAAGCCGGCCCCGAACCGGACGTCCCCACCCTCAGCTGGTGCGGCCGCATCGACCCGATCAAGGACCTCGAAACCCTGATCCGCGCCTACGCGTTCATGCGCGAGGAGCTCCCCGCCCTGCGCCTGCGCCTCTTCGGACCCGTCCCGGCCGGCTGCGAGGACTACAAGCTCCGCCTGGAGAAACTCGCCGCCGAACTCGGCGTCACCGACGGCATCACCTACGAGGGCCGAATCGACCAGGTCGCCAAGGCCTACGCCGCCGGCTCCGTCGTCATGCTCTCCAGCATCAGCGAAGGCTTCCCCTTCAGCATCATCGAAGCCATGTCCTGCGGCCGCACCACCGTCTCCACCGACGTCGGAGGCGTCCGCGAAGCCGTCGGCGACACCGGCCTCGTCGTCCCGCCCCGCGAACCCGAGACCATGGCCCGCGCCACCCTCGCCCTCCTCCGCGACGACGAACGCCGCGCCGAACTCGGCCGGATGTCCCGCCGACGGGTCGTCGAGAAGTTCACCCTCCACCAGTCCGTGGACGGCTTCCGGCACATCTACCGCGAACTCGCCGACCAGACCCGCCCGGGCCAGAACCTCCCGCCCGTCCGCACCGACGGCGACTGGACCCGGCGGCTCGCCGACCCCTGGTCCAAGGACCCCTGGAACAAGGAACTCGCGGCCGACGGGAGCATGTGGTGAGCGGATCCCTCTGGCTCAAGCCCCCCGGCCCCGAAGGCACCTGGGTCCACGTCGGCCGCCCGGCCCCCGCCGGACGCACCGACACCCTGCCCCACCTCCCCCGGCCCCGCCCCGGCGGGCCCGGGGCCCCGGCCGCCGACCCCATGGACGAACTCGCCGACCGCCTCGGCGCGTTCGCCGGCGCGGCCGTCCACCCCGACGAGATCGCCGCCATCCTCGAATCCGACGGGATGACCGACGAACACATCCGCCTCACCTACGGCCGCCAGGACTCCTTCGCCCTCGCCGAAGAGCTCTACGCCCGCGTCCCCCGCTCCTTCCCCGAACCCGACCGGCTCCCCGACCCCTGGAAGGTCTCCCTCACCGCCTGCCTGCTGCGCGGCCTGATCTTCGCCCTGCCCGGCCTCGCCTACGTCCTCGGCGCGCCCCTCCTCGAAGGCCCCCCCGACCGGCTCGGACTGCCCGCCGGCACCCTCACCCTGCTCGCCGGCGCCCTCATCGGCTGGGTCTGGGACCAGAGCCTCTCCCACCGCGCCTACTCCTGGCTCGGCCTCGGCGACCGGGCCGCCGCCGGACGCACCCTCCTCGTCGGAGCCCCCGCCGGAGCCCTCCTCGGCACCGCCGCCGCCTTCGCCGTCCCCGGCGGCCCGCCGTTCTCGTACGCCTTCGCCGCAGGCCAGGCCCTCTACGTCGGCGCCGCCACCGTGCTCCTGGTACTGGGCCGCGAACGGCTGCTGCTCGCCGCACTCGGCCCCATGGCCGCCGGCGCGGTCCTCTCCCTGTTCACCGACCCGCCCGTGCCCGTACGCGTCACCCTGCTCCTCGTGTCCCTGCTGGCCGCCTGCACCCTCGCCCTGCGGGAGCTGCCGGTCGCCCAGGGCGTACGGGCCGGGGTGCGCAGGATCCACCGCTGGGCGGAACGCCGCCCGGGCGAAGGCGGCCCCGTGCGCTGGCGGATGCTGCGCGGCGCCGAGGAGGAGCGCACCCGGCGCGGACCCCGCATCGGGGACTCCGCGCCCTACGGGGTGTTCGGCCTCGGCACCGGCCTGCTCGTGCTGTACGCCGCGCTGGGGGAGGTGCTCAGCGGCGGCCCCGCCGAAGCCGTCGCCGCACCCTCCGCGGTGGCCCTCACCCTCAGCATGGGCCCCGCCGAATGGCTCCTCCACCGCTTCCGCAGCGGCAGCCTCGCCGGGCTGCGGGCGGCCCGCTCATCCGGCGCGTTCCGGCGCCGGATGCTCGTCACCCTGACCCGCTGCCTCGCCCTGTACCTGGCGGTGCTGCTCGTCCTCGGCGTCACCGGCACCCTGCTGTGGCCGCACGCCCCCGGCCTCACCGGACTCCGCATCGCCACCCTGCTGCTGCTCGGCACCGTGATGTGGACCGGGCTGCTCCTGCAGTCCTTCGGCGCGGTCCGCCCCGCCGCCGTGGTCTGCTCCGGCGCGGCCTTCGCCCAGAGCCTCGCCCTGCTCGCCGGGATCGGACAACCCCGCCTGGTCCAGCTGGCGGTGGCCGGCACCGCGGCGGCCGCCCTGGCCGTCCTGGTCTGCCTGCTCCTCGGCCGCGCCACGGCACACCGCTGACGTGACGAATCGAAGGAACCCCATGCTGCTGGTGCCGCTCTACGAGCACCCCGCCGACCGGCCCGAGGAATGGGAACGGCTCATCCGCTCCGCCGGACAACTGCACTCGGTGGTGCTCAACCCCGACAGCGGGCCCGGCCGGGCCCCCGACGAACGGTTCGCCGCCGTCGCCGCCCGGCTCCGCGACGCCGGCGTACCCGTCCTCGGCTACACCGACACCGACTACGGGCGGCGCCCGCACGCAGCCGTCGTCCAGGACCTGCTGCGCCACCGCGACTGGTACGGGGCCGACGGCGCCTTCCTCGACCAGGCCGCCGCCGACCCGGAACTCCTCCCGCACTACGGCCGGCTCGCCGTCGCCGCACGCGCGGCCGGGGCCCGTACCCTCGTCCTGAACCACGGAGTCCACCCCCACCCCGGGTACCTCCGGCTCGCCGACCTCCTCGTCACCTTCGAAGGCCCCTGGGACGCCTACCGCGACCAGGCCGCCGCCCCGCCCCCGTGGACCGCCGACCACCCCGCCCGACGGTTCTGCCACCTCGTGTACGCCGTCCCGCCGGACGCCCCCGCCGCCGAACTCGCCGCCGAACGCCACGCCGGGGTGCACTGCGCGGTCCCCGGCACGGGGGCCCACCCGTGGGGGACTCTGCCGTACGCCCTGGAGGCAGCCGGATGAAGCGTTTCGCCACCGCGGCGGCCGCCGCCCTGCTACTCCTGGCGGCAGCGGCCTGCACCGCGGAGCCCGACGACGACGGCGAGAACCCGACCCCCACCCCCTCCTGGCCCGCCCAGAAGCCGGGGGAACGCTGGCAACCCCGCCCCGGCACTCCCTGGCAGTGGCAGCTCACCGGCAAGCTGGACACCTCGGTGGACGTGCCGGTGTACGACGTCGACGGGTTCAACACGACGAAGGAGGAGGTCGCGAAACTTAGGCAGGACGGCCGCCGAACCATCTGCTACATCTCCACCGGAGCCTGGGAGGACTTCCGCCCGGACGCGGCCGACTTCCCCGACCCGCTCCTCGGCAAGGGCAACGGCTGGAAGGGCGAACGCTGGCTCGACATCCGCCGCACGGCCGACCTCGAACCGCTGATGGCGAAACGCTTCGACATGTGCCGCGACAAGGGCTTCGACGCGGTCGAACCCGACAACATGGACGCCTACCGCAACGACTCGGGCTTCCCCCTGACCGCCGACGACCAGCTGACGTACAACCGCCTCATCGCGAAGCTCGCCCACGACCGTGGCATGGCCGTCGGCCTGAAGAACGACCTCGACCAGATCCCGCAGCTGGTCGGCGACTACGACTTCGCGGTCAACGAACAGTGCGCCCAGTACGACGAGTGCGAGACCCTGACCCCCTTCACCAAGGCGGGCAAGGCGGTCTTCCACGCGGAGTACGAACTCCCGACGACCCGCTTCTGCCAACAGTCGAGGCGCCTGCAACTCAGCTCCCTGCAAAAGAAGCTGGACCTGGACGCGTGGCACAAGTCCTGCTGACGGGGCTCACGGCCCGGGCCCGCTATCTCCCCCTCGACCCCCCGGGGTCGAGCGGTGTTTGCCCACCCGCCCCCTTGCCTGCGGGCCGGGGGCCGGGGGCGGTATCCCCTTGGCCCGTCTCAGAGAAGGTATGGGGGTTTCCCGTCAGTCCCATCGTCCTTCCGTGTCGTGCCGGCCTGTCAAGGGCGCTCCTTCGTCGCGTCGCTTCGCGATGTCGCTTCGCTCCACCCTTGACAGACCGACCCGCCCCGGAAAGCCGAAAGACTGCCGGGAAACCCCCAAAAGAACGGCACGGTCCAAGGGGAATGGACGGGTCTCTCAGCGATGAGCGAGGGGCCGGGGGCCGGCCCGCCGGGCATCCGGGCCCTCAGAAGTCGAGATCCCGGGCCGGGTGCGCGACTACCCGCACGAGAGGTCGATCAGAGCGACCTGCGGACCCTCCAGGCGCGCCAGATCGCTACGCGCTCCTCTCGTCTCAGCGTCCGGCGACCGCCTTGGGTTGATACCTGCACGAGAGGACGAACAGAGCAGCCAGGAAGCCCACGGGCGCGTCAGATCGCTACGCGCTTCTCACGTTTCGGCGGCCGGCGGCCGTCTTGGGCTGATACCCGCACCACATGCTGATCAGAGAGGTAGGCGCAGGGGAGCGTCAGATCGCTACGTGCATCGCCTGCCCGCATGGCCGGGCGTTGGCATTCGTGGAGTCACTGCGGCGGAGCCTACTCGCCTGCGAGCACGCTCGGCATCCCGGCGAACTCGGTCTCCGGGCTGAACCGCTCCTCCAGGGCGTCGGCCAGCGCGTGCAGTGCGGCGGCACCGTCCCCCTGGTACGACGAGCCGTGCATGACCGCCAGCGTGCGCGGCTTGAGGCCAGCGAGGGAACGCAGGGTTGTCACGGCTGCGGTCAGACAGGAGATCTGGCGGAATGCCGTTTCGGCCTCGAGAGCGCGTTCCACCAGGCCGTCCTCGATGAAGGCGGCCTGGCCGCCCACCTGGGTGAACAGGTCGCCGCAGAACAGCGTGCCCGTGGTCTCCTCGAACAGGACCCGGGCCTCCCAGTTGTGCGGCACGTGCGGGGTGTTGAGGTTTCGGACGCGGCGGCGAACCTGCTTTCCGCCCAGGTCGAGCGTCTCACCGTGCGCCATTGGGCGCGGCGGCCGATCGGCGAGGTCGTTGAGGGAAACCTGGCAGCCGAGCAGGCCGTGTGCCACCTCGGCGTGCGGCGCGGCGGCGAGGAACTCGTTCATGGCGCCGCACTCGTCGGCCTCGACATGGCCGAAGGTGATCCAGCGCAGCCGATTCACCGGGACCACTCGGTTGACCGCCTCGGAGACGACAGGAAAGAGGTGCTTCATCCCGGTGTGGAACAGCAGCGGCTCCTCACCCTTGACGAGGAACTGGTTGACGGTGAACCCGGCAGGCTCTGCGATTTCGGGGAAGAACGTCGAGATCCGGTAGATGCCGTCGGCGATCTCATCGACACGTGTCTCCACAGCAGGCCCTCCGGCGTAGCGGTCACCTCCTCCGCACGCTAGGTGACCGCGCAGGCGCCGGCCACCAGACGTACTCCGGGCGGGGTGCCAGACACTGGCCCGACCGGTCTGTCCAGGGGTGATGGGCGACGATCGCGTCGATGCGGTGGCGCCACGGGCGCAGCAGACTGCTACGCGATTCTCCGGTGTCAGCGGCCGGCGGCTGGCTTGGGCTGGTCAAACGTGTACGGCGTGCCTCGTTCCCACAGTTCCTCAGCGTGGTCGGTGAAGCGGTCGAACATGCCCTCCTTGCTCTGTCGGCGCAGATGGAACATGGGCGAATCATGCCCAATGACGCGAGCCAGGTGGGGTGTGACGAGGACGTCGGAGTCGAAGCGGAACACGCTGAGCCCGACGTGGTTCGTGGCGTCTTCCGGGGAGCTGACGCGTACTTCCAACCCGTTCAGTGGGCCGAGCCGGTCCAACTGTTCGAGGGTCATGCGGATGCGTGTGGAGACGGTCAGAGCCGCGTTCTCGATCGCCTCGCGCTGTCGGGTGGCTTCACCGTTCGGGTCTCCCACGAGGAAGCGGACCCGACATCCGCTCCCGACCTTCTTCCTGATGACGCCGGCGAAGTCGGGGATCATGGTCCAGAAGAAATAGTTCGTGTACCCGGACAGCAGCATGTCGGTGGTCGTCTCAGCGACCAGCTTCGCCCATGTCGTGGATGGGCAGGCGGAGCGGTAGGGGTAGGAGTGCACCAACTCCTTGTCCTGTCCGACCTTCACGCGGCTGGTCACGGCTTTGGGCCAGATCATGCGCTCTTCAACTCCCAACACCCGAGCCACATCTGCACGGTTTCGAGCATGCGGCACCAGCGAGGGATCCGCTAACCAGCGGGTGACCGTTTTCCCGGACACCCCCACTCGATCAGCCAGCTGATGTGGTCTCACGCCGGCGTCGGCCATAGCTGAACTCAAGTGTGTGTTCAAGAGCCCTCCACTGGACATTTGGGCGTTCTCCGGAACATAGCGTGGAACGGTCCAACCGTCCTTGGATAAGGGGATATACGTCCATACGTGAGGAGCAGGCTGAGTCCGTCGGTGACCTAGGAGGTTCTGATGGACGTAAAGGAACGAGCGGTCGGGGGTGGGGTCGTGCTGACTCCGCCGGACCGATTCGCCTCACTGGAGGAGCTGGTGGCGGCCCTGGCCGTCGTGTGCTCGGAGGAGCACAGCCGGGCCCGCCGTGTTTTTGGCGAGGGATACGAGCGACGGCTGCCGATTCTCGGTGGTGGGCGCGTTCGGGGGAGCACCCGATGAGTGAGAGGTGCGAGTACATCCCCCACCGCCTGCTCCGCCGTCGTGTCCGCGACGTCGCGTCCGGTACTGAAGGGGTGCTGATGGCCGTCGTCAACGAGAACGTCTCGGATTCCGCCGCCTATGAGCGCTGGGTGGAGTTGGCCTACATCCGTGGCGCCTCTGGCCGTGAGTTCACCACCGCCGCCAGCAACGTCGAACCCGCCCCTGACCAGCCCAAGACGACTGCCGGTCGCCGAGACGGGAGAAGCGCGTAGCAATCTGACGCGCCTGCCGGCTTCCTGGGCTGCTCTTTTCGTCCTCTGGTGCAGGTATCAGCCCAAGGCGGTCGTCGGACGCCAAGCAGGGAGGAGCGCGTAGCGATCTGCTGCGCCTGGAGCCTCCGCAGGCTGCCCAGATCAACCTCTCGTGCGGGTAGCCGCGCCCGCGACCCGGGAACCGGGCATCTGAGGGCCCGGATGCCCGGCGGGCCGGCCCCCGGCCCCTCGCTCATCGCTGAGAGACCCGTCCCTCCAACCATGGACCGTGCCGTTTCTTTGGGGGTTTCCCGGCAGTCTTTCGGCTTTCCGGGGCGGGTCGGTCTGTCAAGGGTCGCCGAAGGCGATCACGAAGTG
>NZ_JBWKEZ010000081.1:0-31365 GCF_056434525.1 Streptomyces sp. NPDC044002
CAACTTCTGGCGTTGATTTTTGGCACGCTGTTGAGTTCTCAAGGAACGGACGCTTCCTTTGTACTCACCCTCTCGGGCTTTCCTCCGGGCTTTCGTTCTTCGTTCTTGCGTTTCCGACTCTATCAGACTCTTTCGTGTCCGATTTCCTCGGTGCTTTCGAGGTTCTGCGCTTTCGCGCTTTCCCTTTCCGGCGGTTCCGACTCTATCAGATCCTTTCGGGCCTGACCCCCAGTCAGCGGGGTTTGCCTTTCGGGCTGTTGGGCCCTTCCGGCGAGTGAGACAGTAGCGGATTCCTTGCCCCCGAAGCCAATCGGCGGCTGCGTCCTGGAACGCGGATTCCTCATTCGCAAATACGCATGAAAACGAGACGACGGAGTGCGTCGTTCGTTCGAATGTCGTAGTGCGGGATGGCTGTCCGGGGACCGACCGGGGTCGGCGCTCACGTCGGACAACTCGAAGAACCTTACGGACCGGGCACAGGTGTGTCAACCCCACGCTGACCGGCCGGCGACTGGCCGGAAAACCTCACGTGCTCCTCACGTCCCCAGGTCTACGCTGGGCCCCATGACTACGCACGTGCTCACGCTCAGCCTTCGCTGGTGGGCCGCCTGACGGCGGCCGGACCCCAACGCGAGCACGCACGCGCTCACGGCCGCCGCTACGGCGGCCGTTTCTGTTTCTCCCCCTCGGGAGTGGCTCGGTCGCCGGCGCGGTGGCCACGGCACCACACCACCACTCACGCACTCAGAGGGAGAGCAGCAGACATGACGAGGATCTTCAGCGGGATCACGCCGTCCGGGCACCTGACGCTGGGCAACTACCTGGGGGCCCTGCGGCAGTGGGTCGCGGCCGAGCACGCGCCGTCCGACGCGCTGTTCTGCGTGGTCGACCTGCACGCGCTCACCACGGAGCACGATCCCGCGCGGGTGCGGCGCCTCACCCGGCAGGCCGCGACGCTGTTCCTCGCCGCCGGCCTGGATCCGCAGCGGTGCACCCTCTTCGTCCAGAGCCACGTCGCCGAGCACACCCGGCTGTCCTACCTGCTGGAGTGCACCGCGGCAGACGGGGAGCTGCGGCGGATGATCCAGTACCGGGAGAAGGCGGCGAAGGCGGAGGCCGCCGGGAACGGCGTACGGCTGTCGCTGCTGACGTATCCCGTGCTGATGGCCGCGGACATCCTGGCGTACGCGGCGGAGGAGGTGCCCGTCGGTGAGGACCAGCGGCAGCACGTGGAGCTGACCCGGGACCTGGCGGTGCGGTTCAACCAGCGGTACGGGCGGACGTTCACGGTTCCGAAGGTGACGCTGCCGGCCGTGGGTGCGCGGGTCATGGACCTTCAGGACCCGACGTCGAAGATGGGGAAGTCCAGTGAGAGCGGCGCCGGGATCGTCTATCTCCTCGACGAGCCGGCCGTGATCACCAAGAAGGTGATGCGTGCGGTGACCGACAGCGGGGACGGCGGGGTGGTCTACGACCGGGCCGCGCGGCCCGGGGTGGCGAACCTGCTGGACATCCTGGCGGCCTGTACCGGCGGGGAGCCGGAGAAGCTGGCCGAGGAGTACGAGCAGTACGGGCCGCTGAAGCGGGACGTCGCCGAGGCCGTGGTGGAGCTGCTGCGTCCGCTGCGGGAGCGGCACGCCGGGCTGGCGGCCGATCCGGGCGAGGTGGAGCGGGTGCTGCGGGAGGGGGCCGGGCGGGCTCGTGCCATCGCGCGTCCGGTGGTGGACCGGGCGTACGAGGCCATCGGGCTGCTGGCTCCGTGAAAGGGGAGGAGGGGCGGTGTCCGGCTCGGCCGGGGCCGCCCCTCCTCCCGCGTCAGCTGTTGCCGGTGGCGAGTTCGCGGCTGCGGTCGCGGGCCGCTTCGAGGGCGGCGATCAGGGCCGCGCGTACGCCGTGCTTCTCCAGCTCGACGATGGCGTTGATGGTCGTACCGGCCGGGGAGGTGACGGCCTCGCGGAGCTTGACGGGGTGCTCGCCGCTGTCGCGGAGCATCACGGCGGCGCCGATGGCGGCCTGGACGATGAGGTCGTGGGCCTGGGCGCGGGGCAGGCCGAGGAGGATGCCGGCGTCGGTCATGGCCTCGACGAGGAAGTAGAAGTAGGCGGGGCCGGAGCCGGAGAGGGCGGTGGCCGCGTCCTGCTGGGACTCGGGGACGCGGAGGGTCTTGCCGACGCCGCCGAAGATCTCCTCGGCGTGCTGGAGGTGGGCTGCGGTGGCGTGGCTGCCGGCGGAGATGACGGACATGGCCTCGTCGACGAGGGCCGGGGTGTTCGTCATGACGCGGACGACGGGGGTGCCGGGGGCGAGCCGCTCCTCGAAGAAGGCGGTGGGGATGCCGGCGGCGCCGCTGATGACCAGGCGGTCGGCGGGGACGTGCGGGGCGAGCTCTTCGAGGAGCTTGCCCATGTCCTGCGGCTTGACGGTGAGGATGAGGGTGTCGGCGCGCTTGGCGGCTTCGGCGTTGCTGACCGCCTCGACGCCGTAGCGGGTGCGGAGCTCTTCGGCGCGCTCGGGGCGGCGGGCGGTGACGAGCAGTTTGGCGGCCGGCCAGCCGCCGCGGATCATCCCGCTGAGCAGGGCCTCGCCGATCTTGCCGGTACCGAGGACTGCGACTGTCTGGGTCATGCCCGATTCACCTCGCCGAACGAACCTTCAGGACGTACGCCCTCATCCTTGCACCCGTCCGCGTCGTGGCGAGGGGGTGTCCGCTCCGTGGTCAGGGCGTGCGGCGGCGGAGGGTGGCTGCGCCGAGGGCGAGGACGAGCAGTGCGCAGGCGGCGACGACGACGGCGTCGCGGACGAAGTCGGCGGTCATGTCGGTGTGGGTGAGGACCTGGGTCATGCCGTCGACGGCGTAGGACATGGGCAGGACGTCGGAGAGGCCGTCGAGTACGGGCTGCATGGTGTCGCGGGGTGCGAACAGGCCGCACAGGAGCAGCTGCGGGAAGATCACGGCCGGCATGAACTGGACGGCCTGGAACTCGGAGGCGGCGAAGGCGGAGACGAAGAGCCCGAGGGCGGTGCCGAGGAGCGCGTCGAGGAGGGCGACGAGGAGGAGCAGCCAGGGGGAGCCGGTGACGTCGAGGCCGAGGAGCCAGAGTGCGAGGCCGGTGGCGAGGAGGGACTGGACGACGGCGACGGCGCCGAAGGCGAGGGCGTAGCCGGCGATGAGGTCGGCCTTGCCGAGGGGCATGGCGAGGAGGCGTTCGAGGGTGCCGGAGGTGCGTTCGCGGAGGGTGGCGATCGAGGTCACGAGGAACATCGTGATGAGGGGGAAGATCCCGAGGAGGGACGCGCCGATGCCGTCGAAGGTGCGGGGGCTGCCGTCGAAGACGTAGCGCAGCAGGGTGAGCATCAGTACGGGGACCAGCAGCATCAGTGCGATGGAGCGCGGGTCGTGGCGGAGCTGGCGCAGTACGCGGGCGGCGGTGGCGAGGGTGCGGGCGCCGTTCATCGCTGGGTCTCCCTGGTGAGGTCTTCGGCTCGGGCGTTGGCTTCGTCGACGAGGCGGAGGAAGCCTTCCTCGACGGTGGCGGCGGCGGTGCGGGTGCGGAGGGCTTCGGGGGTGTCCTGGGCGAGGATGCGGCCGTCGCGCATGAGGAGCAGGTCGTGGCAGCGCTCGGCCTCGTCCATGACGTGGGAGGAGACGAGGATCGTGGTGCCGCGGCGGGCGGTGAGGTCGTGGAAGAGGTTCCACAGGTCGCGGCGCAGGACGGGGTCGAGGCCGACGGTGGGTTCGTCGAGGACGAGCAGCTCGGGCGTGCCGAGGAGGGCGACGGCGAGGGAGACGCGGCTGCGCTGGCCGCCGGAGAGGTTGCCGGCGAGGGCGGTGGCGCGGGTGGTGAGGTCGACGTCGGTGATGGCCTGTTCGACGGCGGCGCGGCGGCGTCCGGCGGCGGCGCGGCCGGGGTCGAGGACGGCGGCGAAGTAGTCGAGGTTCTGCCGGACGGTGAGGTCGTCGTAGACGGAGGGCGCCTGGGTGACGTAGCCGATGCGGGAGCGGAGTTCGGGGTGGCCGGCGGGGCGGCCGAGGACGTCGAGGGTGCCGGTGACGTGGGCCTGGGTGCCGACGACGGCGCGCATGAGGGTGGACTTGCCGCAGCCGGAGGGGCCGAGGAGGCCGGTGATGCGGCCGCGGGGGACGTCGAAGCCGATGCCGTCGAGGACGGTGCGGGGGTGGCGGCCGGTGCCGCGGCGGACGGTGAGGCCGTGGGCGTGGACGGCGGGAGGGGGTTCCTCCGGCTGGTTATTCATCATGTGATGAATAATGCTCCCGGCTGTGCCGGGCGTCAATGAGCCGGGTGTCGAGAGGCGGTGGAGGCTTGCTACTTCTTGCGCTTGGGGCGGCGCGCGGCCGGGTTGCCCGTACGGGCGCTGCGGCGGCGGCTGAATTCGGCCACGGCGCGCTCGTACTCGGTGCGGCGGAGCTTCTCGCCCGGGGCCTCGGACAGGCTGCGCAGGAAGTACGCGACGAGGGAGCCGATGAACCCGATCGTCTTGAGGCCCTTGAGGGCGGCCTCGTCCGAGGACGGGCGCGGGCGGCGGCCGAAGGACTCCCAGGTCTTGGCGAAGGCGATGGCGCTGGCGATCGCGAAGAGCACGACGACGGAGATGCTGAGGAACGGGCCGACGTCGCCGATCTCCAGGCCCTCGTAGGCGAAGCGCAGCAGGTACGCGCCGACGACCGCGGCGGCGAGCGAGCCGGCGGCCACGCCGGCGCGGCGCAGGGCGTAGCCGTTGTCGTGGTCCACCCAGGAGGTGCCGAAGAACCGGATCGGCTCGGGCTGCGGGCCGGGGGCCGGTGCGGCGGGGCCCTCGCCCTGGCTCGGGCTCTGGCTCTGGTCTCGCTGCTGGTCGTCGCTCACAGGGCCGATTATCCCCCGGCGGGCAGGACCCGCCGGGGGTGTCTCACCTGGCAGAACGGTGAAGTCGGCCGGGCGGGTCAGCCGCAGCGCGGGGCGACGTAGCCGTCACTGCCCGTCTTCACGTAGGCGTCGGAGACGAAGCGGCCGTTGCCGATGCAGTCCCACAGGTCCGTGGTGCCGTACGGGCCGGAAACCGTCGTGCCGGGGCACTGGCAGCGGATCGTCACGTATCCGCCGGCCGGGACGGAGTCGATGATCGGGTAGTTGGTGCCCGGGCCGCTGCGGACGTTCACCCGGTAGCCGGGAGCGGTCGGGAAGGTGGGGCCCGCGTCGCCGGAGAGGCTCTGGACCTGGCTCGATTCGTTCTCAACGGACATGTGAATTCTCCCCCCATGGGTGCTGCACTGCGCAACGCGCGCAGGGTAGCAAGCCCTTGGGTGTTGCCACGGGCCATCGACTAGGCTCCGGCGGGGGTGGTGAGCGGTGCAGTCGCGGCGCGCGGACTACGCCGGGTTTCCGGAGTACGCCGGTCAGTACCGGCTCGAATCCGTGCTCGGCTCCGGCGGCATGGGCGTCGTCCACCTGGCCGCCTCCAGTTCGGGGCTGAAACTCGCCGTCAAGGTCGTGCACGCGCAGCACGCCGTGGACCCGGAGTTCCGGGCGCGGTTCCGGCAGGAGGTCGCGGCCGCGCGGCAGGTCAGCGGCGCCTTCACCGCGCCCGTCGTCGACGCCGACCCGGATGCCGAGCGGCCCTGGATGGCCACCCTCTTCATCGACGCCCCGACGCTGTCCGAGCGGGTGCGCGAACGCGTGCTGGACCCCGTGGAGCTGACGCGGCTCGCCGCCGGGCTGGCGGAGGCCCTGCGGGACATCCACCGGGCCGGGGTGGTGCACCGGGACCTGAAGCCGAGCAACGTGCTGATGGCCCCGGACGGGGTGCGCGTCATCGACTTCGGCATCTCACGCCCGGCCGACAGCGACCTGCGGACCGAGACCGGGAAGCTGATCGGGACCCCGCCGTTCATGGCGCCTGAGCAATTCCAGCGGCCGAGGGAGGTCGGGACGGCCGCGGACGTGTTCGCGCTGGGCGCGGTGCTGGTGCACGCGGCGACCGGGCGCGGGCCCTTCGACTCCGACAGCCACTACCTCGTGGCGTACCAGGTCGTGCACAGCGAACCGGACCTGACGGGACTGCCGGCCCGGCTGGTGCCGATCGTGGCGCGGTGCCTGGCGAAGGACCCGGCCGAGCGGCCGACCGCCGAGGCGCTGATCGCGGAGATGCGCGCCGTGGCGTACCGGACCGGCGAGGACACCCAGGCGTTCATACCGCAGCCCCGGCTGCCGGTGGCGGACGAGGAGCTCACCCACCAGCGGCAGCAGATCGCGACGGAGCGGCCGCCCGCCCCGCGCCGGCGCCGGATCCGGCCGGCGCTGCTGGCGGCCGGGCTCGGTGTCCTGCTCACGGCGGCGGCCGTCGGCGGGTACCTGTGGCAGGCCTCCGGCAAGGACGCGCGGGGCCGGGCCGCCGCCCACGCGTCGGCGGACCCGGGCGGGGCGTTCACCCCGTGGTCGGTCTCACCGGGCACGCCCCCGGTGTCCTGCTCGGCGGCCGGCGACGGCCTGTTCTGCTCGGGGCCGGGGCTGGCGGCCGCCCGGCTCGGCCCGGCCGACGGTTCGACGGCCTGGGCCGTACGCGCGAAGGCGCCCGCCTTCGGCGTGTCCGGCAGCACCGCCCCGTCGTACGCGGCCGGAGCGGTCGTGGTGGTGGCACCCGGCAGCCAGCTGCTCCAGGTGCTGGAGCCGGGCACGGGCGCCGAGCGCTGGCAGCGGAAGCTGTCCGGCGGCACACGCGTGGTGACGGCGGGCCCGTACGTGGTCACGGTGGCGGCGGACGGCACGGTCACCGCCCTCGACGGAGCCGGCGGCACCCAGAAGTGGAGCCGCCACATCGCCGGCGCCGGCGCCGGGTCCGTGTGGTGGGGCGGGGCCGGAGCGGCGGGCGCGCCCGTGCTCTACACCGCGACGGCAGACGCCGACGGCGGCGCGACGCAGCTCACCGAGATCGACCCGGCCACCGGTGCCGTGCGCTGGCAGAACCGGGCCTCCGGAGACCTGCGGCCGATCGGCGTGGCCCGCGGCGCGCTGCACCTGCTCGACAACGCCTCCGGCGTCAGGACGGCCGGGATCGTACGGGTGGACACGGCCACCCACGCCATACGCCGGGTCCAGCTGTCGGCCCCGCTGTACGAGACGGAAGCGACGGTGGGCCCCGACGGAACGGCGTACGCATTCGGCACGCGGGGCGGTCTCGTCGCGATCGGCGGCGAGAAGGAGCTGTGGCGGCAGGAGACGGGCGCGGCGTTCGCCTCCCGGCCGGTGTTCGCGGACGGCCGTGTCTACCTGTCGGCCGGGGACGGCCGGCTGCTGGCGTACGACGCCGCCGCCGGGAACCTCGTCGGCCAGACCAAGCCGCGCATGGCCCCGCAGAACACCTTCAGCGCCACCCTCCCCTCCCCCGTGGTCGCCGACGGCCGCGTCTACGCCTCCGCCCCCGACGGCACCGTCTTCGCCGTGGACGCGCGGAACCCGGCCGGGTGGTGAGCCCCGGCCGCCGCCGGACGGAGTCTCCCCCAGCTACCGCTGGGAGGTGCCCCCAGCGCAGCGCTCCGAAGCCCGGGAGGCGCCCCGGCGCCGAGCGGTGCGAGGAACGCGTCAAGGAGGGGAAACGCGGAACCCCGCCGGGTGGTGGGCCACACCGGCGGGGTTCACAGGATCCGGGAGACTCAGCCCAGCTTCGTCACGTCGCGGACCGCGCCCTTGTCGGCGCTGGTGGCCATCGCCGCGTAGGCGCGCAGGGCCGCCGAGACCGTGCGCTCGCGGTTCTTCGGCGCGTACACGCCGCCGAGCTCCGCGTGGCGGGCGGCCAGCTCCTCGTCGGAAACGAGCAGCTCGATCGACCGGTTCGGGATGTCGATGCGGATCCGGTCGCCGTCCCGGACCACGGCGATGTCGCCGCCCGAGGCCGCCTCCGGGGAGGCGTGGCCGATGGACAGGCCCGAGGTGCCGCCGGAGAACCGGCCGTCCGTGACCAGGGCGCAGACCTTGCCGAGGCCGCGGCCCTTGAGGAAGGACGTCGGGTAGAGCATCTCCTGCATGCCCGGGCCGCCGCGCGGGCCCTCGTAGCGGATGACGACGACGTCACCCGGCTGGACCTCCTTGCGGAGGATCTTCTCGACGGCCTCGTCCTGCGACTCGCAGACGACCGCCGGACCCTCGAAGGTCCAGATCGACTCGTCGACGCCGGCGGTCTTCACCACGCAGCCGTCGACGGCGAGGTTGCCGCGCAGGACGGCGAGGCCGCCGTCCTTGGAGTACGCGTGCTGCGCGGAGCGGATGCAGCCGCCCTCGGCGTCGAGGTCGAGGCTCTCCCAGCGCTCGGACTGGGAGAAGGCGGTCGCGGAGCGCTTGCAGCCGGGGGCCGCGTGCCACAGCTCCATGGCCTCCTCGGACGCCGTGCCGGAGCGGGCGTCCCACTTCGCGAGCCAGTCCTCCAGGCCCTTGGAGTGGACGGTGCTGACGTCCTTGTTGAGGAGCCCGCCGCGGTACAGCTCGCCGAGGATGGCGGGGATGCCGCCGGCGCGGTGCACGTCCTCCATGTAGTACGTGCCGCCCGGGGCGACGTTCGGGGCGACCTTGGCCAGGCAGGGCACGCGGCGCGAGACGGCGTCGATGTCCTTGAGGTCGTAGTCCAGGCCGGCCTCCTGCGCGGCGGCCAGCAGGTGCAGGATCGTGTTGGTCGAGCCGCCCATGGCGATGTCCAGGGCCATGGCGTTCTCGAAGGCCTCGCGGGAGGCGATGTTGCGCGGCAGGACCGACTCGTCGCCGTCCTCGTAGTAGCGCTTGGTGATCTCCACGACCGTGCGGCCGGCGTCCTCGTACAGGGCGCGGCGGGCGGTGTGCGTGGCGAGGACCGAGCCGTTGCCCGGGAGGGCCAGGCCGATGGCCTCGGCGAGGCAGTTCATCGAGTTGGCGGTGAACATGCCCGAACACGAACCGCAGGTCGGACAGGCGTTCTCCTCGATGCGCAGGACGTCCTCGTCCGAGACGTTCTCGTTGGAGGCGTCGACCATGGCGTCGATCAGGTCCAGCTTGCGGACGGTGCCGTCCACCAGGGTCGCCTGGCCGGCCTCCATCGGGCCGCCGGAGACGAAGACCACCGGGATGTTGAGGCGCAGCGCGGCCATCAGCATGCCGGGGGTGATCTTGTCGCAGTTGGAGATGCAGATCAGGGCGTCGGCGCAGTGCGCCTCGACCATGTACTCCACGCTGTCCGCGATCAGGTCGCGGGAGGGCAGCGAGTACAGCATGCCGGCGTGGCCCATGGCGATGCCGTCGTCGACCGCGATGGTGTTGAACTCGCGGGGGATCGCGCCGGCGGCGCGGATGGCGTCCGAGACGATGCGGCCGACCGGCGCCAGGTGGGTGTGGCCGGGGACGAACTCGGTGAAGGAGTTGGCGACCGCGATGATCGGCTTCCCGATGTCCTCGCTCGCTACGCCCGACGCGCGCATCAGCGCACGAGCGCCTGCCATGTTGCGGCCGTGGGTGACGGTGCGGGACCTCAGCTCGGGCATGCGGTTTCACTCCCCATGAGTACGGCTGTACGGTCAGCCGCGACTGTGGATATGGCTCGGTTACGAGGCTACGCCCACCGCCCGCGATCCGGACGCCTTGTCCGGATGGCGGGACGGGAGGGTCATTCCTCGGTCACTCCTCAGCTCACTCCCCGGTCACTCCTCGGTCAGGTAACGCTGGAGCGTAGGAGCCACCAGGGCCACGATCTCCTCCTGGTCCGCGGACGCGAGCGGCTCGACCTGCACCACGTACCGCAGGATCGCGATCCCGACCATGTGCGAGGCGGCCAGCTCCGCCCGGAACGTCGGATCCGGGACGTCCAGATCCGCGGCGATCCGCTCCAGCAGCCGGCGCAGCACCAGCGTGCGCAGCACCTTCGCCGCGGCCTCGTGCGTCAGCGCGGACCGGATCACGGCGAGCAGCGGTACCCGGGTGACCGGGTTCTCCCACACCCCCAGGAAGTACCTGACCAGCCGCTCCCCGATCCCGTCCGGACCCTCCCCGAGGATCGCCGGAACCACCAGGGCGGGCTCCATGCTCACCTCGATGGCGGCGGCGAACAGGT
The DNA here is from genome assembly GCF_056434525.1 of Streptomyces sp. NPDC044002. NCBI lineage: Bacteria > Bacillati > Actinomycetota > Actinomycetes > Kitasatosporales > Streptomycetaceae > Streptomyces > Streptomyces sp. NPDC044002. The sequence continues at coordinate 10,066 of NZ_JBWKEZ010000081.1, forward strand.
CGTCCTTGCTGCCGAAGTAGTGGTGCACCAGCGCCGGATCCACCCCGGCCACCTTGGCGATGCCGCGCACGGACGTCTTGTCGTAGCCGCGCTCCGCGAACACCTCGCGGGCCGCCAGCCGGATCCGTTCCTGGGTGCCGGGGCCGTCGTCGGCCTCGTCCTGGCGCGGCCGGCCGGGACCCCGCCGCCGCTTCACGGGCTCGCTCACCGGCGCCCGGCCGGGCCGGCGAGGTGCGCCCGCGTGAAGGCCAGCGCCTCGGCGAGGTCGGCCTCCCGCTCGGCGGAGGACATGGCGCGCCGCGTGTTGACCTCGATCACCACGTGCCCGTCGAAGGAACTCCGGGCCAGCCCCTCCAGCAGCTCGGCACAGGGCTGCGTACCGCGTCCGGGGACGAGGTGCTCGTCCTTCGCCGACCCGTTGCCGTCGGCGAGGTGGACGTGCGCCAGCCGGTCGCCCATCCGGTCGATCATCGCGCCGGCGTCGGTGCGGGCGGTGGCGGTGTGGGACAGGTCGACGGTGAAGTGTCGGTAGTCGTCCTTCGTCACGTCCCACTCGGGCGCGTACGCGAGCATCTCGCGGTCCCGGTAGCGCCACGGGTACATGTTCTCGACGGCGAAGCGCACGTCCGTCTCGTCCGCCATCCGCCAGATCCCGGAGACGAAGTCCCGCGCGTACTGCCGCTGCCAGCGGAACGGCGGATGCACGACGACGGTCGACGCCCCCAGCCGCTCGGCCGCGGCCTGCGCCCGCTGGAGCTTGGTCCACGGATCGGTGGACCACACCCGCTGGGTGATGAGCAGACAGGGCGCGTGCACGGCCAGGATCGGCACCTGGTGGTGGTCCGACAGGCGGCGCAACGCGTCGACGTCCTGGCTCACCGGGTCCGTCCAGACCATGACCTCCACCCCGTCGTAGCCGAGACGGGCGGCGATCTCGAAGGCGGTCGCCGTGGACTCCGGGTACACGGAGGCGGTGGACAGGGCGACCTTCGGGGTCCGGCTGTTCGGGATACGGAGCGGATCTGCCACGGTGACAGATTACGGGGCCCCTCCGCGGCGAACCGTAAGCGGCAGCACTTTCGTCATACTTTTCGATTGAAAACCGGCACACCGGCCAGAGCTCTCCGCTGACCGACCGCACAGGGCGAGACTGCCCAGGCCCTCGTGGACCCTCATCAACGAGTACTGGGCCATACGTGATGCGCTTCACGTCCCACGGCGCCCCGTACCGCGGCCCCCCTGACCATCCTGGCAGCGGGCCACGGCAACCACCGCCCCGCCCCGGAGGTGTGGGACGCGGCCCGGGCGAACCCGTCGTCCTACTCACGGTGAGTAGGTTCGGGTCGTTGCGCGCAATCCGCGCTCCGTGCCCGAGTGCGGCAATCTGCGGCAATCGACCCCCGGCGTGCTGCCACGGCCACCATCCTGGAGCCCCAACCAGCCCGGACGGAGCCCACCATGACCCTGCGGTTCATCGGCACCACCTCTGAGCACGGCAACTGTCCGACCCTCTACGAGGTCGAGGAGACCGGCGACATCGTCGTTCAAGGCGACAGGCTCACCGACCCCGAGCACCTCGCGCAGCTGCGTGATGTCGGCGAGCACGAGACGTTCGTCGTCATCCCCCGTGAGCTGCTCACCCGCTTCGCGCCGAAGGAGTGACTGTGACCGTCCCGTTCGAGGAGATCACATACCTGTTCTCCGAGTTCGAGCACACCGCGTTCCGGCTGGAAACCCGCCGCGGCTACGCCTCCGACCGACAGGGCGAGCGCTTCAAGGCCTTCATGCGGGGCATCGACCCGAAGCCCGAGCCCGACAATCCGTGGAACGTCAACATTCGCGAGAAGGCTGCGGTCGGAGCCCGGTTCTCTCGCGTGCGGATCATCGACGAACCACCCACCGACGGGCAACGATTCCTCATGGCCACCGCTGCCGGCAACACGGACGCGGGCGAGGACATCCGCGTACTGCCCCGCTCCGAAGCCGCACGCCTGCAGCTTCCCGGCTACGACTTCTGGCTGTTCGACTCCCGCACCCTGGTCCGCTTCCACATCGACGAAGCCGACGTCACAACCGGTGTCGAGGTCATGGAGGGCACGGCGGAAGTACTTGCCGCCTGCGAGGCCCGCGATCGTGCCTGGCCTCTGGCTTCCCCTTCTGCCGACGTGTGGGCACAGGTACGTTCCTCTGTGTGACCTCGGACTTCCAGAACGCCAGGGTGGCACTCGGCGCGCGTTTGCGAGAGCTGCGCGCCGAGTCCGGTCTGAACGGGAAGGATTTCGCGGCACGCCTGGGCTGGCAACGCTCCAAAGTTTCCAGGCTCGAAAACGGCAACCAGACAGCCACCGAGTCCGACACGGACGCGTGGGCCACTGCCGCAGGAGTACCCGAACAGGCCCCGGACCTGAGAAGCCGCCTGCGGGGCCTCGATTCGCAACAGCGCTCATGGCGCCGCCAGCTGGCCGCCGGTCACCGACCGGTACAGGACCGGTACGTCGTCGAGTACCAGCGAACCGCCACGATGCGTGGGTACGAGGCCACGGTGATACCGGGGCTCTTCCAAACCCCGGACTACGCCCGACACCTCTTCGAGGCGAACACCGCTCTCATGCAGTCGCCACGCGACACCGAGGCCGCAGTAGCTGCCCGAATGCGCCGCCAAGAGGTCCTGTACGAAGCGGGGAAGCTGTTCCGTGTCCTCCTGTGGGAAGGCGCCCTACACGCACTGGTGTGCCCACGAGAGGTCATGGCAGGGCAACTCGACCGCCTTGTCGGGCTGATCGGCATGAGCACCGTGGAACTAGGCATCGTGCCACTCGGTGCACCTTTGCCGATCACCCCGAAGCACGGGTTCTGGATCTTCGACGAGGAGCGCGTCATCGTCGAGACGATCAACACGGAGCTGTCCTACGACTCGGGTGAAGATCTCGCCCTGTACGGGCGTGTCTGGGACGCGCTCAACTCGGCGGCAGCCCATGGACCGAAGGCACACCGCCTCATCGCCCGCGCACGCCATGCGATCGCGCCCGCCTGAGCAACCTGCGTAAACCCGGAGCCGTCATGGCGCAATCCGACGCAACCGACCAGACAGAGCTACCGCCCCCTCCCTAACGTGCGTGTCATGGCGACACGGCCAAGCCCAATCAGCCCTTTCAGCGACAGCCAACTGGAAACGCTGCGCCAGGTGGCCCTCACCCTCTCCACTCATGACCTGGAGACCACGCCTCCTGCCGCCACCGACTGCCCCGGCTGCGGTGTTCCGTCCCCCGTCACCTTCAAGTACGGCGGCCCCATGGCCGACTGCCGCCTGTGCGGCTACGGATGGGCCGTCGCCCCGTGACGACACCCCCGACGTACCCCACCGGCCGATGGACCGGCCCGCCACCCCGATGCCCGCGCTGCGGCGCCGAGCCGCTACCGCTGGGCGGACCGGAAGGCGGCGCGGTACTGCACTCTCCCTCCTGCCGCAGCGCACCGAACCGATCGGAGAACCAGATGGGCAAGCACGCCGGACCCCCGCAGGACAAGCCGTGGACGCCCCCGCCGACCGGCGGCAGCCCGGACGGCAGCCGCCCCACCCCCCAGCCGGCCTCCCCTCCCCCGCCGCCCCCGGAGGGGGAGAAGTGAACCGCGAGACCTGCCGCGAGGCCCTCCACACCTGTGGACTACTGCGTCTCCCCTGGCTGGCCCGTGCCTTCGACACCGTGGACCGCGAGGCGTTCGTCCCCGACACCGTCTGGCTCCCGGTCCAGAGCGACGAAGGCCTCTGGCCCCTCTTCGACCGCGCTTCCGACCCCGAAGCCTGGCGCCAGGCCGTCTGGAACCCCCACCAATCCGTGGTCACCCAGCTGAACGACGGCGACACGCCCCCGAAGCCGAGCGCGGGCGACTTCACGTCATCCGTCTCGGCCCCGGACATCGTCATGCGCAAGCTCGCCGCCCTCCACCTCGACGCCCACCACACCGTCCTGGAGATCGGCACCGGCTCGGGCTACCACACGGCCCTCCTGAGCGAGCGCGTCGGAGCGCAGCGCGTCACCACGGTCGAGGTCGACGAGCGACTCGCCGCCACAGCCACAGCCACCCTGAAGTCCCAGGGTTACCAGCCGGCGGTGATCACTGGGGACGGCCTCCTCGGCGCCCCCGACCGCGCCCCCTTCGACCGCCTGATCAGCACGGCGTCCGTACGCCGCGTCCCTCCCGCCTGGGTGCACCAGACACGCACCGGCGGACGGATCCTCACCCCGTTCGGTACGGCCTACAGCAACGCGGGCCTCCTCGACCTCACCGTCGACGGTGACCGCGCCCACGGCCGGTTCATCGGCTCGTCCGCCTACATGTGGGTACGCGGCGAGCGCCCGGCCGTCGCCCTCCGCGTCCCGGACGCACCGACCGCCCGCAGATCACCGATCGACCCGGAACAGCTCCTGCACGGCGGCTACCTCCAGGACTTCGCCATCGGCCTCCACGTCCCGGACGTCTCCTACTCGCACCGCCACGAAGGCGACAACCGCAAGGTCCAGTTCGTCGACGAGGCCGGCACCTCCGCCACGATCGTCCGCTACGCCGACTGGTGGGAGGAGGACGCCGTCACCGTCTTCGGCCCCCGCGACCTGTGGGCAGAAGTCACCGCGGCCCTCAACTGGTACGAGCGCCACGACCGCCCCCACATCACCCGGTTCGGCATCACCATCGACCCGCACCACCAGCACGCCTGGCTGGACGACCCGAGCAACCCCCTGGGACCCCAGACGGCCATCAGACGCCAAGCCGGGAGGAGCGCGTAGCGATCTGCTGCGCGCGGGCGCTCCGCCAGGGGCACGGGCGGGGCCCGGATGCCCGGCGGGCCGGCCGTAGGCCCCCCGCCTCATCGCTGAGACGGCCGCTCCTCCAATGTTGGACCGTGCCGTTTCTTTGGGGGTTTCCCGGCAGTCTTTCGGCTTTCCGGGGCGGGTCGGTCGGTCAAGGGTCGCCGAAGGCGATCACGAAGTGACGCGACGAAGGAGCGCCCTTGAGGGACCGGGCCGAACCGGAAGGACGATGGGACTGACGGGAAACCCCCAACCAGCCCTGATCCGGTCCAAGGGGCTACCGCCCCCCACCCCACCGGCCCGCACCCAGGGAGGCGGGTGGGCAACCACCGCCCGACCCCACGGGGTCGAGGGGGAGATAGCGGGCCCGCGCCGGGAAGCCCGCACCGCAGCCCCCGCCCCCGCCCCCGCCCGCACCGCAGCCCGCGTACTCCTACTCCTACGGCAGGTGGTCCAGCCGTCGCAGGATGACGCCCTCGCGGAGGGCCCAGGGGCAGATCTCCAGTTCGTCCACGCCGAAGAGGTCCATCGTCGCCTCCGCCACCAGCGCGCCCGCCAGGAGCTGGGCCGCGCGGCCTTCCGAGACGCCGGGGAGGGCGGCGCGTTCCGTCGTGGTCATCGCCGTCAGGCGGGGGACCCACTCCTCCAGGGCCTTCCGCGTCAGCTCGCGCTGCACGTACAGGCCGTCGGCCTCGCGGGCCGCGCCGGCGATGCGGGCCAGCTGCTTGAAGGTCTTCGACGTCGCCACCACGTGGTCCGGCGCCCCGAAGCGGCTGAACTCGCCGACGGTCCGCGCGATCTGCGCCCGGACGTGCCGCCGCAGCGCCCGTACGTCCGCCGGGTCCGCCGGGTCGCCCGGGAGCCAGGCCGAGGTGAGGCGGCCCGCGCCCAGCGGCAGGGACACGGCCGCGTCGGGGTCCTCGTCGATGCCGAACGCGATCTCCAGCGAGCCCCCGCCGATGTCGAGGACCAGCAGCTTCCCGGCCGACCAGCCGAACCACCGCCGGACCGCCAGGAAGGTCAGCCGGGCCTCGTCCTCGCCGCTGAGCACCGGCAGCTCGATGCCGGTCTCCTCCTTGACCCGGGCGAGGACCTCGTCGGCGTTCGGGGCCTCGCGCACCGCGCTGGTCGCGAAGGGCAGCACGTCCTCGCAGCCCTTGTCCTCGGCCGCCTGCACCGCGCCGGCGATCGCCGAGACGAGGCGCTCCACGCCTTCCGGGCTGACAGCGCCGCGCTCGTCGAGCAGCTCGGCGAGGCGCAGCTGCACCTTGTGCGAGTGCGCGGGCTGCGGGCGCGCGCCGGGGTGCGCGTCCACCACCAGCAGATGGATCGTGTTGGAACCCACGTCAAGGACACCGAGTCTCATACGGGAAACGCTACTGGGCCGAACGCGGAGCGGTGGAGGAAGGGGCGCTTAGGCTGGGCTTGTGCCAAATACGAAGAAGGCCAGCAAGAGCAAGACCGAGATCAAGAAGAAGACCAAGGTGTCGGACGAGAAGGGCCTCGACTTCCCCCGGGCCTGGGTGGAGTTCCCCGATCCCGCCGACGACGAGCAGGTCTTCCGCTGCGACCTGACCTGGCTGACCTCCCGCTGGACGTGCATCTTCGGCAGCGGCTGCCAGGGCATCCAGGCGGGCCGGGCGTCCGACGGGTGCTGCACCCTCGGCGCGCACTTCTCCGACGAGGACGACGAGAAGCGGGTCGCCGAGCACGTCGCCCGGCTCACGCCCGAGCTGTGGCAGTTCCACGACGTCGGCAGCGAGTCGGGCTGGACCCAGCTGGACGACGACGGGGACAAGCAGACCCGCCGCTGGGACGGCGCCTGCATCTTCCTGAACCGGCCCGGTTTCCCCGCCGGCGCGGGCTGTTCCCTGCACATCCTGGCGCTGCGCAGCGGCCAGGAGCCGCTGGAGACGAAGCCGGACGTGTGCTGGCAGCTGCCGATCCGGCGGACGTACGACTGGATCGACCGGCCGGACGACACCCGCGTGCTCCAGGTGTCGATCGGGGAGTACGACCGGCGCGGCTGGGGCCCGGGCGGCCACGACCTGCACTGGTGGTGCACGTCGGCGACGTCCGCGCACGGGGCCGGCGACCCGGTGTACGTGTCGTACCGGGCGGAGCTGACGGAGCTGATGGGCAAGGAGGGGTACGCGGAGCTGGTGAAGCTGTGCGAGGCGCGGCTGGCGTCGCTGCTGCCGATGGCCCCGCACCCCGCCGACCCGCACCCCGACCCCGACCCGCGGTAGGACTGGGCCGGGGCGTCTCAGCCGGCCGGAGACCCCGCCCCCGGGTCGGGGGAAACCGTTCCTCCTGAGGACGGCGCCGGGGTCGCCGGGTCCGTCGGGTTCGGGGTGGGCGTCGGGGTCGGCGTGGGGTCCGGGGCCGGGGGCGTCGGCGTGGGCGTCGGGGTCGGCGTCGGGTCCGGGGCCGGGGGCGTCGGCGTGGGGTCCGGGGCGGGCGGGGTCGGCTCGGTGGTGGGGGCCGGGCGGCCGCGGCCCTGGAGGGAGACCACCGCCCCGCCGGGGTCGACGCCGACCCGTGCCGTCCAGGCGCCGACGGGCTGGGCCGCGGTGTCCACGGTGATCCGCAGGGTGACCGATTCTCCGGGTGCGAGGGTGCCCGCCGTCTGGCTCGCCCGCAGCCAGGGCGCGTCCGACCAGAGCCGCCAGTCGACCGGGCTGCCGCCGGAGGCGGTGAGGGTGAGCAGGGTGGTGGCGCCGCGGGTGGCGGCGGCGACGGTGAGGCGGCCGGGCGCGCCGGGGCCGTCGGCCTCGGGGGTGGCCGGGGTGCCGGCGCTGATGACCTCGACGGAGACGTCGGGGGCTTCGCTGCCGGGGGCGAAGCCGGGCTCGCCGGTGGTGTGGGCGGTGTTGCCGGTGTTCTCGTACCCGGTGAGGGGGCGGCCTGCCACGTACGGGGGCGGGATCTGCGATTCGCTGGCGGAGATGCGGGTGCCGTCGCCGCCGACGGGTTCGGCGGTGGCGGGTGCGCCCCGGTACGCGGCCCACAGCGCGAGTACGGGCGCCGCGACGACGGTGGCCACGACGGTGGTGGTGACGGCCCGGGCCCGGAACCGGTCGCGGCGGGCGGCGCGGTCCTTGGGGTCCATGGGGAAGCCGGTGCGGTCGAAGCGCGGGCCGGGGCGGCCGCCGCGGCGCCGGCCGGAGCGCAGCATGGCGGCGTGGACGGCGGTGCGGGGGGCGGGGACGAGGGGGAGGGCGGCGTTGATGCCGCCGGAGCCGGGCCAGGGCGCGCCGGCGCCGACCCGTTCGGCGACGCGGCGGCAGCGCGGGCAGTCGTCGACGTGGCGGACGAGCTCGGCGCGCAGGGTGGCGGACAGGAGGACCTGGCCGGGGCCGGGGCCGTCGTCGTCGCCGGTGATGCGGAAGACGGCCGGGCAGTTGGCGGTCTCGACGACGGCGAGGGCGGCGCGGGTGCGTTCGACTTCGCAGGCGGCGCCGGAGAGCAGGTCCCGGGCGGTGGTGGGGGCGGTGCCGAGGACGGCGGCGAGTTCGGTGACGCCGAGGCGGTGGCGGACGGCGAGTTCGAGGGCTTCGCGCTGTTCGGGGGTGGTGCCGGCGGCTTCGGGCCAGGCGAGCCGGGCGAGCTCGGTGCGGTGGTAGGCGCTGACGTCGAGCGGGCGGTGCGCCCGGGGCGCATGCTGGGGGTCGGTGTACTCCGGCGTGCGCCGGGTGGAATGCGCCCCTTGGCGTACGCGCCTTCGCTCGGCCAGGCGGCGCAGGCAGGCCCAGCGGGCGAGGGCGTACAGCCAGGCCCGCCGGTCGCCTTCGTCGGGACATCGGCCGGGGTGCCGCTCGGCCACGGCGAGGACGTCGCCGAGGACGTCGGCGGCGGCGTCGTGATCGCACAGGACCGACAGGCAGTACGTGAAGAGCCCGTCCAGGTAGGGCTCGTGCCGGAAGGGCGGGGGCTCGGGGACCTCCAAGCGGAGGGTGTCACCGGCGTCGGCCGCAGCATCCGTACCGCTCGCACCACCCGTACCCCTCGCACCGCCCGTACCACTCGCACCGGGCGCCACTACCGCATCGGACGCTCCACCGGCAACAGGCGCACCCTGCGCACCACCCGTGTCGCCACCCGCGCCACCCGCCGGACCCGTCCATTCCGCTCGGGGTGTGCGCCTGTGCGCCGGGTGTGCGCCGGTGCGCGATACGGGGTCTCCCTGGTCGCTGCTGTTCACTCGGCGAACCGTAGGCGGCGCGCCGGTAACGCTCCGGAAGCCTTCCGGGCTTTTAGCCCTTAAGGGTGAACAGATCGCCACTCCGCTGACAGCGGCCCTGACGACGGGCCGCGTCGGCCGCCCGCAGCGGTGCCCGCCTGCCGGACCGGTCGGGCGTTGTCGGTGGCGACGGCTACCGTGGGCGGCATGGCTGCCCGTACATCTCGCTCATCCGCCAAGGACCGGCCGTCCTACCGCTGCTCCGAGTGCGGCTGGGCCACAGTGAAATGGCTCGGCCGGTGCCCCGAGTGCCAGGCCTGGGGGACCGTCGAGGAGATGGGCGCGCCCGCCGTACGGACCACCGCGGCCGGCCGCGTCTCGGCCGCCGCGCTGCCGATCGCCCAGGTCGACGGCAGGACCGCGACCGCCCGCAGCACCGGCGTGGACGAGCTGGACCGCGTGCTCGGCGGCGGCCTCGTCCCCGGCGCCGTGGTGCTGCTCGCCGGCGAGCCGGGCGTCGGCAAGTCGACGCTGCTGCTCGACGTCGCCGCGAAGGCGGCCACCGGCGACCACCGCACCCTGTACGTCACCGGCGAGGAGTCGGCGAGCCAGGTGCGGCTGCGGGCCGACCGGATCAACGCCCTGAGCGACCACCTCTACCTCGCCGCCGAGACCGACCTGTCCGCCGTACTGGGCCACCTCGACGCGGTGAACCCCTCGCTGCTGGTCCTGGACTCCGTACAGACCATCGCCTCCCCCGAGATCGACGGCGCGCCCGGCGGCATGGCCCAGGTCCGCGAGGTCGCCGGCGCGCTGATCCGCGCCTCGAAGGAGCGGGGCATGGCCACCCTGCTCGTCGGCCACGTCACCAAGGACGGCGCCATCGCCGGCCCCCGCCTGCTGGAGCACCTCGTGGACGTGGTGCTGAGCTTCGAGGGCGACCGGCACGCGCGGCTGCGCCTGGTGCGCGGTGTGAAGAACCGTTACGGGGCCACGGACGAGGTCGGCTGCTTCGAGCTGCACGACGAGGGCATCACCGGGCTCGCCGACCCGAGCGGGCTGTTCCTGACCCGGCGCGCCGAGGCGGTGCCGGGCACCTGCCTGACCGTGACCCTGGAGGGCAAGCGCCCGCTGGTCGCCGAGGTACAGGCGCTCACCGTCGACTCGCAGATCCCCTCCCCCCGCCGCACCACCTCGGGCCTGGAGACCTCGCGCGTCTCGATGATGCTGGCGGTGCTGGAGCAGCGCGGGCGGATCACCGCGCTGGGCAAGCGGGACATCTACAGCGCGACCGTGGGCGGGGTGAAGCTGACCGAGCCGGCCGCCGACCTGGCGATCGCGCTGGCGCTGGCCTCGGCGGCGAGCGACGTGCCGCTGCCGAAGAACCTCGTCGCCATCGGGGAGGTCGGCCTGGCCGGCGAGGTCCGGCGGGTGACCGGCGTGCAGCGGCGCCTGGCCGAGGCGCACCGGCTCGGCTTCACGCACGCGCTGGTCCCGGCGGATCCGGGGAAGGTGCCGCCGGGGATGAAGGTGACCGAGGTGGCGGACATGGGGGACGCGCTGCGGGTCCTGCCGCGCGGGCGGTCGCGTACGCCGGCCAAGGAGCGGGCGGCGGCGGAGTAGCCGGGGCGGCGGGCGGCGCAGTAGACAGTGCAGTAGGCAGTGCAGTAGCGGAATCCTTTACTCCGACGACGGGTCCGGACGGCGGCCCAAACGCCAGGTCAGCGGGCTGACGTGAGCCGGACGCGTCCGCAGCCGCCACCCGGCGGGGGGCCCCCGACGGGCGGCGCGCAGGGCCCGTACGGGCCCTCGTGGCGGCGGTACGGGCCAAGCCCCGGCGGGCGCACAGCGTGCGCCGGTAGACTTTGTGCTGGTCCGCCCGGCCGTACGCGGCGGCGCAACCCGCGACCGGAGGAGTGCAGTGGCAGCCAAGGACGGGGCAGCAGCACCCGGGAAGTCCGGCGCGAGCTTCAAGCACGAGGCGTTGATGCGCGCCTCGCTGAGCGCGGTCGCGCCTGGTCAGCCCCTGCGCGACGGGCTGGAGCGGATCGTCCGCGGCAACACGGGCGGCCTGATCGTCCTGGGCATGGACAAGACCGTCGAGGCGATGTGTACCGGCGGCTTCGTGCTGGACGTGGAGTTCACCGCGACCCGGCTGCGCGAGCTGTGCAAGCTCGACGGGGCGCTCATTCTCGACAAGGACATCACCAAGATCCTGCGGGCCGGCGTCCAGCTGGTGCCCGACGCGTCGATCCCGACGGAGGAGACGGGCACCCGTCACCGCACGGCGGACCGCGTCTCCAAGCAGTGCGGCTTCCCGGTGGTGTCGGTGTCGCAGTCGATGCGGCTGATCGCGCTGTACGTGGACGGGGAGCGGCGCGTCCTGGAGGAGTCCGGGGCGATCCTGTCGCGCGCGAACCAGGCGCTGGCCACGCTGGAGCGGTACAAGCTCCGCCTGGACGAGGTCGCGGGCACGCTGTCGGCGCTGGAGATCGAGGACCTGGTCACGGTCCGCGACGTCACCGCCGTCGCGCAGCGGCTGGAAATGGTCCGCCGGATCGCGACGGAAATCGCCGAGTACGTGGTCGAACTGGGCACGGACGGGCGACTGCTATCGCTCCAGCTGGACGAGCTGACGGTCGGCATCGAGCAGGAGCGGGAGCTGGTGATCCGGGACTACGTTCCGGAACCGACGGCGAAGCGTTCCCGCACGGTGGAGGAGGCGCTGCCGGCGCTGGACGCGCTGACGCATCCGGAACTGCTGGAGCTGGCGATCGTGGCGAAGGCGCTGGGGTACACGGGCTCGCCGGAGACCCTGGACTCGGCGGTGTCACCCCGCGGGTACCGGCTGCTGGCGAAGGTGCCGAGGCTGCCGGGGGCGATCATCGAGCGGCTGGTGGAGCACTTCGGCGGCCTGCAGAAGCTGCTGGCGGCGTCGGTGGACGACCTCCAGACGGTGGACGGCGTGGGCGAGGCCCGTGCGCGTAGCGTCCGCGAGGGGTTGTCCCGCCTGGCGGAGTCCTCGATCCTCGAACGCTACGTCTAGCCTGGCCGGCTCTTTCCCGACCCCCTTCGCCCAGTCCGCCGGGCGGTGCGGGCCGTCCGCTGCGCGGGCTGCTCCCCGCCCCACCCTTCGCCCGTTCCCCGGGGCTCCGCCCCGGACCCCCACGCCTCAATCGCCGGCGAGGCTATGAATAGCCCCGCCGGCGATTGAGGCGACGGGCGCGCAGCGCCCGTACGGGGTCAGGGGCAGCGCCCCTGGGAACGGTGGAAGGGCGGGTAGGGGACCCCGCACCGCGAAGCGGCCCACCCACCCGCAGACGACCCACCAGCCCCGGCCACGCGAACCGGCCCCGCCCAGCGGACCGCCGGACGGAGTCCGGCGCAGCGCCGCGAAGCCGGGGAGGCCCCCCAGGGCCGAGCCGCGCGAGCGGCGCGTTCAGAAAGGTCAGTCCTGCTTCAGGACGAAGGACGTGCGGGCCACCGGGAGGCCCGGGGACTTGACCTCGACCACGTACGTGTCGGGCGCCGGACTGCCCTGCGGCGGGTTCTGGCACTGGTCCGCCGCGCTCGGCTTGCGGTCCCATTCCACCGACTGCTTCGTCTCGCCCTGGGCCGGCAGCCGGTAGAACGCGTTGGCCGCGCCCGTCGGGCAGTCGGCGGAGGACCAGACGGCCTTGGCGCCCGTCGTCTGGAAGATGGTCATGACGGCCTGCTTCGGGCCGAGCCCGAACTTGCAGGTGCTGCCGGAGGTGTTGCGGACGAGCAGTTCCAGGCGGGGCTTCTCGTTCGCCTCGTACTCGTTCTTGACGCTCTTGACCTCCCACTGCAGCGCGCTCGCCGGGCACGTCGGCAGCGGGGAGTCCGCCGGGACCTGCGCCGCGGCGGAGCCGGAGGAGCCGCCGGAGGACGAGGAGCCCGCGCTCCCGCCGGAGCCCGCACCGGTGCCGCCCGCGTCGCCGTTCTTCGCCGGGCCGGTGGCGCCGCCGCCGCTGCCCGAGTCCCCACGTCCGCCCGGGGCCTGACTGATCGCCGGGCCGGTGCCGGAGGGGCCGGGGGTGATGGTGCGCACGGGTCCGGAGCCGTCGCCGCCGCCCTTGCCGTTCGTACTCGTCCTGCCGCCACCGGAACTGACGAACCATACGGCGAGCAGCGCGACGAGCGCGGCGACGGACGCCAGCACGGCCCTCCGCCGCCAGTAAATGGAGGAGGGGAGCGGCCCGACCGGATTGCGCAGAGATCCCACGCACCGAACCTTACGAGAACTCGTGCCGCGTTCAGCGCCCCACATGCCGCACGTCCGGCAGGTTTTGCCGATGATCATCCTGCGGGAGCACCCCGGAACGGCCATATCCGGCCAGGGGTCTGACACGGCCGCGACGGGGCGCCGAGTACGGTCGGTGACCATGGACAGCTCCGACCTCTATCGCGACATCACCGACTTCGCCCACACCACGCCCCATTGGGTGCAGAAGGTGGTCGAGGTCTGGACCGAGTACGGCCTCCTCGTGTTCGGTCTGCTCTACATATCCGTCTGGTGGCGTGCGCGCGGCAAGCAGGGCGGAGATCCCCGGGCCCTCGCGCTGGCGGTGCTCGCGCCGCTGGTCACCGCGCTCGTGTACGTCGCGTCCGAGATGGTGAAGTCGACCATCGACGAGGAGCGTCCCTGCCGGGCGGTGGCCGGGGCGGCCGCCTCCCTCATCCCGTGCCCGCCGTACGGGGACTGGTCCTTCCCCAGCAACCACTCCGCCATCGCCGGTGCCGCCGCCGTCGCGCTGGCGCTGGCCGTGCCCCGCCTCGCGTGGCTGACGCTGCCGATGGGGCTGCTGATGGCCTTCTCCCGCGTCTTCGTCGGGGTGCACTACCCGCACGACGTCGGCATGGGCCTGCTGCTGGGCGCCTCGCTGGCCGTCCTGGCCGTGGCGGCGCTGACCGGTCCGATGATCAGGCTCACCACCGCCGTCCAGGGGAGCGGCAACCGCCTGGCCGTCTGGTTCACCGGTCCGGGCCCCGCGCGCCGGCCCTGAAACGTGCCAGGATGCCGTCTGTCATGACTGCATCCCCCTCACACGCCTCCGCGCCCTCCGCGTCCTCCCCGCCGTCCCCGTCGTCCGCGTCCTCCCCGTCCCCGGCGTCATCCGGCTCCGCGCTGCACGACCCCGTCATCGCGTGGTTCGACGAGCACGCCCGCGACCTGCCCTGGCGCCGCCCCGAGGCCGGCCCCTGGGGGGTGATGGTCAGCGAGTTCATGCTCCAGCAGACCCCCGTCAGCCGGGTGCTGCCGGTGTACGAGCAGTGGCTCGCCCGGTGGCCCCGGCCGGCCGACCTGGCCGCAGAGGCGCCGGGCGAGGCCGTACGGGCCTGGGGGCGGCTCGGCTACCCCCGGCGGGCGCTGCGGCTGCACGGCGCGGCCGCGGCGATAACGGAACGGCACGGCGGCGACGTGCCCCGGGACCACGCGCAGCTGCTCGCGCTGCCCGGGATCGGCGAGTACACGGCCGCCGCGGTGGCCTCCTTCGCGTACGGGCAGCGGCACGCGGTGCTGGACACCAACGTGCGCCGGGTCTTCGCGCGCGCCGCGACCGGGGTCGAGTACCCGCCGAACGCCACCACCGCCGCCGAGCGCCGGCTGGCGCGGGAGCTGCTGCCCGGGGACGAGCCCACGGCGGCCCGCTGGGCGGCGGCCTCCATGGAGCTCGGCGCGCTGGTGTGCACCGCCAAGAGCCCGGACTGCGCCCGCTGCCCGGTGTCGGGGCTGTGCGCGTGGCGGCTGGCGGGGAAGCCCGCGCACGACGGACCGCCGCGGCGCGGTCAGACGTACGCGGGTACGGACCGCCAGGTGCGCGGGAAGCTGCTGGCGGTACTGCGGGAGGCGGTGGGCCCGGTTCCGCAGGCGGTGCTGGACACGGTGTGGGACGAGCCGGTGCAGCGGGCCCGCGCCCTGGACGGGCTGGTGTCGGACGGGCTGGTGGAGCCCCTCGCGCACGGGATGTACCGGCTGCCGCAGAGCTGAATCCCGGGGGCGCCGCCGCACGGCCGGGCGCCCCCTCGGGAGTCACTCGGAGTTCACTCGAAGTTGACTCGAAGATTCCGTTTAGGGCCGGGAAACCGCAGCTCACGGGCGCTGTTACACAACCTACGGGTGTCCGTGCGCCCACCGCAGGCTGACCCGCACAGTGCCGTGACAACCCCTCCGTAACTTCGGATCCGTAAGACAGCGGAGACGGGGACGCAGTGGAGGCGGTACGCATGGCGCACGGAGAGGTACTCGAGTTCGAGGAGTACGTACGCACCCGGCAGGACGCCCTGCTGCGCAGCGCACGGCGCCTGGTCCCGGACCCCACGGACGCCCAGGACCTGCTCCAGACCGCCCTCGTCCGCACCTACGGCCGCTGGGACGGCATCGCCGACAAGTCCCTCGCCGACGCCTACCTGCGCCGCGTCATGATCAACACGCGGACCGAGTGGTGGCGGGCCCGCAAGCTCGACGAGGTGCCCACCGAGCAGCTCCCCGACGCCTCCGTCGAGGACGGCTCGGACCAGCGCGCCGACCGCGCCCTCCTCATGGACATCCTCAAGGTGCTCGCGCCCAAGCAGCGCAGCGTCGTCGTGCTGCGACACTGGGAGCAGATGAGCACCGAGGAGACGGCCGCGGCGCTCGGTATGTCGGCGGGAACCGTGAAGAGCACACTGCACCGCGCCCTGGCCCGGCTCCGCCAGGAGCTGGAGAGCCGGGACCTGGACATGCGTGCCCTGGAACGCGGTGACCACACCACGCGCTACGAGGGGCGGGAGCGGTGCGCGGCCTGAACGGCCAAAGTCTGAGCGGCAGAAGCTCGCTGGTACTCATGTCGGCGGGGACCACGGTCCTCGTCGGCACAGTGCTGTTCGCGGCCGGGTGCTCCGCCGGGGGCACCGGACTGCGCGACGGCGGCCCCGCGCGCACCGATCCGGTGGCGCGCAGCAACCAGCCCACCGGCGGCCCCACCAAGCCGCCCGCCCCGGGCCACTCCGCCGCCGCGTCCACCGGCAGCCCGGTCAAGCGCGTCGACCCGGTCGCCCTGCTGAAGGCCGACCCCAAGGTCAGCGCCGAGATCAAGCGGGACCTGAAGCCCTGCACGGGCAAGGAGTACCCGATCGACGTGAGCTACGGGAAGATCACCGGCAGCACCGTCGTCGACGTCGTCGTCAACGTCCTGTCCTGCGCCGACGCCCTGGGCCGCGGCTCGTACGTGTACCGGTCGAACGGCTCCGCATACGAGAATGTGTTCACGGACGAGCAGAAGCCCGTCTACGCGGAGATCGACCGGGGCGACCTGGTCGTCAGCAAGCCCGTGTACGGGCACGAGGCCGCCCCCTCCGAACCGTCCGGCGAAGACGTGATCACGTACCGCTGGAACGGCGAACGGTTCGCCGAACAGGACCGGGTGCACTCGGAGTACAGCAGCGTCTACAACCCCGGGATGCAGCCGGCCCCGGCCGTCTCGCAGAAGAACGACTGACCCACCGACGATGGAACCGGAGTGAGGCTGGGCATGGCCGAGACCCACGTGCTGTTCGTGGAGGACGACGACGTCATCCGCGAGGCCACGACCCTGGCGCTGGAACGCGACGGGTTCGTGGTCACCGCCATGCCCGACGGCCTGTCGGGCCTGGAGTCCTTCCGGGCGGACCGGCCCGACATCGCCCTCCTCGACGTGATGGTCCCCGGCATGGACGGCGTCAGCCTCTGCCGGCGCATCCGCGACGAGTCCACCGTCCCCGTCATCATGCTGTCGGCGCGCGCCGACAGCATCGACGTCGTCCTCGGCCTGGAAGCGGGCGCCGACGACTACGTCACCAAGCCCTTCGACGGCTCCGTCCTCGTCGCCCGCATCCGCGCCGTGCTGCGCCGCTTCGGCCACGCCGGCGGCCCGCAGAACGGCGCGAACGGCTCCGCCGACGCGGACGGCTCCGACGAACGCGGCGTGCTGTCCTTCGGCGACCTGGAAGTCGACACCGAGGGCATGGAGGTCCGCAAGGCCGGCGCCCCCGTCGCCCTGACCCCCACCGAGATGCGGCTGCTGCTGGAGTTCTCCTCCGCACCCGGCACCGTCCTGTCCCGCGACCGGCTCCTCGAACGGGTCTGGGACTACGACTGGGGCGGCGACACCCGCGTCGTCGACGTCCACGTGCAGCGGCTGCGCACCAAGATCGGACAGGACCGGATCGAGACGGTCCGAGGCTTCGGATACAAGCTCAAGGCATGAGTAGAACCGCATGAGGCGAGTCACCCTCCGTACGGGGATCCGCTGGAAGATCACGCTCGCCATCGCCGCCGTCGGCGCCCTCACCGCGCTCGCCCTGAGCCTGGTGGTGCACAGCGCTGCCCGCGTGTCGATGCTGGAGAGCGCCCGCGACCAGGAGCTGGAGCGGGTCCAGTACATCGCCCGCACCCCCGACGCCGGCCGCAAGCCGATCTGGGGCGCCAAGATCAACGACCCCGACCTGCCCGCCGAGCTGCGCGAGAAGGCCCGCTCGGGGCGGCGCGGCACCTACATCCACGAGTCCCCGAAGCGGGTTCCCGAGGTCTGGGCGGCCGTGCCCCTCGGCAACGGCCAGGTGCTCTCCATGCACCACCCGTTCCGCGAGAGCGCCAACATGGTGCGCGACCTGGACCGGGCCCTGGTCGTCGGCTCCCTGGCCGTCGTGATCGGCGGCTCGGCGATGGGCGTCCTCATCGGCGGCCAGATCTCACGCCGGCTCCGCGAGGCCGCGGCCGCCGCACAGCGCGTCGCGCACGGGGACCCCGAGGTACGCGTACGGGACGCCGTCGGCGGCGTCGTGCGCGACGAGACCGACGACCTGGCCCGCGCCGTGGACGCCATGGCCGACGCCCTCCAGCAGCGGCTGGAGGCCGAGCGCCGGGTCACCGCGGACATCGCCCACGAACTGCGCACCCCGGTGACGGGACTGCTCACGGCCGCGGAACTGCTGCCCCCCGGCCGGCCGACCGAGCTGGTGCGCGACCGCGCACAGGCCATGCGGGCACTGGTCGAGGACGTCCTGGAGGTCGCCCGGCTGGACGGCGCGTCCGAGCGCGCCGAGCTCCAGGAGGTGGCACTGGGCGAGTTCGTGTCCCGGCGGGTGGCCGCACTGATGCCGGACGCCTCCGTACGCGTCGTCGCGGACGAGATCGTCAGCACGGACCCGCGCCGGCTGGAGCGGATCCTGGGGAACCTGCTGGCCAACGCCATGCGGTACGGGCGCGCCCCGATCCAGGTCGACGTCGAGGGTCGGGTCGTACGCGTCCGGGACCACGGACCGGGCTTCCCCGAGGCACTGCTCCGCGAGGGCCCCAGCCGCTTCCGGACCGGGTCCACGGACCGGGCCGGCGTCGGCCACGGACTCGGCCTGACCATCGCGGAGGGGCAGGCCCGGGTCCTGGGGGCCCGGCTCACCTTCCGCAACGTCGCGGCCCGGGGCGGCGCGGAGAACGAGGGCGCCGCGGCGGGCGCGGTGGCGGTGCTCTGGCTGCCCGAACACGCCCCCACCGCGACGGGAAGCTTCCCGATCATCCAGATACCGGGCTGACCTCCGTTCCCGGCGATGTTCTAGCATCCCTGCCATGACTGACGGTACGGATCGCCCGAACAGCCCCCAGCCCGGCCCCGCCTCGGGGAGCGGCGGCTACGGATTCCCGCCGCAGACGCCGAACCCCTACGGGCCCGCGCAGGGACAGCCGGCGGGAGGCGGCTTCGGCCCGCCTCCGGCCCAGCCCGAGGAACCGTTTCCCTCCCCCGCCACCGCGCCCCTCCCCTCCCCGTCCACACCGGACTGGCAGGCGATGGCCGACGCCACCGAGGCCCAGCAGCGCAAGCGCAAGCGGCTGACCGTCGGGATCGGGGCGCTCGCCCTCGTCCTGGTGGCGGGCGGCGCGGGGTTCTTCGTACTGAACGGCTCCGACGACGACCCGAAGGACCCGCCGGCCGTCGCCGCCTCGGACTCCCCGAGCGCCTCCGGCGGCCCCACGAAGGCCCCGGACGGCAGCAAGAACCCCGAGGACGACTCCCCCACCGTGCCGGGCGAACCGAACCTGCTGCGCGACCGCAACGGCAAGATGGGCATAGCCCTGGGCCCGGGAGCCTCACTTGGGGAACTGGCCACCCGGACCGAGGTCCGCTTCAAGGGCGCCCCGGACTCCTACGCGCAGGGCGCCGAGGCCGCCGTCGACGTGACGAAGAGCTTCACCGTCTCCACCCGCGCCTTCAACGTGTCCGAGACCGGGCCGCGCATGGCGGTCAGCCAGGGCGACGGGGACTCGTACTCCTTCGAGCTGGGCTTCGAGATCGTGGGCGGCAAGAAGGCCTGGGTGTTCCGGGTGCAGACCGGGGACAAGGGCCAGGCGGCCACGGCCCAGCAGGTCGTCGCGGACAACGTGGACACGACCCGCCAGTGGGCACTCCTGACGGGCACCTACGACGCGGAGAAGAAGACCATCGCGCTCTGGGTGGACGACAAGCAGGCCGGTCAGGCGCAGGTCTCCGGAATCTGGGCCGGCCCCGGCCCCCTCCAGCTGGGCCGGGCCCGCCACCACGGGATCTGGAGCGCCGCGTGGATGGGTCCGCTGGACCACATCCGGATCTTCGACCAGGCGCTGAGCCAGGAACAGATCACGGGCCTGAAGAACAACAAGCTCGGCAAGACCAAGCCGACCCACTCCTGGCTGATCTGACCGGAGCCGGCCCGCTCAGGCGGGTCAGAGGGCGAATCAGATGGTGACGCCGGCGTTCCGCAGGAAGGCCACCGGGTTGACGGCGGAGCCGTAGTTCGGGGTGGTGCGGATCTCGAAGTGCAGGTGGGGGCCGCTGCTGTTGCCGGTGTTGCCGGACAGCGCGATCTGCTGGGCCGCGGAGACCTTCTGGCCGATCTTGACCTGGATCTGCGAGAGGTGCGCGTACTGGGAGTACGTGCTGTCCGCGTGCTTGATCACGATGGCGTTGCCGTACGCGGGACCGTCGCCGCCGCCGTTCGGGCCGGCCTTCACGACGGTACCGGCGGCCGCGGCCTTGACCTTGGTGCCGGTCGGGACGGCGAAGTCCTGGCCGGAGTGCTTGTGCGACCACATGCTGCCGCCCTTGCCGAAGGTCGCGGACAGCGTGTAGCTGTCGACGGGCTTGGCCCACAGGGAGGTCTTCGCGGCCGCGGCCTTGGCCTGCGCCTCGGCCTGGGCCTGGACGGCGGCGACCTCGGCGGAGACGGACAGGGTGCTGGGGGCCTCGTCGGCGAAGGCGGCGGTCGTCCCGGCCCCGAGAGCCAGCAGCGCACCGAGACCGGTGGCGGCGACGGCGATACGGGTACGGCGGGTGCTGACGCGCTTCGCGGACATGTGGAGACCTCCGGGGCCGGGGACAAGGGCGTGCTTCGGGCAAGAAAGATCCCGGCGCTGCGGACCGAACCGCCACTGCCGGGCTTGCCCCACCTTGGTAACCCGCGCCCCCGAGCTTCCCCAAACGTCCCTTTTACTACCCCGACTCGTAGCCGCGCGGTGGATCTCCACGCTCTTGACGGCACCCGTACTGCACGTACGCAGGGACAAACCAGGACAGCAAAACCTACGACAATTCCTAGTAGGTCCGATTTGCCCTGTGCGGCTTGTCACCGCCCCCGGGACGTTTGCCCCACCCCGTCGGGGACTTAGACCTGCAACCGACCGGGGGTCGGGGGCGTCGGGGGGTGGCGCGGGGCGGGGTATCCCCCTGGACGGCCTCAGGGAGGGTTGGGGGCTTCCCGTCAGTCCCATCGTCCTTCCGGTTCGGGCCGGTCCCTCAAGGGCGCTCCTTCGTCGCGTCGCTACGCGATGGCCTTCGGCCACCCTTGACCGACCGACCCGCACCGGAAAGCCGAAAGACTGCCGGGAAACCCCCAAAGAAACGGCACGGTCCAGAGGAGGAGGGACGGGCGCCTCAGGGACCAGTCGAGGGGCCGGGGGCCGGCCCGCCGGGCATCCGGGCCCTCAGCAGTCGAGATTCCGAGCCGTGGCCCGGCTACCCGCACGAGAGGACGAACAGGGCAGCCCAGGGAGCGCATGGGCGCAACAGATCGCCACGCGCTCCTCCGGTCTCGGCGGCCGACTGCCGTCTTGGGTCGGTCATGAGCTCCACGGAAGCCCAATGCACCCCTTTTGCTCGCATATGGCGAGCTGAGATGGGATCGGATGGTCCCCTGTCGGGGGGGGGGGGGGGGGGAGAAAAACCCCAACCCCCACAAAACACCACAAACCCCCCCGGAGGGCACAACTCCCCCCCCCCACCCCTCCTCCCCCCC
>NZ_JBWKEZ010000081.1:31374-31914 GCF_056434525.1 Streptomyces sp. NPDC044002
GGGGGGGGGGGGGGGGGGGGGGGGGGGTGGGGGGGGGGGGGGGGGGGGGGGGGGGGTGGGGGTGGTGGGGGGGGGGGGGGGGGGGGGAAAGCCCCCCCCCCCCCCCCCCCAAGCCGCCACAGACCCTGCGGGAGGACCGATTCGCCCCTCGAAGCCCTTCGTCCGCCCGTTCCGCGCCCCATCTCAGCCCCAGACGGCCGTCCGACGCCAAGCCGGGAGGAGCGCGTAGCGATCTACCGCGCCCACGCGCTCCCTGGGCCGATCTGTTCGTCCTCTGGTGCGGGTATCAGCCCCGGACGGCCGCCGGACGCTGAGAAATGAGAAGCGCGTAGCGATCTGTCGCGCCTGGGGGCTTCCCTGGAGGCTCTGATGGGTCTCGCGTGCGGGTAGTCGCGCCCCTGGCCCGGGATTGCGACTTTGGGGGCCCGGATGCCCGGCGGGCCGGCGCCCGGCCCCTCGCCTCATCGCTGAGAGACCCGTCCCCTGCCCTTGGACCGTGCCGTTTCTTTGGGGGTTTCCCGGCAGTCTTTCGGCTTTCCG
>NZ_JBWKEZ010000082.1:0-31188 GCF_056434525.1 Streptomyces sp. NPDC044002
CGGGGCTATGGACAGCCCCGCCGGCGTTTGAGGCGCGGGGGTCTGGGGGCGGAGCCCCCAGGAAGGGGTCCGGGCGCAGCCCGGGGAACGGGCGAAGGGCGGGTAGGGGACCGGCCCCGCTCAGCGGCGCCGCCGGCCCGGCACCGCCCGGGCCGCGTGAACGCCCGGCCAGGGCAATGTCAGACCCCGGTGGGACACTCCACCCGTGAGCGACCACCCCACCACCCCCTGGGCCCTCGCCGAGACCCCCGACGGCCAATGGCACGCCACGCCCCTGCGCCCCGGCGCCGACCGCACCACCACCGCCACCCCCGCGGAAGCGATCCGCTCCGCTCCCCCCGGCACCCGGTGGATCTGGCGGTCCACCGCCGCCGTGTACCCCCGCATCCTCGCCGCCGGCACCCGCGTCGAGCGGTGCTACGACATCGAGGACGCCGAGCTGCTGCTCCTCGCCCACGAGGGCCGGTACGGGGAGCCCCGTTCGGCGGCGGCGGCCTGGGCGCGGCTCAACGACGCGCCCGTCCCGCCGGATCCCCCGCAGCGCGCGGCCGAGCCCGTGCGGGCCGCCGCGCAGGACTCCCTCTTCGACGTGGACCCCGGGGCCGCCGCGCCGCTCCCCCTCGACGCCCTGCTCGCCGTGCACGCCGACCAGGCCCGCCGGATCGCCGCCACCGCGCACCCCGACCGGCTGCGCCTGCTCACCGCCTCCGAGTCGGCCGCGTTCCTCGTCGCCGCCGAGATGCACCGGGCGGGCCTGCCCTGGCGGGCCGACGTGCACCGGGCCCTGCTGACCGAGCTGCTCGGCGAGCGCTACGCCGGCGGCGGCGAGCCCCGCCGCCTCGCCGAGCTCACCGACGAGATCTCCGCCGCCTTCGGCCGCCGGGTGCGCCCCGACCTGCCCGCGGACGTCATCAAGGCCTTCGCGCAGGCCGGCATCCGGCTCGGGTCCACCCGCCGCTGGGCGATCCAGGAGATCGACCACCCCGCCGTCGCGCCGCTCATCGAGTACAAGAAGCTGTACCGGATCTACACCGCCCACGGCTGGTCCTGGCTCGCGGACTGGGTACAGGACGGCCGCTTCCGCCCCGAGTTCATCCCCGGCGGCACCCTCACCGGCCGCTGGGTCACCAACGGCGGCGGGGCCCTGCAGATCCCCAAGGTGATCCGCCGGGCGGTCGTCGCCGACCCGGGGTGGCGGCTCGTCGTGGCCGACGCCGACCAGATGGAGCCCCGGGTCCTGGCCGCGATCTCCCGCGACCCGGCGTTCATGGAGGTGGCCGGGCGTCCCGAGGACCTCTACACGGCCGTGTCCCGCCAGGGTTTCTCCGGCGACCGGGACAAGGCCAAGCTCGCCGTGCTCGGCGCGGTCTACGGCCAGACCTCCGGGGACGGCCTGAAGAACCTGGCCGCGCTGCGCCGCCGCTTCCCCCGCGCCGTCGCGTACGTGGACGACGCGGCCCGCGCGGGCGAGGAGGGGCGGCTCGTACGGACCTGGCTGGGCCGCACCTGCCCGCCGCCCGTCGGCGCCGCCGAGGCCGACGAGGCCGGCATCCCGCAGGAGCAGGGGCCGGAGCGCGCCGACTCCGAGGACACGGGCTGGACCCCGGGCTACGCCTCGACGAACACCCGCGCCCGCGGCCGGTTCACCCGCAACTTCGTCGTGCAGGGCAGCGCCGCCGACTGGGCCCTGCTGATGCTGGCGGCGCTGCGGCAGGCCACCGCCGGGATGCGCGCGGAGCTGGTGTTCTTCCAGCACGACGAGGTGATCGTGCACTGTCCCGCCGAGGAGGCGGAGGCCGTCGCCCTGGCGATCCGCGCCGCCGGGGACCGGGCGGGCCGGATCGCCTTCGGCGACACCCCGGTCCGCTTCCCGTTCACCACGGCGGTGGTCGAGTGCTACGCCGACGCCAAGTGATCCGGGCCCGCCCTCAGCGGCCGCTTCAGCGGCCGAAGACGTCCTTCCAGTGCCGGTTCAGCGCGACCTCCTTCAGCTGCTCCAGGGTCAGCGCGGGCGCCGTACGGCTCGCCGGACCCGTCTGCTTGGGGGCGTTGTACGCGGAGACCGTGATCCGCTCCCCGTTGGGCCGCTCGGTGTCCACCGTCCAGCGGACCACGCCCGGGGCGTTCTCACCGGCGGGGCCCTGGGTGACCTTCGCGTGGACACCGCCGGGCTGCGCGGTGGCGTCCGCGGGGAAGTCGTCGCCGGCCGTGCGCCGCTGGACGCGGAGTTCGACCAGGGAGCGGCCCTTGCCGTCGTCGAGGACGACGTAGCCGTAGGCGCCGTCGCCGCCCTTGTCGGCGACCGGGATCTCGTAGCCGCGCAGCAGGGCCTGCAGGAAGCTCTCGGCGTCCTCCTCGGGGCTGAGGGGGCCCTTCTCCGGCGGTGCGGGGGGCAGGTCCTCCAGGGCCGGGCGCCACTTGTCCGACAGCACCAGGGCCTTCATCCGGTCCATGGGCAGCGGGGGTTCGGCGCGGGTGGGGCTGACCTTCTTGCTCTGGGGCGCGTTGTGCTCCGAGGCGTCGACGAGGAAGCCCTGCGGGGTGGCGAGGGTGGCCCGCCAGTCCTTCACCGACTTGCGGTCGTCGTCGTAGTCGTGGGTCTGGATCAGCAGCAGCCGGGAGCCGTCGGGGAGCTTCTCCTCCTTGCAGGAGTCGAAGGCCACGTTCCTGCGGTCGGGGCAGGTGGTCATCTCCTTGAACATCCCGCCCGCCGGGTCGATCCGGGTGAGCATGATGCCGATGCGCGCCTGTCCCTTCCCCTCGTCGAAGACTCCCGTCGCCATGGGGCCCTGGCTGTCGGAGCCGCGGCTCTCGGACTGGGTGAGCTGGCCTGCGGGGAGCAGGGACTTCAGGATCTGCGACATCTGCGCGGCGGTGACCGCTCCGGTGCCCCCGCGTTCCTGCGGGCCGTCCCCCGGCGGCCGGGCCGGCCCGCGGCTGGGCAGGGCGGGTGCCGCGGCGGCCTCGCCCCGGCCGTCGTCCCCGATCAGGCCGCCGGTCCAGGCTCCGGCCGTGCCGACCAGGGCCAGGGCCAGTACGGAGCCCCCGGCCACGGCGGCCCGGCGGCGGGCCACGAGCCGGCGTCCGCGCCGTTCGCCCGCCGCCACCAGGGCCTCGGGGTCCGGCGTGAAGGCGGCACCCGCGCTCCGGAGGGCTTCGCCGAGCTCGTCTTCAAGGGGCATGGGGGGCATGCGGAACCAGACCTTCCACTTGGTTGGCGGGGAGGGGACAGGGCGGAGGGGAGGACGGCGCCGGGGAGGGCGGCACCCGGGCCTCAGTGGCCCGCGAACTCGGCGAGGCTGCCACCCAGCTGCCCCCGCAGCCGCGACAGCGCCCGGGAGGTCCGGGTCCGTACGGCCGCCGAGGTGACCTTCATCGCCTCGGCGGTCTCCTCGACGCTGCGGTCCTCCCAGTACCGCAGCACCAGCACCGCCCGGTCCTTGGGCGCCAGCCGCCCCAGCGCCTCCAGCAGCGTCAGCCGCAACGCCGGATCAGTGCCGCCCGCCGCCGGCTGCGCGCCGTCGGCCCCGGGGAACTCCCCGAACGGGCGCTCCCCCGCCGAGCGGCGGCGCTGGTGCGTCAGGAAGACCCGGACCAGCACCGTCTGCGCGTACGCGGCCGGATTCTCGATGCGCGAGATCCGGCCCCACAGCAGGTACATCCGCCCGAGGGTCTCCTGTACGAGGTCCTCGGCGAGGTGCGTGTCCCCGCTGGCCAGCAGACAGGCCGACCGGTACAGATGACCCGACCGGCCCGCCGCGAACTCGCGGAACCCGTCTCTGCGACCCTGCCGCATGCACTCCCCCTCGCGTCCGTCTCACCCCATCGACGCGACGGCCCCCGGGAAATGTTTCAGCCGAGATCGTGGAAGTAGACGTGGAACTCCTCGCGCACGAAGCCCTCGGACTCGTACAGCCCCTGCGCGACGTGGTTGTCGTACGCGGTCTCCAGCTGCACCCCCGCCACCCCGGCCTCCCGCGCCCGGCGCAGCACCTCGCGCAGCAGCGCCCGGCCCGCGCCGGTGCGGCGGCCGGCCGGGGCCACGTACAGGTCGTTGAGGATCCACGCCGTGCGCAGGGTGAGGGAGGAGAAGGCCTGGTAGACCTGCGCGAACCCGACCGTGCCGGGGATCCCGGGCGCGTCGGCGAGCAGGACCAGCGACTCCCCCCTGGCGATGCGCTCCGCGAGGAACTCCCGCGGGGCGCCCGCGTCCTGGACGGTCACCTCGTAGAAGTCGAGGTAGCCGCGGAAGAGTTCCGCGGCCGTGTCCAGGTCCGCCTCCCCCGCCACGCGGAGCACGACGCCGGAGCCCTCGTCCGTGACCGTGCCGCCCGCGCCGTCGCCGCCCTGGTTTTCCGCCTTGCCGAACATGCGTCTCTCCTTGATCCACTCGCGCGATGCGGTCCATTGTGCGCGGGCGCCGGAGGACCTGGGCGCGTGAAGGCGCGCGTCAGTGCCCGGTGACGGGCTGGGCGGGCAGGGAGAAGACGTGCTGCGGGGTGACGATCCTCGTGATCGCCTCGCCGAACAGCGTGCTCGGCTCGTTGCCCTCGTGGGCGATGTCCGTGTTCAGCATGACCACGAGCGTCGCCTGCGGCCCGGGGAGGTAGACCACCAGGTCCTGGTAGCCCGGCAGTGATCCGTTGTGCCCGATCCACCCCTGTACGTCGAAGACGCCCAGGCCGTAGCCGGCGCCCGGCAGCGCCTCGACCACCTTCAGCCGCTGCGCCTGGGTCGCGGGGGTCAGCAGGGTGCCGGTGGCCAGGGTCTTCGCCCAGCTCCGCAGGTCGGGGAGGTCCGAGACCATCGCTCCGGCCGCCCAGCCCCAGGAGGGGTTCCAGTCGGCGGCGTCCTCGGTCTTCCCGGAGGCGGTCTGGTCGGTGTAGCCCTGCGCGTGCGGCTCCGGGAACTGCGCGCCCGTCGGGAAGAGGGTGTGGTGCAGCCCGGCGGGCCGGGCCACCCGCTCCTCGACGTACCGGTTCAGGGGTGTCCCGCTCAGCTTCTCCACCACCAGGCCCAGCAGGATCGTGTTGGTGTTGCAGTAGTCGAACTTCGCGCCGGGCTCGAACAGCACCGGGTGCCGGAAGGAGTACGACAGCAGCTCCTGCGGGGTGAAGGGGCGCCGGGGATCGGCCGTGAGGGCCTTGAAGAAGCCTTCGTCCTCGGAGTAGTTGTAGAGCCCGCTGCGCATCCCGGCCAGTTCGCGCAGGGTGATCCGGTCGCCGTTCGGCACGCCCTCGACGTACTTCCCGACGGGGTCGTCCAGCCCTGCCTTGCCCGCGTCGACCAGCTGGAGCAGGGCGGTGACGGTGAAGGTCTTCGTCACGCTGCCGATCCGCTGGTTCACGTCGGTGCGCATCGGCGCCCCGGTCGCCTTGTCTGCGGTCCCGAAGGCCCGTACGTACTCGCCCTTGCCGGGAGCGGAGAGGGCGACGACCACGCCCGGGACCCCGGCCTCCTTGAGCACCTTGCGGACGGCCTCGTCGAGCCGGGCCGCCACGGCGGGCGTGAGCTGCGGGAACCCGTCGGACACGGGAGCGCCGACGGCCCCGGCCACGGGCACCGGGGCCTCCCAGGCGTAGCCGGCCCCGACGCCGACGGGAACCACCAGCAGGCCGATCGCGGCCGCCCCGACCGCCGCACTGCGCCACCGTCTCGTCATGGCCGGCCTCCCGCCGCCGTACGTCCCTCCACGCTAGCCCCGCCCCCGGCGCGCGGGCGACCGGGGGCGGGGCGGTGCGGGAGCGGGCGGACCGGGCGGCCCGGTCAGGGGACGGGGGCGGTGGTGACCTCGGCCGTGAAGGCGGCCTCCCCGTCCTGGACGGCGTCGACCCGGAGGGTCCCGGGGGCCGATCCGGGGGACGCGTCGGGCCTGGCCTCGATCAGGCAGGGCGAGTCGAACTCGACGTAGCGGTGGAAGGTGACGTCCATCGACGTCGGCAGCACCGGTTCCGCCGAGGGGCGTACGGCGTGGGCGGCCTGGCGGGCGGCTTCCAGCAGGACCATGCCGGGGACGTGGTCGACGGGGTGGTCGAAGAGGACGGGGTGGGCGGTGTCCACCCGCAGGGGCCAGCGGCCCGGGCCCTCCGCGCGGCCGAGCACGACGTCGCGTACGTTGTCGCGGCCCACCAGCGCCGGGGCGAGGGGCGCGACCGGAGCGGGAACGGCGGCGAACACCCGCCGGACGTCGGAGCGTTCCGCACGCAGGCGCCGGTAGACCGCGGGCGCGATGCAGCCGAAGCGGGTGTCGGCGACGGCGATCTGGGTGCCTTCGCGGAAAACGGCGATGTCGAGGGAGACCGCGGCGGGAATGCCCCTGCGGAGGACGAACTCGGAGCAGGTGACCCGCAGTTCCAGCTCGGCGGGCGTCCAGCCGACGTGGAGCGCGTGCGGGTTGAGGGCGTAGCCGAACCGCGACCAGCTCAGCTGGTGGCCTAGCGGGGTCCCGTACGCGGTGTGCAGCAGCAGCGGAAAGGTCTGGCGCACGGTCTCGCAGAGCATCAGCGGATCGTGCAGCCCCGCCGTGGCGGTGTAGAAGCTGTGGCTGCGCGGCCACTGGGCGGTGATGGTGAAGTCGTGGGCGCCGGTGCGCTGCCAGCCCGTGAGGAAGACCTCGGAATGGGCGGCGCGGTGGACGTATTCCCTGGGCACCGTGGTGGTCAGCGCCGGCGCTCCGGCGGATATCGGCCCATGGGCGGTGACGAGCATGTTCCCCCTTGCGTGCACTTTCGTGCGTGTGCAGCCCCCGCGCTGACGGTCAACGGCGGCCACTCCGTAAAATAGAGAATGTTCGTTTTGTTTGTCGAGTGGCTGGTGGTGTGATCCATGGCGGGGTTGAAGCAGGACCGTGCGTTGAGGACGCGGGAGGCGATCCTGCGCGCCGCAGCCGAGACGTTCGACGAACTCGGCTTCCACGGCGCGAGCATCAGCATGATCATGGGGCGGGCCGGGGTCACCCAGGGCGGCATGTACTTCCACTTCGCGTCGAAGGTGGAGCTCGCCCGGGCCGTCATGCTCGCGCAGGGGGACTACGTAGAGCTCCCGCCGGGCGAGGACGGGCTCCAGCGGCTGATCGACATCACCTTCCACGTGGGCCGGGAGCTCCAGCAGAACGTCCTGTTCCGGGCCGGTGTGCGGCTCGCCGTCGAGCAGGGCGAGTTCGGGCTCCGGGACGACACGGCGTACCAGCAGTGGGTGGAGCAGTTCCACGCCCTGCTCGTCGTGGCGCGGGAGCGGGGCGAGCTGCTGCCGGGCGTGGACGAGCGGGAGTTCGCGCAGGTCCTGGTCGGCGCGTACAGCGGTACGCAGCTGTTCTCGCAGATCGCGACGGGGCGCGTGGACCTGCTGGAGCGGGTCGCCGCGCTGTGGAAGTACTTCCTGCCGTGCGTCGCCACGCCGGAGACGCTGGCGCAGCTGCGCGCCACGCCCCGGTGAGCCCGCTGCGGGTGGTGCTCACCGGCGCGACGGGCTTCATCGGGGCGGCCGCGCTCCGCGAGCTCGGCCGCCGGCCGGACGTGTCCGTGCGGGCCGTCGGGCGGCGGGCGCCGCGGGCGGGCGCGGCCGGCGGGGCCGAGTGGGTCCGGGCCGACCTCGCACGGCCGGAGTCCGTGGCCGGGGTGTGCGAGGGCGCGGACGTACTGGTGCACCTGGCCGGCGTGGTGGACCCGGACGAGGCCCTGTGCGAGGCGGTCAACGTCCGCGGCACGGCCGCCCTGATGGCCGAGGCCGTCCGGGCCGGGACCGGCCGGGTGGTCCACCTGTCCACGGCCGCGGTGTACGGGCCCGGCCCGCACCGGGGCGCCGCCGTCGGCGAGCTGGAGCCGGCTCCCGTGTCGGCCACCAGCCGGACCCGGCTGGCCGGTGAGGCGTACGCCCTGGCGGCGGGAGCCGTCGTCCTGCGGGCGGGCCTGGTGCTGGGCGCCGGGGACCGGTGGGTGGTCCCGGCGCTGGCCGAGCTCGTGGACCGGGTGCCCGGGCGGTGGGACGGCGGCCGGGGCCTGCACTCCGCGGTGGACGTCGGCGACCTGGCCCGGCTCGTCGCCGCCCTCGCGGTCCATCCCCGCGGCGGTGCGGCGGCCGGGCGGGTGTTCCACGCCGCTCACCCCGAACCCGTACCCACCGGCGGCCTGCTGGCGGAGCTCGCGGAGCTTGGGGTGCTGCCGCGGGTGCGCACCGACCTGGCGTGGGAGGAGTGCCTGCGCCTGCTGCGGGCCGTACCGGGGGGCGTGAGCGAGCGGCAGTTCTCCCTGCTGGCGCAGGACCACTGGTACCGCAGCGACGAGGTCTGGAGCCTGGCCGGCTGCCCCCCGGGCCCGGGCCCGCTGGCCCGCCTGGCGGCGGCCGCGCCCTGGTACCGCGAAGCCGTGCACGGGGCCGCGCCCCGGACACCGGCGCGCCCGGAGGCGCCGGCCGGGGCCGGAAACCCCGGCCCCGCGCGCACGTAAGGCCCGGGGGGCGGACTAGGCGGTGTCCGGGCCTATGCCCTCCAGGACGAGGAGCCAGACGCCCTCCAGCTGGTCCAGCGCGGCGCCCTGGCCGTCCGGGTACGCGCCGCGCAGCGTGGCCTCGGCGCCCCAGAGCAGGTGCGCGACCAGTGCCGTGACGCTCGCCGGGTCGGCGGGGGCGTGCAGTTCGCCCCGCTCGTGGGCCTCCTGGGCCAGCCCCGCCACGACGGGGTGCCACAGTGCGGTCCAGTCCTCGATGTCGGGCAGCTCCCGGGCCAGGTGGGCGCTCGCGCGCACGGTGACGTCGTCCCGGAGCAGGCGGGCCAGCTCCAGCAGCAGGCTCCCGAGGTCGTCCAGGGCCTTCCCGCGGCGGCGTCCGGCCGCGTCGTCGAGCGCCGAGCGGACCGCCGAGCACCCTTCCTCGGCGACGGCTTCGGCGAGTTCGGCCTTGCTGTCGAAGTGGAAGGTGACGGCGCCCATGGAGATGCCCGCCGCCTGGCTGATGGCCTTGAGCGACGTGCCGCCGTATCCGGCGCGGTAGAACTCCGAGGCGGCCGCCCGCACCGCGGTGTTGCGCGTCCGGACCGCCCTCTCCTGCTTGACCATGTCTCTCCGATGCCGCCGCACCCGGATGAGTCGCGCGGGGATGCCGCGCGTGGGTGCCGTGCGTGGGTGTTTTGCGTGCCTGCGTACGTGGATGTCGTGCGCCGGCGGTCACCCCCGCGCCGCCCGCGGTGGCCAGCCTGCGAAACACCGGGCCCTCCGGCAAGGCCTAGTTGCCAAAAACGCGCCGGTTTCCGGGCACGTCTCGAACCGCGAGACGCCTGACGCGCCCTCAGCGGGCCTCGCCGCGGCCGACTTGCCGAAGTAGTCCGCCGGCGCGGATCGGCCCTGGAAAAAAACAGAACGTTCGCTATTGTTTTTGCATGATCACAGTGTTCGCCGAGGCCACCTTCGGCAGCCTCCGCCGGACCGACCAGCGCCGATGGGCCGAGGTGTACCTGCGCGGGCTGCTCGGCACGTCCGGCAAGAAGACGGTGCGGCGGCTCGCCGCCGCCGTATCGGACCGGGAGACGGCCTTCCAGTCCCTGCACCAGTTCGTCAACGCCAGCCCGTGGGACTGGGAACCGGTCCGCCGGGAGCTCACGCGGTGGGCGGAGGAGCACACCGCTCCCCGCGCCTGGGTGCTCGACGACGTGGTCCTGCGCAAGCGCGGCGACCACTCGTGCGGGGTGCACCGCCGCTTCAGCCCGGTCGACGGACGCTCCGTCAACGGCCAGGTCGGCACCGGGCTGTTCCTGGCCGGCGACCACGGGGCGCTGCCGGTCGACTGGACGCTGTACCTGCCCGAGTGCTGGACCGCGGACCCCGCCCGCAGGCGCCGGGTCCGCATCCCCGACGACATCGGCCACCGCCCCGCTGAGGAGCAGGCCCTCGGCCTCGTGGACGAGCTGGCCGCGCACACCCGGCTGCCCGCCGTACCGGTCGTGGCCGACGCGTCCTCGCGCCCCGGCGCGGAGGCGTTCGTCCGCGGCCTCGCCCGCCGCGGCCACGACTTCGTGGTGGCCGTCCCCGCGCACCTGCCCCTCGCACGCACCGCGACGGCGCTGCCGGGGCCGGTGCGCGCGGACCAGGGCCAGCCCGCGTACCGCGCCTTCACGACCCGCGGCCGCGCGGGCCGGCCCGCGGAGCGCACCTGGATCACCAACATGCCGCACGCCCGGTCCGAGGAACTGCTCGCGCTGACCCGGACCCTGCGCCTCGCGCGGGAGGCCGTGCGGTACATGGAGAGCGATCTCGGGCTCGGCGACTTCGAAGGCCGCTCGTTCCCGGGCTGGCACCACCACATGACCCTCGTCTCGGCCGCCTACGCGTACAGCAGGCAGGCCCCGGCGGACCTCCCGAACCACCTCGCCGCCCTGCCCGCTGCGGCGTAGACCGACCACCGCACATCCCTTCCGAAAGAGAAACCCATGGATTCCGCCACCACTTACGACGCCCTGGCCGATGTCTACGACCTGATGTACCCGCCCGCCTCGCCGGACATATCGGACGCCGTCGCGTTCATCGCCGACCTGGCCCCGGAGGGCGGCCGCGTCCTCGAACTCGGCGTGGGCAACGGCCGGATCGCGATCCCGCTCGCGCAGCGCGGGCTGAGCGTGCACGGCATCGACGGTTCCGAGCAGATGCTGGAGAAGCTCGCGGCACGGGACCCCGAGGGGAAGGTCACCACCACGGCCGCGGACTTCACCACCGGCGGCACCGGCGAGCAGTTCGACGTGGTGTTCATCGCCCTCAACACCTTCTTCGCCCCGACGACGGCCGAGGCCCAGGTCCAGTGCATGCAGCGGATGCGCGAGCAGCTGGCGCCCGGCGGCCGCGTGGTCATCGAGGCGTTCGAACCGCGCGCCTTCCACCAGCAGGAGGGCGAGAAGACCAGCACCCGCTACCTCTCCCCCACCTCCGTGATGGTCGACAGCACGCACGTCATGCGCGACCGCCAGCTGATCCTCGTCATCCACACCGTCGTCGACGGCGGTGTGCCGCGCCCGACCCAGGAAGTCATCCGCTACGCCTGGCCCACCGAGATCGACCTCATGGCGCGCCTCGCCGGCCTGCGCCTGGTGGAACGCCGCGGCGGCTGGCGGGGAGAGGCCTTCGACGCGAACAGCCACCGCCACGTCTCCGTGTACGAGGCCGTCGAAGACCCGAAGTAGGCACCGGACATGAAGGCGACCCGGAAGGCGACGCGCAAGGCCGCTCCGCTCAGGAGCCTGCTCCGGCTGACCGACGTCAGCCGCAGTTACGGGGACCGCAGCGTACTGCGCGCGGTCACCATGGAGCTGGCGTCGGCGCAGTGCACCGTACTGGTGGGGGACAACGGATCGGGGAAGTCGACCCTCCTGCGGCTGGCGTGCGGCCGCGAGCAGCCCACGTCGGGCGAAGTCCGCTTCGACGGCGAGCCCCTGCACGAGGACTCGCCCCGCACCCGCGCCCGGGTGGCCACCGTGATGGAGGCCGGCTCGGCCTATCCGGACCTGACGGTGCGCGAGCACCTGATGCTGGTCGCCGTCGGACACGGTCTCGGCCGCCGCGCGGGCGAGACGGTCGACCGGGTGCTGGCGGACCACCGGCTGGCCGGCCACGCCGGCTCCCGGCCCTCGGCGCTCTCCTCGGGGCAGACCCAGTCCCTGCTGCTGGCCTCGGCCTTCGTACGGCCGCACGACCTGCTGGTGCTGGACGAGCCCGAGCAGCGGCTGGACGCCCGGGCCCGCGTGGAACTGGCGCAGCGGCTCACGGCCCACAAGAAGCGGGGGGTGGCGATCCTGCTCGCCACCCACGACGACGAGCTGGCCGCGGCCGTGGCCGACCACGTGCTCACCCTGGAGGACGGACGGGCCACCGTGGCTCCGGTCAGGGGGGACCGGTGAAGTCCGACCGCACCACCGACCGCGCCGTCGGCCGCACCTCCCGCACCGCCAGCACCGACGGCACCGACGGCGGCGGCGACCTGCGCCGGCGCACGGACGAGGCGCTGGCGTTCCTGCACGAGGTCCGCGCCCCGGCGCGCCTGGGCAAGCGCAGGAGCAACGCCTTCGTGCTGTACTGCGTCGCCCTGGGGACGGCCTTCTGGGTGGTGCCCCTCCTCATCGCCGCCGCCGGGGCCGGACGGCGCGGGGAGTGGCAGGGCAGCACCTCGGACCACCTGCTGGCCGGCCTGCCCCTCGCCGTGCCGGCCCTGCTGACGCTGGTGGTGGTCCACGCCGCCCGCGGCGCCGTCTGGCGGGGCCCGGTGCTCGTGGACCTGCCGACCGTCTCGTGGCTGCTGCCCCTGCCCGTCCTGCGCGGGCCGGTCCTGCTGCCCCGGTTCCACGCCGCCGCGCTCCGCGCGGCCGCGATGGGCCTGGCCGGGGGCGGGGTGCTGGGCTACCTGCTCTCGATCTCGGGCTCCGCCGGCTGGCTGCCGCTGACCGCGGCGGGCGCGTGGGCCGGCACGGCGACGGCGCTGACCGCGGTGGCCGCCGGGCTGCTCGTCGAACGCCACGACCGCGCGGTCGCCCGCAACGCCGTCCGCTTCCAGGGGATCACCTGGACCCTGGCGGCGGGCGCGGTGCTGCTCTGCGCGTACGCGGTCCTGCGCGGCCCCGGCGGCCCCGCCGGCACGCTCGTACTGTGGTCCGGCCCCTGGGGGTGGGCCGCCCAGCCGCTCGTCGGCGCGGCCGGGCACCCCGTACCCGGCCGGCCCGCCGGGGCGGCCCTGTCCGCGGCGTTCACCGTCGCCGCGCTGTTGTTCGCCCGGCGCGCGGCCCCCGACGTCCCCGAGGAGGCCCTCCGCGCCCGCGCCACCGTCGCCTCCCGGGTCTCCGCGTCCGTGTACTCCCTCGACCTGCGCCAGGCCCGCTCCGCGGCGCGCGGCACCCGGGGGCAGCGCGCCAGACCGCTGCTGCGGCTGCCCGTACCCCGCAGCCGCTGGCTGATCGTGCCCTGGCGCGACGCCACCGGACTGCTGCGGGCCCCGGGACGCCTGCTGTGGGCGGCCCTGTGGAGCACCGCGGCACTGGGCCTCGGCGCCGCCGCCCACCACGCCCGGCCCGACGGGCAGGCCGCCCTGTGCGCGGCCGCCCTCGTCGCCGAGTACCTGGCGGCGGCGCAGCTGACAGAGCCCGCCCGCGTCGACAGCGACGACGCCCGCCGCTCCGCCAACCTCCCCTACGAGTTCAGGGCCCTCGCGCTGCGGCACGCCTGGCTGCCGTGCGCCCTGCTGCTGGGCTGGCTCGGCGCGGGCGCCGCCGCGGCCCGGCTCACCGGCCGGGGGACACCGGCCCTCGCGGTGCTGGTGGCGGCGGTGCCGGTCATGGTGGCCGCCGCGCTGGTCAGTTCGTACCGCGGGCCGGTCCCCACCCACCTGCTGGTCGGTGCGGAGACCCCCATGGGCAACACCGCCGCGCTCCAGACGGGGCTCTGGTACGCGCGCGGCCCGCTGGCCGCGCTCGTGCTGTCCGCCCCGGTGCTGGTCACCGCCGACCGCGCCCACGAGGCCGGCGCCGGCCACATCGGCTGGCTGCTCCTGGCGGGCGCGGCCGGCATGTGGTGGGCGCGGCGCACCGCCCACCGGCTGCACGGAGCACCGCCCGGCCGGCCCCCACGAAACGCGGGCAGAAGACTGCGCGCCTACCTCATCACAAGGCTGAAATGACCGACGATCTCGCCACAACACCCGCCGTGCAGGGCCTCCTGGAGCGGCTCGGGCTCGGCCTGCTGCCGCCGCAGCAGGCCGACGGACCCACCGGCCGCAACCGGAACGCCGCCGGCCGGACCACCACCGGCCGCGCCGTCTTCGTCAAGCAGCTGGACGCCCGGCAGCCCGACGCGGCCCGCCGCTTCCGCCGGCAACTCGCCTACGAGGAGGCGGCCGCCGCCCGCCCCGGGACGCCGGCCTCGCCGGAGTGCCTGGGCTGGGACGCCGACGAGCTGCTGGTCGTCTTCGAGTGGCTCGAAGGCGCCCGCTCCGGCTCCGACCTGGCCTCCGACGAGGAGTTCGACGACGGACTCGCCCGCACCGCCGGGGAGATGATCGGCGCCCTGCACTCCCTGCCGCCGGACGCGCTGCCCGCCCGGGGGACGGGGACGGGGACGGGGACGGGGACGGGGACGGAGGAGCCGGACCCGATCCTGCTCCCCCCGCTGGAGTTCTTCGAAGCGCTCCCCCTGGCGTACCACACCCAGGCGAGCGGGGCCTCGCTGGAGGCCTGGGGAATGCTGCAACGCGACACCGAACTCGCCGGCGCGCTGCGCCGGCTGCGCGCCGAGGAGGCGGCCGCGCCGGCCGCCTTCGTCCACGGCGACCTGCGCCTCGACCAGTTCCTGCTGCACGGCGGGCGGCTGCGCCTGTGCGACTGGGAGGAGTTCCGCAGGGCCGATCCGGCCCGGGACGTCGGCGCGTTCGTCGGCGAGTGGCTGCACCGCGCCGTGCTCGACATCCCGTCGAAGGACGCGGAGCTGAGCGGCCCGAATCCGCAGCTCTCCCACGAGGACGTGGTCGAGCGCGGCGTGGCCGAGCTGAACCGGCTGCGGACGCGCAACGTCGCCTTCTGGGAGGGCTACCGGGCGGCCACCGCGGCCGCCCCCGCCGCGGCCGCCGACCCCCGCCTGCCCGTCCGGGCCACCGCCTTCGCCGGCTGGCACCTCATCGACCGGATGTTCGCCTCCGCCGAGCAGCGGCCGCGGCTCACCGCCCTCGACCGGGCGGCCGCCGGCATCGGACGCTCCGCCGTGCTGCACCCCGAGAAGTTCACCACCGTCCTCGGCCTGGAGGCTTGAGATGGACGCCTTCCCCCACCTCGCGGAACTCCTGTCGGACGTGCGCGTGCACCCCGGGACCCGCAGCGCCCGCGTCGGCGACCGCGACATCACGGCGGACACGGCCGCCCGGCTCCGCCAGAAGCTGATCACCGCGCTCTACGAGACCTTCCACGTGGGCCACGCCTTCGCCGAGGAGCGGCCCCGGACCTACCGGGACCCGCTGTTCGAGGAGCTGCTGGGCGCGGCCACCCCGCACGACACGACGATGGCCGCCGCCCGCCTCGGCGGCGACGGCCTGGTGCTGGTCGACGGGGTGCGCGTACGCGTGCCCGAGCCGGAGGTGGCGGGGCCGCGGGTGCGGATGCCCGCCCGGCGCCCCGGCCTCTCCCCGGGCTTCTTCCTCGTCGACGGCTCCCGGGGGCACTCGTCCCGGCGGCCGCTGCTGCGGGTGTACGTCCACGTGCGCAGCCCGGAGGAGGCCGTACGGACCTGGGGAGAGGTGCTGCGCGCGCTGGAGCGCGACGGGGTGCCCTACCGGGCCAAGGTGACCTCGTCCCGCCGGCTGTTCCCGCGCCGGGACGGCCTGGTGGTCTACCTGGGCGAGGACGCCTGGCACGGCGCCTCGGTCGTCGCGGAGGCGGTACCGCGTCCCGACGCGCCCCACCTGACGGCTCCCACCTCTTCCTTCGCCAGGGAGCTGGCTCCCGGGATAGCCGTCGCCTGGGAGCCCGAGGACGCCCGGCCGGGCATGCGGGGGATGAGTTTCGGGCAGCACCGCGCCGCCGCCGTCGCGGACGCGCTGCTGGCGCACGCCGCCGGGGACGGCCGCACGCTGGGCGACTGCCTGCGGGAGCAGCTGACCGCCGCGAATATCGACCACGAGGCGCTGTACAGGAATGCGGATTCACCCCGACTTCCCTAAGTTGCACTTTCGACTTCCCTAAGTCGCGCCATTCCCGCAGGGAATGCCGGGCAACCTTCCTAAGTAGCGCCAGAACCCCGTGACGCGGCCCACAGATTGATCACCGGAGCTCCGGAAGATGATCTACTGAGAAACGTCAGAAGGGCGGGCCCGACCGGGAAACCGCTCATCGAATTCTTTATCAAGGGGGAATCCACATGGACTCCATGGACCTCATCGCCGGTTACGCCGCCTACACCACGCCGGAGGAGCTCGCCGCTTCCGAGGCCACCGACGCGCCGGCCATCACCACCACGGTGACCTCGTCGGAGATCTGCATCACGATCACCGTCGGCTGGGGCTGCTGACCTTCAGCGCCGATCCGCCAGTGGCCCGGGCCCGTCCTTCGGACGCCGCCCGGGCCTCGGCCCGAAGAGGGAGTTCCCACGTCATGCCGGAGGATCTCGAATCCCCCTCCCGCTTCACCCTGCCCAACGGCCTGCGCGTCGTGCTGTGCCGACGGGGCACGGCCCCGCTGGCGGCCGTCTGCGTGCACTACGACGTGGGGTTCCGGTCCGAGCCGGAAGGGCGCAGCGGGTTCGCCCACCTCTTCGAGCACCTGATGTTCCAGGGAAGCGAGAACGTCGGACGTTCCGAGCACTTCGCGATCGTGCAGGGATCGGGCGGGACGGCCAACGGATCCACGCGCCAGGACTACACCGAGTACTACCAGATCGCTCCCGCGTCGGCCCTCGAAAGACTGCTCTTTCTTGAGGCGGACCGTATGCGGACGCTGCGACTCACCCAGAATTCCCTTGACACCCAGCTGGCGGTGGTCAAGGAGGAAATAAAGCTCAACGTCCACGACCGCCCTTATGGCGGATTCCCCTGGACGAATCTCCCTTCGGTCCTCTTCCGGAAATTCTGCAACGCGCACAACGGTTACGGCGATTTCATCGACCTCGACCGCGCCACGCTGGAGGAGTGCGCCGCCTTCTTCGACGGCTACTACACGCCGTCCAACGCCGTGCTCACGATCGCCGGCGACATCGATCCGGCCCGGACCCTGGAATGGGTGACCCGGCACTTCGGCGACATCCCGGCACGGCCGGCGGCCGCCCCGCAGGACCTGGCGGAACCCTGGCCGTCCGGCCCCGTGACCGGCGACCACACCGACCCGCGGGCCCCGCTGCCCGCCACCGCCGTCGGCTACCGCCTGCCCGACCCGGCCGCCGAACGCGAGCGCTACCTCGGCCACATCGCCCTGGCCGCGCTGCTGGGCGGCCCGTCCGGACGGCTGCGGCAGCGGGCCCTCGCCCGGGGCGTCGACCTCACGACCGCCACCGCCCAGTGCGGGTTCTTCGGCCCGTTCGACGCCCGCGACCCCGACACCTTCGTCGTGACGGCCCGTCACCCCTCGACCCGGCACCGGGAGGTCACCGGTGCGGTCGTCGCGGCACTGGAGGACCTCGCCGGACCGGGGCCCGCCGACGCCGAACTGGCCGCCGCGATCGGCGGGACCGTCGCCCGGTGGCACCGCAGGCACGACAACCTCCTCGCCTTCGCGCGGGCCGTCGGGGCCTCGGCCCTGCTCCACGACGAGCCGTCGCTGCCGGCGGACCTCCCCGCGCACCTGGAGGCCCTCGGACCCGGCGCGGTACGCGACGCGGCCGCGCGCCTGGCCGGCAGCGCACCCGCCGCACTCCTGGTCCACACGCGCGACGCCGGAGGAACACCGTGACGCGGCCCCTGCCCCCGCTCCATCCCGAGAAGCCCCTCGCCCTCCCCCGCGTGGCCGAGCGGCACCTGCCCTCCGGCCTGCGGATCTTCGCGGTGCCCAGGAAGGGCTCCCCGCTCGTCGAGGTCCGCGTCCTCGTCCCGCTGTCGGCCGGCGACCCCGTACGGTCGGCCGCGGCCGAGCTGCTCACGACGACGGCCTTCACCGGGTCCGTACGGCTGGACGGCCGCGACGTCCCCTGGGACTCCGCCTTCACCACCGGCCGGCCGCAGGCGCAGCGCATGGCGGAGTGGCTGTCGGTCGTCGCGCACGTGCCCGCCGCGGGGCTCGACCGGATGCTCGCCATGACCGCTTCCTGGCTGGCCGCGCCCGCCGTCCCCGAGGACCGCCTCGCCCGCGAACGCGAGCGGCTGTCCCAGGCCCTGGCGATCCTCGACGCCCAGCCCCAGCGCATCGCCCTGCGCGAGCTCAACCGGGCCCGGTACGGCGACCTGCCGGTCTTCGGCGCGTGGCCGCCGGCCGCCACCGTGGCGGCCCTCACCGCGGACGACGTCCTCGACACGCACCGCACCTGCCTGTCGCTCCGCGAGGCCCGCGTGATCGTCGTCGGGGACATCGACGCCGGCACCACGGCCGACACCGTGGCCCGGACCTTCGACGGCCTGCCCGCGGGCGCCGCGGCACCCGTCCGCCCCGGACCGGCGCCGGCCCGCCGCATGCGGCTGGTCCCGCGCCCCGGGGCCGCCCAGTCCCACGTGGCGCTGTCCGGCCGTTCCGTGCCCTTCGAGCACCCGCAGTACCCGGCGCTCGCCGTGGCCAACGCGGTGTTCGCCGGGTACTTCTCCTCCCGGCTGGTGGCGAACATCCGCGAGCGGCAGGGCCTGGCCTACCACGCCCTGTCCCGCTTCGACCGCACCCTCGGCTCCCCGTCCACGGTGACCGACGTGGTCTGCGGGACGCCGTCGACCGGGCTGGTGGTGTCCGAGGTCCTCGCCGAGATGACGCGGCTTGCGGAGAGCCCGCCGACACCGCGCGAGATCGACGCCGCCCGCACGTACCTCAGGGGCTCGCTGCTGACCGCCACCGCCTCCCAGTCGGACCTGGCCAGCCTCCTCGCCTCGCTGTGCTGCTGGGACGTGGGCACCGACTGGATCCAGGAGTATCCCCGGCAGCTCCTGGAGGTGACCGCGGACGAGGTCGCCGCGGCCTGCCGGGACTTCTTCGGCCCCGGCCCGCAGGCGGGCGTCGTCCTCGGCGACCCGGCGGCCGCGGGGCCGTCCCTGACCCGGTTCGGATTCGAGGCAGCAGGAGAACAGACGTGACCCACGAGGAAGTCCCCGCCGGCGGCGTGCCCGTCCCGGAGTTCACCGCCGAACGGCTGCTCGTCGTCGCGACGGGCGCCGTCCACGCGGCCCACCTGCCCACCTGGGCGGGCTGGCTCCGGCTGGCCTACCCGCGCCTGGAGACCCGTATCGTCGTCACCCGCAGCGCCGAACGCTTCGTCAGCCGGGCCGCGCTGGCCGCCCTCGGCGGCGGCGAGGTGCTGCTCGACGTCTGGCCGGAGGAGGCCACGACCACCGCCCGGCACGTCGAACTCGCCCAGTGGGCGGACTCGGCGATCGTCTATCCGGCCACCATGAACTTCATCGCCCGCTTCGCCACCGGCATGGCGGACACCCCGGCCATGCTCGCCCTCCAGTGCACCCGCGCCCCGATAGCGGTGGCTCCGGCGCTGCCTCCGGGCGGGCAGGACAACGTGACCTTGCAGCACCACCTGAAGTCCCTCGGCGCCCGCCCGAACGTGGTGGTCGTCCCCACCACCCCCGGCCGCAGCATCACCACCGGACGCGACGACGCCGCCGTACCGCCACCGCTGCCCGTGGTGATCGGCGCACTGGCACGGAAACGGACGGCCCATGCTGGTTGAGGAATACGGCACGAGCCGGCTGCGCACCCGGATCCTCACGGCCCCGGACGGCCGCTACCTCTGGCAGCGGACGCACCTGACGGGCACGCCGCCGGACCGGACCACCCACCGGCTCGCCCCCTCCCCGAACGTGGCGGCGGCCACCTTCGACTGGGACACGGAGACCGAGACGGAGACGGCCTCGTACACGGCCTCGCACACCGCCCTTTACACCGCCTCGTACACCGCCCCCGGCGCCACGTCCCTGGCCCGCACCGTCTGGCCGCCCGCCCCCGCGCCCTTCCCCCTGGGCCCGGTCATGGAGGCCGTCGCCCACGCCCTCCGCGACATCCGCGAACGCCCCCTCCCACCGGGCACCACAGGGCCCCCGCCCGCCCTCGACCGGCTCGGCCGGTGGCTCCGCACGGGCGCCGGCCCGGAAGGCGCTGTCCGGCTCCACCGCCTCTGTACGGACCGCCTGGGGCCTACCCGGCTGGCCACCCTCGCCCAGTGGTGCCGGGACGCGGCCCCCGGCGGCGCCGACGACGTACTGCTCCACGGCGAACCGTCCCTGGGGCTCACCGTCCCCGCCCCGGACGGCCGCCACACGGTCCTGCTCACCGGCGAGACCCTGTCCCGCGGCAGACCCGAGCACGACGCGGGCTGGCTCCTGGGCGAACTCGCCGAGATGGCCGACGTGGCCGCCCGCAACCTCCCGGACCCGTCGGCGCCCGCACCGTTCCGGCTCATGGCCGGGGCCTTCCTCACCGCCTACGGCGCCGCCCCGGACGACACCCTCCTGTGCCGCAGCGCCACCCTGCGCCGCACCGCACACCTCCTGGACTTCGCCTGCGGCGTCGGCTGGAGCGCGGGCATCAGCACCTACGCCGACGTCCTGGCCGGCCTGACCGACGACGCCCGGTCCGTACTCGCCCCCCTCACCGCGCCCGCGTAGCGGCCACCGCCGCGATATCGCCGGGCTGCCGGGGGCCGGGGGTTGCTACCGTCGATCCGATATCCCCATCCCGCTCGCTGGAGAAGAAGGATCTTCCTCATGCATGATGCCCGCGCCCTGATCGACATGGGTGCCGAAGCGGTTCGTCGGCTCGCTCGTCGCGGCTACACCCTGGACCTGGCCCGGCTGGAGGACCTCCAGTCCCGGCGCAACCAGAGCGTCCGCTCCGCCGACGACCTGCGGGCGGAGTCCAAGCGGGTCGCGAGCGAGGTCCAGCAGACGGCCAGACAGGGCGGGGACAT
Organism: Streptomyces sp. NPDC044002; assembly: GCF_056434525.1. Taxonomy (NCBI): domain Bacteria; kingdom Bacillati; phylum Actinomycetota; class Actinomycetes; order Kitasatosporales; family Streptomycetaceae; genus Streptomyces; species Streptomyces sp. NPDC044002. The sequence goes on from NZ_JBWKEZ010000082.1 coordinate 20,550, forward strand.
CTCCGGGCTCAAGGAGCGCGCCCGCGAGCTGAAGGACCGGATCCGCGAGGTCGAGGCCGAGCAGGAGCAGGTCCAGGACGAGCTGCGCGAACTGCTGCTGACCATCCCGAACCTGCCTGACGACGCGGCTCCCGACGGCAACTCCGACGAGGACGCGGTGGAGATCCGCCGCGTCGGCACCCCGCCGTCCTTCCCCTTCGAACCGAAGGACCACGTCGACCTCGGCGAGGCCACCGGCATCCTCGACTTCGCCCGCGCCACGAAGCTCTCGGGCCCGCGCTTCGCGGTCTCCCGCGGCGCCGGCGCCGCCCTGGAGCGGGCCCTGGCCACCCTCTTCCTCGACCTCCACACCCGTCGCCACGGGTACGTCGAGCACTCCGTCCCGTACCTGGTCACACGCAAGACGATGACCGGCACCGGCCAGCTGCCGAAGTTCGAGGAGGACCTCTTCAAGACGGGAGTCGCCGACCGCGAGCTGTTCCTGATCCCGACGGCCGAGGTCCCGCTGACCAACCTCTACGCCGACGAGATCATCCCCCCGGCCGAGCTGCCGCTGGCGCTGACCGCGCACACCCCGTGCTTCCGCTCCGAGGCCGGCTCCTACGGCCGCGACACCCGCGGCCTGATCCGCCAGCACCAGTTCGCCAAGGTCGAGATCGTCAAGATCGTCGACCCGGAGACCGCGGACGCCGAACTGGAGACGATGGTCGGCCACGCCGAGGCCTGCCTGAAGGAACTCGGCCTCGCCTACCGCGTCGTCCGGCTGGCCGCGGGCGACACGGGCTTCTCCGCGCAGCTCACGTACGACATCGAGGTCTGGATCCCGAGCCAGAACACCTACCGGGAGATCTCCTCGGTCTCCAGCTTCGGCACCTTCCAGGCCCGCCGCGCGAACATCCGCACCCGCGGCAAGGACGGCAAGCCCAAGCCCGTCGCCACCCTCAACGGCTCCGGCCTGCCCATCGGCCGCACCCTGGCCGCGCTCCTGGAGCAGTGCCAGCAGGAGGACGGCTCCCTCGTCCTGCCCGAATCCCTCGTCCCCTACCTCGGCTTCCGCCGCATCAAGGCGGACGGCACCCCGGAGGCCTAGAACGGCGCTTCAGCCGCTTTCGCCGGCCCTCACCAGACCGCTTTCGTACGCGAAGACGATCGCCTGGGCCCGGTCGCGGGCCCCGACCTTGTCGAGGATCCGGCTCACGTGGGTCTTGACCGTCTGTTCGGCGAGGAACAGCTCTCCGGCGATCTCCGTGTTCGACCGGCCCCGGGCGACGTGGACCAGCACCTCGGTCTCCCGGGGGGTCAGCCCGTTCAGCCGGCCCCCGGCCTCCGCACGGGCCGGGGGCCGGCTGCGGACGAAGCCCTCGATCAGGCGCCGGGTGACCCTGGGGGCCAGGAGCGCCTCGCCGGCCGCGACGACCCGTACGGCCTGGATCAGATCGGCGGGCGGGGCGTCCTTCAGCAGGAAGCCGCTGGCACCGGCGGCCAGGGCGTCGTACACGTAGTCGTCGATGTCGAACGTCGTGAGCATCAGCACCCGGGGCCGGTACCCGTCCGGAGACGACGGGTCCATGAGGCGGCGGGTGGCCTCCAGACCGTCCAGAACCGGCATGCGCACGTCCATGAGCACCACATCGGGGCGGTGGGCGGCGCAGAGCGCGATGCCCTCCGCGCCGTCGCCGGCCTCGCCGGCCACTTCGATGTCGGGCTGTGCGTTCAGCAGCGCGCCGAACCCCGCCCGGATCATGGCCTGGTCGTCGACTACGAGCACTTTGATGGTCACGGCGTTCCTGACGGTGGGGTTGCTGACAGGGGCGTTCCCGGCGGGGGACGTTCCTCCCCGGACGGTTCCGGCAAGGGCAGAAGAGCGCTGACCCGGAAGCCGCCGTCGGGGAGGGCTTCGGCGGTGAACTCGCCGTCGAGCATGGCCACCCGCTCGCGCATGCCGACCAGGCCGTGCCCGCCCGACCGCGGCTCGACGGCCCGCTGCCCGCCCTGGGGAGCCGAGTTGAGGACCCCGATGCACAGCGCACCCCCGCGCCGCGAGACGAGCACGTCCACGCCCGCACCGGGGGCATGGCGCACCACGTTGCTCAACGCCTCCTGCACCAGGCGGTACGCGGACAGGGCGACGGCCGCGGGCAGGCCCTCGGCCGGCTCGACTCCCCTGTCCATGTGCAGCCGGGCACGGATCCCGGCGCGGCGCGTCGTCTCCAGGAGGGCGGGCAGGTCGGACAGGCCGGGCTGGGGGGTGTGCTCGCCGCCCGGCGACTCCTCGTCACGCAGTACGTGGAGCAGGCGCCGCATCTCGGCCAGGGACCGGCGCGCCTCGGCGGCGATCGCGGTGAACTCCTCGGCGGCGGCCGCCGAGACGTCGCTGACGCGGTAGGGCGCACTGTCGGCCTGCACGGTGATCACCGACATGTGGTGGGCCACCACGTCGTGGAGCTCCCGGGCGATGCGGGCCCGTTCCTCCAGGAGGGCCGCCCTGGCCTCCTCGGCCGCGCCGCGCTGCTCGGCCAGCGCGAGCCGGGCCTGCACGTCGCCCCTGCCCCGGATGGCGTTCACGGTGACGGCGGCGACCGCGAGGATCAGGCCCAGGGGGAGCAGCGCGTACCAGCCGCCATGGTCCGGGACCACCGCGGCCAGTACGGTCCCGGCCGCCAGCACCTCCAGCCACATCGCCGTGATCGCGCGGCGGGAGGCGCGCAGCCCGACCACGGTGAGGGTCGCCGTCAGGGTGAGTACGGACGTCACGGCCCAGGGCCAGGGCTCCGCCGCGGAGGAGGGGCGGGTCAGGGCGGCGGTCGCGACCGTCACCGCCAGCTCCGTCCACCAGGCGGTCCGGGGGCGGCTGAGCGCCAGGACGAGTGGCACGGCGCGCCCGACGGTCAGGGCCATCGCGGGGCCGTAACCGAGGCTGTAGTGCTGGGCGAGGTCCAGGGTTCCCGCGAAGTAGACCGCCACCGCCAGCAACCACACCGCCCCGGTCAGGGCCGTGCCGCCCCGCCGACCGCCCGGGAAGGGGATCGACGGCCGGGCCAGGTCGTCCCACACGGCTCCGCGCAAGGAGGCGGGGAGGGCCCGGAGTTGGAGGCCGGAGAAGCTGATCTTCATCGTCGGTCATCGTACGGCCGGGCTCACGGCCGCGGGGGACCGGCCGACGGGATCACAGCTGATGGCTCCAGGCGATCACCAGCACGATGCCGGCCGCGAAGGCCGCCGCGGTGGTGACCGCCGGCCATATGCCCACCCGTCGGCCCCACATGCCGCCCGCGAGCCGGGCGTGCAGACGGTTCAGCAGCCACAGGGCGCCGAGCCCGGCGACGGCGGACAGCAGACCGACCCCGAAGTGCGCCAGCCAGGCCCCGGCCATCGACGGGCCGCCCCACGCGGTGGTGTACGGGCCGGGCTGGACCAGCGGGTACAGGACCCCGCGGAGCACGAAGAGGAGCTCCAGCCCGACCGGTATCAGCGCGAGGAGCCCCAGCGGAAGACACACCAGCGAGTGCGCCAGCAGCCGCGCCCCACCCGGCTCGCCGCCCCCGCCCCGCACTGCCGGGCCCTGCTCCCCGGCCCGCGCCCACCACCGCCGGGCCGCGTCGGACCGCCCGGCCGCCACCGCGCCGACCGTCCCCACCACCATCGGCAGGAGCAGGGCGGCGTACCCGACCCGGCGCACGGACCGCGACCGCAGGACCCCCGAGCCCGCCTCCACGGCGCTGCCCGTGCGGTGCGAAGTGACAACAGCCATGATCTCTCCCCCACTCCTCCGGCCGGCCCGCTTGCCGACCCCCCAACCGTAAGAAGTCGGCCCGTCACCCCGCGTCCCTCCACCGCGCCAACCCGACCCCCTACCCCGGTAGGGGGTCGCCGGTCCCGGAAAAGCAGAAGACCCAGGTCACGGATAGTGACCTGGGTCTTCTGGATGGAGCCGCCTTCGGGATTCGAACCCGAGACCTACGCATTACGAGTGCGTTGCTCTGGCCAACTGAGCTAAGGCGGCACCGCTGGGAAGACAAGATTTTTCCCCGGAAGGAAGGCTCTCATCAGCAGCGGCGCCAAGTCTACAGGGTTAAACCGGGTGCCCCGAACCGGGGCGGCGGGCGGGGGTCAGCAGCGTTTGCCGTCCGCCGGGGGCTGGCCCTGGAGGAGGTAGCGGTTGATCGCCGTGTCGACGCATTCGCTGCCCCGGCCGTACGCCGTGTGGCCGTCGCCGTCGTACGTGAGGAGCGTGCCCGACTCCAGCTGGCCGGCCAGGGCCTGGGCCCACTTGTACGGGGTCGCCGGGTCGCGGGTCGTGCCGACCACCACGATCGGGGCCGCGCCCGCCGCCTTCAGGGGCTTCGCCGCGCCCGTGGCCTTCACCGGCCAGTACGCGCAGTTCAGGGAGGCCCAGGCCAGGCCGGTGCCGAAGACCGGGGAGGCCTTCTGGAAGGAGGGCAGCGCGGCGTCCACCGCCTCGGGCCCGCTGAAGGCCGGAGGCTGGTCCAGGCAGTTCACGGCCGCGTTGGCGTACATGAGGTTCGCGTACGAGCCGTCCGCCTCGCGCTCGTAGTAGCTGTCGGCGAGGGCCAGCAGGCCGGCGCCGTCGCCGTCCATCGCGGCAGTGAGGGCCTCGCGCAGCTGCGGCCAGGCGCTCTCGTCGTACAGCGCCGCGATCACGCCGGTCGTCGCGAGGGACTCGCCCAGCGGGCGGGCCGGGTCGCCCGACGGGACCGGCTGGGCGTCGACCTTGCGGAAGAACTCCTTCAGGCGCTCGGCCACCGCGTCCGGGCCGCCCTGGCCGAGCGGGCAGTCGGCCTGCTTCGCGCAGTCCTTCGCGAAGGAGCGGAAGGCGGTCTCGAAGCCCGCCGTCTGGTCGCGGTTCAGGTCGAGGGAGGACCGGGACGGGTCCAGCGCACCGTCCAGGACCACCCGGCCCACGCGGGCCGGGAAGAGGTCCGCGTACGTGGCGCCGAGGAAGGTGCCGTACGAGGCCCCGACGTAGTTCAGCTTCTCGTCGCCGAGGACCGCGCGCAGCATGTCCATGTCCCGGGCGGCGTCCACCGTCGAGACGTGCGGCAGCACCCGCTGGGAGCGGGTCTCGCAGCCCGCCGCGAACTCCTTGAACGCGGCCACCAGCTTCGCCCGCTCCGCCGGATCGTCCGGGGTCTGGTCCACCTGGGTGAAGCGGTCCATCGCCGGCCCGGTCAGGCACTCCACCGGGCTGCTGCGGGCCACGCCGCGCGGGTCGAAGGAGACCATGTCGTACTGGGCGCGCACGGCGGCCGGGTAGCCGATGCCCGCGTACGCCTGGAGGTAGCCGATGCCGGAGCCGCCGGGGCCGCCCGGGTTGACCAGCAGGGAGCCCAGCCGCTTGCCCGGGCCGGTGGCCGGCCGGCGGGCCACGGAGAGCTCGACGTCCTGCCCGGAGCCGGGGTCCGCGTAGTCCAGCGGCGCCTTCATGGTGGAGCACTGGAAGCCGGGGACACCGCAGTCGCGCCAGCTCAGCTTCTGGTCGTAGTACGAGCGCAGGGCGTCCGGTACCGCGCTGGGCTCGGCCGAGGCCGCCACCTCGGGCCCCCCGGTGGTGCACCCGGAGACCAGCAGCCCGGCGGCTGCGATCACGGTTCCGGCGGTACGCAGCAGGCGCCTGGTGTCCATACGGCGAGCCTACGTGCTGCCGGCGGCCCCCGTCGGGCGCGCGGGAGCCCGGGCGGGAGTCCCGGCGGCCGTCCCGGACCGGCGTCTTCCGGGCTCCGGCCGGGCGCACGGCGCGGACCGGGCCCCCGCGGCGCCCCGCCCGGGACCGCTCGTACGGGTGAAGCGGGGCGCGTACCGGGGCGCGCGGACGGTCAGCCCGCGCGGAGCGCCATCGTCATGGCCTCCACCGCGAGCAGCGGCGCCACGTTCCGGTCGAGGGCCTGCCGGCAGGCGATGACCGCCTCGATGCGCCGCAGCGTGCGCTCGGGACGCGAGGCCCGCGCGACCCGGTCGAGGTCCGGCCGTATGTCCTCGTTGGCGATGGCCACCGCCGAGCCGAGCTGGAGGGCCAGCACGTCCCGGTAGAAGCCGGTGAGGTCGGTCAGGGCGAGGTCGAGGCTGTCGCGCTGCGTCCTGGTGCGGCGGCGCTTCTGGCGGTCCTCCAGCTCCTTCATCACCCCGGCGGTACCGCGCGGCAGCCGGCCGCCCGCGCCCGCTCCGGCGCCGAGCGCGGCCCTCAGCTCCTCGGTCTCCTTGGTGTCGACCTCCTCGGCGACCTGCTTGGCGTCCTCGGCGGCGGCGTCGACCAGCTCCTGCGCGGCCTTGAGGCAGCCGCCCACGTCGTCCACCCGCAGCGGGAGCTTGAGGACGGCGGCGCGGCGGGTCCTGGCGGCCTCGTCGGTGGCGAGCCTGCGGGCCCGGTCGATGTGGCCCTGCGTCGCGCGCGCGGCGGCCGCCGCGGCGGCCGGCTCCACGCCGTCCCGGCGGACCAGTACGTCGGCCACCGCCGCCACGGACGGGGTGGTCAGGGTCAGGTGCCGGCAGCGGGAACGGATCGTGGGCAGCACGTCCTCCAGGGAGGGCGCGCACAGCAGCCACACCGTCCGCGGAGCGGGCTCCTCCACGGCCTTGAGGAGGACGTTGCCCGCGCCTTCGGTGAGCCGGTCGGCGTCTTCCAGGACGATGACCTGCCAGCGCCCGACGGCCGGCGAGAGCTGGGCCCGGCGGACCAGGTCGCGGGTCTCCTTCACACCGATGGACAGCAGGTCGGTGCGCACGATCTCCACGTCGGCGTGGGTCCCGGCCATGGTGGTGTGGCAGCCGTCGCAGAAACCGCAGCCCGGTTCACCGCCGAGGGCGCGGTCCGGGCTGACGCACTGCAGGGCCGCCGCGAAGGCGCGGGCGGCGGTGGCCCGGCCGGAGCCGGGCGGGCCGGTGAACAGCCAGGCGTGCGTCATCTTGGACGCGGGCGGCGGCGGGGCGCCCTGCTCGGCGGCCGTGACGAGGGCGTCCGCGTCGCGGGCCGCGGCGGCCAGCTGCGCCTGCACGCGGTCCTGACCCACCAGGTCTTCCCACACGGGCATGCCGCCCACCGCCTTTCACTCTCCGTCGACACTGCCTGATCACATTGTGGCGCCCGCCACTGACATTCCCCGCCCGCGGTCACGTTCCGTGGACGGGGCGCGCCGTCAGCGGCGGCGGCGCGGCCTGCCCCGCCCGTCGGCGTCGTCCTGGCCGTCCTCGTCGTCCCGGCGCGGGCCCAGCAGTTCGTCCGCCAGGGTCGGCAGGTCGTCCATCGGGGTCGCCTCGGCCCAGTCGGACGGGGCCCGGCGTGGCCGGCCGTCGTCACCGACGACGGGGAGCTCGCGGGTCACGTCGTTCCCCGAGTCCCGGAAGATGCCCGGCGGCACCCGGTCGGCCGGGGCCTCCTGCGAGTGGGGCTCCGTCGGCCGCTCCGCCGGACGGGTCCGCCCGGACCGCGTCTCCCGGATGTCGCCGTCGGGGCGCACGGGCGGCAGTACGGCCGTTTCGTCCAGCGGGCGCGGGGCGCGCGGGTCGATCTTGGGCACCGGGACGGTCTGGGTCACGTCGTCGGGCTGCACGAACCGTCGCACCACGGGGGTCTCGACGGTGACGGCCTCGTCCGGCAGCGGCTCCTTGCGCATCACGACCTTCGGCGCGGACTGCCCGGCGGACTCCGCCGGGGCCTGCGCGGCCGCGGCCCGGGCCTGCGCCTGGGCACGGGCCTGCGCCTCGGCACGGGCCTCTGCCGCCGCACGGGCCTCGGCGGCCGCCTGGGCCTCGGCCGCGGCCTGAGCCTGTGCGGCCCGGGTCGCCTGCTCGGCAGCCGCGACGGCGGCAGAGGCCTCCGCCAGCCGGCGCGCCTCCTCCGCCCGCAGCAGGGCCTCCTCGGCGCGCCGCTGCTTCTCCAGGCGCCGCTCCTCGGCCTCGGCCCGCAGCCGGGCCTCCTCCGCCTCCTGGAGCCGGATCCGCTCCCGCTCGGCGGCGCGGGCCTTCTCCTCCGCCTCGGCACGCAGCCGCTCGGCCTCGGCCCGGGCCCGGGCCTCCTCCTCGGCCCTCAGCCGCTCCTCCTCGGCGCGGCGGGCCGCCTCGGCCTCGGCGCGCAGCCGGGCCTCCTCGGCCTCCCGGGCCAGACGGGCCTCCTCCTCGGCCTTCAGCCGGGCTTCCTCGGCCTTGCGCGCGGCCTCCTCCTCGGCCCTGCGCCGGGCCTCCTCCTCCGCGAGCCGGCGGGCCTCCAGCTGCGCGGCCACCTCGGCCTCCGAGAGCGGCAGCATCCGGTCCAGGCGGTGGAGCACGACCGTGGTCACCGAGCCCGGGTCCTGCCCGGCGTCGACCACCAGGTAGCGCCCGGGGTCGGCGGCGGCGAGCGTCAGGAACCCGGCCCGCACCCGCTGGTGGAACTCGGTCGGCTCGGACTCCAGCCGGTCCGGCGCCTCCGTGAACCGCTCCCGGGCGGTCTCCGGGGACACGTCGAGCAGCACGGTCAGGTTCGGCACGAGACCGCCGGTGGCCCAGCGGGAGATACGGGCGATCTCGGTCGGGGACAGGTCGCGCCCGGCACCCTGGTAGGCCACCGAGGAGTCGATGTAGCGGTCGGTGATGACCACCGCGCCCCGCTCCAGGGCGGGCCGGACCAGCGAGTCCACGTGCTCCGCGCGGTCGGCGGCGTACAGCAGGGCCTCGGCGCGGTTCGACAGCCCGGCGGAGGAGATGTCCAGCAGGATCGAGCGGAGCCGCTTGCCGACCGGGGTGGCGCCCGGCTCGCGGGTCACGACGACCTCGTGGCCCTTGCCCCGTATCCATTCGGCCAGCGCCTGCACCTGGGTGGACTTGCCGGCTCCGTCGCCGCCCTCCAGGGCGATGAAGAACCCGGTCGTGGGCGGGGCCTGGACGGGCTCCCCGCCGCGCAGCGCCTCGCGCAGATCGCGGCGGAGCGGCACCCCGCGCCGGTCGTCGGCCTTGACCAGGACCACCACCGCCACAGGCAGCAGCAGCACGCCGGCCAGCATCAGCGCGTAGCCGGCGCCGTGCCAGAGGCCGGTCTGGCCGCCGCCGATGCGGAGCGTGCCGACCGCCGCGGCCACCAGCGGGGCGGCGACGGCACCGAGGGCCACCGCCACCCGGACCACGGCCTGCAGGTGCTCGGTGACCCGGGCCCGGCGGAACTCCTCGGTCTCCTGGTCGAGCAGGGTGTGCCCGGTGTTGGCCGCGACGCCCGCGGCGGTGCCCGCGAGCAGCGCCAGGAACAGCACGGTCGCCGTGTCGGAGACCAGCCCGGTCAGCAGCAGCGCCAGCCCGGCCACGGCGACGGCCAGGGCCAGCAGCCGGCGCCGGGACAGCGCGGGCAGTACCTTGCCGGCCTGCGCGGCGCGGATCCCCAGCGCGGTACCGCCGACGAGGGCGAGCACCAGCAGGGCGTAGGCGGACGGGCCGCCGCCCAGGTCGAAGGCGTGCAGCACGGAGACGGACGCGGCGAAGGCGATCGCCCCCGCGACGGCGGCGCAGGCCGCCACGAGCAGCCGGATCGCGCCGGTACGGCCCTTCTCGGGCCGGTCGCCCGCCCGCGGGGCCCGCAGGCCCTCCAGCGGGGAACGCGGCCTCGGGGTCTTCACGGCGGGCAGCGTCAGCGGCACCAGCAACGAGAGGGAGGCGGCGAACAGGCCGGCGGCCACGTACGAGCCCAGCGCCGCCTGGTTCGCGGCGAACCAGTCCACGCCCAGGGCCAGCGCCCGCCCTATCAGGGTCGCGGCGAGCAGCGCGGCGGCCGCCACGGGCATCGCCGCGAAGGCGGTGCGCAGCGAGAGCCGCCGCAGCGCGTCGAGGTGGTCGGGCAGGGGCCGTACGGTCGCCCCCTCCGGCGGCGGCGCGGGCAGCAGCGCGGGCGCGGCGCTCTCCTTGGCCAGCGTCCACACCCGCTCGGCACCGCCGGATACGAACACGGTGGCCAGCAGCGCGATCACGGCGTGCGCGGGGATCCAGTCGAGCCACAGCGGGGCGACGACGAACAGCCCGATCCGCAGCCCGTCGGCACCGACCATCGTCCAGCGGCGGTCGAGCTTGCCCCCGGGGGCGGTGAGCTGGGCCAGCGGGCCGAGCAGGACCGCGCCGAACAGGACGGTGGCGAGGAAGCGCACGGCGAAGACGGCGGCGACGGCGAAGGCCGCGCCCCGGTAGCCGCTGCCGAACAGACCCTCCGGCCCGGCGGTGACGGCCGCCTGGAGGGTCAGCAGCACCAGCACCAGCAGGGCGAGGGCGTCACCGATGCCGCTCACCAGCTGCGCGCTCCACAGCCGGCGCAGCCCGGGTGTGCGCAGCAGGGCGCGCACCGCTCGCTCGCGGGAGTCCGCGGCTAGGGCTTCGTCGTAGGTGGGGTTCTCGGAGTCGGTCACGACCGTCGGCTGCTCGGCTCGCGTCATCCGCCCAGCCTATCCGCTGCGCTTGGCCGTTGCGGGGGCCTGTGGACGACGCCGGGTGTGACCCGCCACCCACCTCCCGGAGCTCCGCCCCGGCCCCGCTCCGCGGGCTCCGCCGGCCGGGCGGGGGCGGCCGCTGCGCGGGGCGGTCCCCTACCCGCCCTTCCACCGTTCCCAGGGGCTCCGCCCCTGACCCCGTTCGCCTCAAACGCCGGCGGGGCTATCTGTAGCCCCGCCGGCGT
>NZ_JBWKEZ010000083.1:0-30643 GCF_056434525.1 Streptomyces sp. NPDC044002
CCCACCCCCCCCCCCCCCCCCCCCCCCCCCCCCCCCCCCCCCCCCCCCCCCCCCCCCCCCCCCCCCCCACCCCCCCCCCTCCCCCCCCCCCCCCCCCCCCCCCCCCCCCCCCCCCCCCCCCCCGGCCGACTGCTTTACCGCCCCGCATTCGCCGCCGGCCTCGGGCCCGCCCTTTTCAGCCGGTGACGAGGCGAATTCAATGACTGAAATGATCTCCCCACCAGCGCGGAGTGGTTCTAGGCTCTTCCGTACCGCCGGTCGCGCAGTGCGGGGACGGGCACCGCACACGACGCACCGGAGCACCAGCGGTACTTGAGCGCCGCTCCCGAACGGGAGCGCCGCCGGGCAAGGAGGGCCGCATGACCGTACGGCGAGTAATGGGGATCGAAACGGAGTACGGGATCTCCGTTCCGGGGCACCCGAACGCCAATGCCATGCTCACCTCGTCCCAGATCGTCAACGCATACGCGGCGGCGATGCACCGGGCGCGACGCGCCCGCTGGGATTTCGAGGAGGAGAATCCGCTGCGGGACGCCCGCGGCTTCGACCTCGCCCGCGAGGCCGCCGACAGCAGCCAGCTGACCGACGAGGACATCGGCCTCGCCAACGTCATCCTCACGAACGGCGCGCGCCTCTACGTCGACCACGCCCACCCCGAGTACAGCTCGCCCGAGGTCACCAACCCCCTCGACGCCGTGCTCTGGGACAAGGCCGGCGAGCGGATCATGGCCGAGGCCGCCGAGCGGGCCGCCCAGCTGCCCGGTGCCCAGCCGATCCACCTCTACAAGAACAACACCGACAACAAGGGCGCCTCCTACGGCACGCACGAGAACTACCTGATGAAGCGGGAGACCCCCTTCTCGGACATCGTGCGCCACCTGACCCCCTTCTTCGTCTCCCGCCAGGTCGTCACCGGAGCCGGCCGCGTCGGCATCGGCCAGGACGGCCGCGAGCACGGCTTCCAGATCAGCCAGCGGGCGGACTACTTCGAGGTCGAGGTCGGGCTGGAGACCACCCTCAAGCGGCCCATCATCAACACCCGCGACGAACCCCACTCGGACGCCGAGAAGTACCGCCGCCTCCACGTGATCATCGGCGACGCGAACCTCTCCGAGATCTCCACGTACCTCAAGCTGGGCACGACCGCGCTCGTCCTGTCCATGATCGAGGACGGCTTCATCAACGTCGACCTCGCCGTGGACCAGCCCGTCCGCACCCTCCACCAGGTCTCCCACGACCCGGACCTCCAGCACCTCATCACGCTGCGCAGCGGGCGCACCCTGACCGCCGTGCAGCTCCAGATGGAGTACTTCGAGCTGGCCAGGAAGTACGTGGACGAGCGGTTCGGGACTGACGCGGACGAGCAGACCAAGGACGTCCTGACCCGCTGGGAGGACGTACTGGGCCGGCTGGAGACCGACCCGATGAGCCTGGCGGGGGAGCTCGACTGGATCGCCAAGCGGGAGATCCTGGAGGGCTACCGCCGCCGTGACGGACTGGGCTGGGACGCGGCGCGCCTGCACCTCGTGGACCTCCAGTACTCGGACGTGCGGCCCGAGAAGGGCCTGTACAACCGCCTGGTCGCCCGCGGCAAGATGAAGCGGCTGCTGGAGGAGCCGGCCGTGGAGCGGGCCGAGGGCAAGCCCCCGGAGGACACCCGCGCCTACTTCCGCGGCCGCTGCCTGGAGCAGTACGCGGACGACGTCGCGGCGGCCTCCTGGGACTCGGTGATCTTCGACCTCCCGGGCCGCGACTCCCTCCAGCGGGTCCCGACCATGGAACCCCTCCGGGGGACCCGCAACCACGTCAAGGAGCTCCTGGACCGCTGCCGCACGGCGGAGGACCTGGTCCGGGTGCTTTCGGGACAGTGAGTGGCGCCTTCGGGGCCTGAAAGGCCTCCGGTCCGGGAATCATGAAGGAACCCGGACGTTGTGAAAGTACGGGGACGAATACCGGACCCTCCTTGTAGGGTCCGACGTAGGGTCTGATCTTGAGAGGTCCCGAATCCCGGGGTCTCTCCGTGTGAGCGTGCGAACCGAGCGGGGTGAGGTAGACATGGCGACCAAGGACACCGGCGGCGGACAGCAGAAGGCCACTCGCTCGACCGAGGAGGTCGAGGAGCAGGCCGCGGAAGCGCAGTCCGACCTCAAGGAGCGGCAGGAGAAGCTCTCCGACGACGTCGACTCCGTGCTGGACGAGATCGACGACGTGCTCGAGGAGAATGCCGAGGACTTCGTGCGGTCCTTCGTGCAAAAGGGTGGCCAGTAGGCCCCTTCGGCCTTCGAATCGAAGGCTCGACTGCCTTGGTGATCATCAGACGGGTATGGTCCGAGGCGCACCGTCCGGCTGCCGCGCAGCCATGGGGCAGTACAAGGATCGGCGGGACGTCATACGGCGTGCAGCCGCTTACGTGGAAGGAAACCTGTGGAACCCAACACTCGTAGCACAGGGCGTCTACCGGCAGCCTTCCTGACGCCGGGGTCGTCGTCCTTCATGGACTTCCTGGGCGCGCATGCGCCCGAGATGCTGCCGGGGAACCGGAAGCTTCCCGAGGGGATCGTCGAGGCGCCGCACGGGACGACCATCGTCGCCGCCACCTTCCCCGGCGGGGTCGTGCTCGCCGGTGACCGGCGGGCGACCATGGGGAACATGATCGCGCAGCGGGACATCGAGAAGGTGTTCCCGGCCGACGAGTACTCCGCGGTCGGCATCGCCGGTACGGCCGGCCTGGCCGTGGAGATGGTCAAGCTGTTCCAGCTGGAGCTGGAGCACTTCGAGAAGGTGGAGGGGGCGACCCTTTCGCTGGAGGGCAAGGCGAACCGGCTCTCGACCATGATCCGGAGCAATCTGGGGATGGCCATGCAGGGTCTCGCCGTCGTGCCGCTCTTCGCGGGCTACGACGAGGCCAAGGAGAAGGGCCGGATCTTCTCCTACGACGTGACCGGCGGCCGCTCCGAGGAGCACGGCTACGCCGCCACCGGTTCCGGTTCGATCTTCGCCCGGGGTTCGATGAAGAAGCTGTACCGCCCCGACCTGTCGGAGGAGCAGGCCACCACGCTGGTCGTGCAGGCGCTGTACGACGCCGCCGACGACGACTCGGCGACCGGCGGCCCGGACCTGTACCGCCACATCTACCCCATCGTCACCGTCATCACCGACGAGGGCTTCCGCAGGCTGGACGAGGACGAGTCGCAGGCGCTCGCCCGCAAGGTGACGGACCGTCGGCTCCAGGAGCCCGACGGACCGCGTGCCGCCCTGCTCTGACCAGTCCTCGTCTCGTCGCCCAGAAGAAAGGGACGGATAACCGGTGTCGACTCCGTTCTATGTGTCACCCCAGCAGGCCATGGCCGACCGGGCGGAATACGCCCGGAAGGGCATCGCCCGCGGCCGCAGCCTCGTCGTGCTGCAGTACGCCGACGGCATCGTGTTCGTCGGCGAGAACCCGTCCCGTGCGCTGCACAAGTTCAGCGAGATCTACGACCGGATCGGCTTCGCGGCCGCCGGCAAGTACAACGAGTACGAGAACCTGCGGATCGGCGGCGTGCGCTACGCCGATCTGCGCGGGTACACCTACGACCGTGACGACGTGACGGCGCGCGGTCTGGCGAACGTGTACGCGCAGACGCTCGGCACCATCTTCTCCTCGGCCGGTGAGAAGCCGTACGAGGTGGAGCTGGTCGTCGCCGAGGTCGGTGCGACGGCCGCCGGGGACCAGATCTACCGGCTGCCGCACGACGGCTCGATCGTGGACGAGCACGGCTCGGTCGCGGTCGGCGGCAACGCCGAGCAGATCAGCACCTACCTCGACCAGCGCCACCAGGATGGGATGACCCTGCCCGACGCGCTGAAGCTGGCGGTGCAGGCGCTGTCGAGCCAGGCGAACGGTGCGGACAAGACCATTCCGGCGGAGCGGCTGGAGGTCGCGGTGCTGGACCGGACGCGGTCGCAGCAGCGCAAGTTCAAGCGGATCCGGGGCCGGCAGCTGGCGCGGCTGCTGGAGGCGGACGTTCCGGCGGCGGCCCAGGCGGATGCCGTCTCGAACGACGAGGTGTCGGAGGACGACGCCGAGTAGGTCCGAGCAGGCCGTGTGGTGCGTGGGCCCCGGTCCGATTCCCTGTGGGGGTCGGGCCGGGGCCCACGTGCGTTTCAGGGCGCCGGGGCGGGGCCCGTGGAGTCGCGGACGGTGAGGGCGACGGGGATGTCGGGGGCGGTCCAGGGGGTGCCGTCGAGGACGGCGAGGAGGGCGGTCATGCCCTGTTCGCCGACGCGCTCGGCGGGCAGGGCGACGGTGGTGAGCTCGGGTTCCACGGCGGTGGCGAGGGCGAGGTCGTCGACGCCGGTGACGGAGAGGTCCTCGGGGACGCGCAGGCCCAGGCGGCGGGCGGCCTTGCAGACGCCGGCGGCGAGGATGTCGTCGTCGCAGACGACGGCGGTGGGCCGGTCCCGGGGGTCGGCCAGGGCGGTCCCGGCGGCCTCCCGGGCGGCGTCGACGGTGAGCGCGGCCCGGGCGCCGCGCAGGGTGGCATGGGGGCGCAGGAGGGCGGCGAGGGCGTCGGCGCGGATGTCGAAGGTCCAGGAGTCGACGTCGGCGGCGAGGTGGAGGAAGCGGCGGTGGCCGAGGCCGAGGAGGTGTTCGGTGACCTGGCGCATGCCGTCGGTGATGGCGAGGTTGACGTGGGCGGCGGCGCGGCCGGAGGCGGGGTCGCTGTCGAGCATGACGAGGGGGAGGCCGTCGCCGCCGAGGGCTTCGAGGGCGTCGGTGGCCATGGAGGAGGCGATGACGCCGTCGAGGGCGGCGCGGGCGGAGGCGAAGGGGTCGCGGGCGGGGCCGGTGCCTTCGGGGGAGGGGTAGAGGACGACGCCGAAGCCGTGTTCTGCGGCGACGCGGGCGGCGCCGGTGTAGACGCGGGCGAAGAACTCGTTGGTGAGGGCGGGGACGACGAGGAGGGCGGTGCGGGTGCTGCCGAGGCGGAGGTTGCGGGCGGCGAGGTTGGGGCGGTAGCCGAGGGTGGTGGCGGCTTCGCGGACGAGGGCGGCGGTGCGTTCGGAGACGCGGCCGCGCCATTTGTCGCCGAGGACGAGGGAGACGGTGGCCTGGGAGACCCCGGCGGCGGTGGCGACGTCGCGGCTGGTGGGTCTCGTCACAGGCAGCTCCTGAAATGCGAGGTGGGGCGGGTTCGGTTGGTTCGCCGGGTGGACCCCGTGTCTGCCGCCATGGTACGTATGACCTGTCTCGTTATACGTATTACCCCGGGCGATGATCCGGGCAGAAGGGGGCGGTCATGGCCGCGGGTTACGCGGAGCTGCTCAGGACCAGGTACGCCGCCAGGCTGCTGGCGGGCACCCTGATAGGCCGGCTGCCGAACGCCACGGCGGCGATCGCGATCGTCCTCTTCGTCCGGGACCAGGGCGGCAGCTACAGCCTGGCGGGCGCGCTGGCGGCCGTGTACGGCCTCGCCAACGCCGTCGGCCAGCCGCTGCTGGGCCGGGCGGTGGACCTGTACGGGCAGCCGCGCGTGCAGCTGCCCGCGGCGCTGGTGTCGGCGGCGGGCATGGTCTGGCTGGCGCTGGCCGGCACGGACTCGGTGGGCGCCGCGTACTCCGCGATGGTGCTCTCAGGCCTCTTCACCCCGCCGCTGGAGGGCGGCCTGCGGGCGCTGTGGCCGGGGGTGCTCGGCGGCCGCGAGGAGCGGGTGCACGCGGCGTACGCGATGGACGCGGTGGCCCAGGAGATCATGTACACGGTCGGGCCGCTGCTGGTCACCCTGTGCGTGGCGCTGTGGTCCCCGGCGGTGGCGCTGCTCGTGCTGAACGGCGTCGGTCTGCTCGGCGTGCTGATGGTGGTGCTCTCGGAGCCCTCGCGGACCTGGCGCTCCGCGCCGCGCGAGGCGCACTGGCTGGGCGCGCTGCGCTCGCGCGGGCTGCTGGCGCTGCTGGGTGCGTTCTTCTTCGTCGGCATGGCGCTGGGCTCGATCGCGGTGGCGGCGGTGGCGTACGCCGACGAGAACGGCGGCCAGGCGGTGTACGGCTGGCTGATGGCGGCGCTGGGTCTGGGCGCGCTGGTCGGCGGCGTGTTCTACGGGGCGCGGCAGTGGGCCGGGGCCCCGGAGCGGCGGCTGCGGCTGCTGGTGGCGCTGCTGGCCGTCTGCTACCTGCCGCTGCTGCTGGACGTGGGTCCGGTGGCGATGACGGCGCTGGCGGCGCTGGCGGGCGTGTTCCTGGCGCCTTCGCTGGCGTGCGCGTTCATCGTGGTGGACCGGCACGCGCCGACGGGCACGGTGACGGAAGCCTTCTCCTGGCTGGTGACCTTCTTCGGCGTCGGCGCGGCCATCGGTACGGCGGCGACGGGTCCGGCGCTGGAACAGGGCGGTGTGGCGGCCGGTTTCGCGGTGGCCTGCGGTGGAGGCGCGGCGGCGCTGCTGGTGCTGATGCTGACTCAGCGGGCGATGGCCGGTACGGGCCGCAGCCGGGCGGTGGCGGGGTCGGCGGAGGGTGCGGCGGAGCCCGCCCGGGAGCCGTTGATCAAGAACTGACCGGAACGCCGTTCTCGAACTCGGTTTCAGAAGTGTGCGGAAGGCGTAATGTTCAGTCATGGACCGCCGCATTTTCGGGCTGGAGAACGAGTACGGCGTCACGTGCACGTTCAGGGGACAGCGCCGACTGTCTCCTGACGAAGTGGCGCGCTACCTCTTCCGCCGTGTCGTGTCATGGGGCCGCAGCAGCAATGTCTTCCTGCGGAACGGCGCCCGCCTCTACCTCGACGTGGGTTCGCATCCGGAATATGCAACACCGGAATGCGACAACCTGACCGAACTGGTCACTCACGACAAGGCGGGCGAGCGCATTCTCGAAGGCCTGCTCGTCGACGCCGAACGCCGCCTGCACGAGGAGGGAATCGCGGGCGACGTCTACCTCTTCAAGAACAACACCGACTCGGCGGGCAATTCGTACGGCTGCCACGAGAACTATCTCGTGGCCCGGCACGGAGAATTCTCCCGCCTGGCGGACATCCTGATTCCGTTCCTCGTCACGCGGCAGCTGATCTGCGGCGCGGGCAAGGTGCTGCAGACGCCCAGGGGCGCGGTCTACTGCGTCAGCCAGCGGGCCGAGCACATCTGGGAGGGCGTCAGCTCCGCCACGACCCGTTCCCGTCCGATCATCAACACCCGCGACGAGCCGCACGCCGACGCGGAGCGCTACCGCAGGCTGCACGTCATCGTCGGCGACTCGAACATGTCCGAGACGACGATGCTGCTCAAGGTGGGCGCCACCGACCTCGTCCTGCGCATGATCGAGGCGGGGACGGTGATGCGGGACCTGACCCTGGAGAACCCGATCCGGGCGATCCGGGAGGTCAGCCACGACATCACGGGCCAGCGCAAGGTGCGCCTGGCCTCCGGCCGGGAGGCCTCGGCGCTGGAGATCCAGCGGGAGTACTTCGACAAGGCCCTCGACTTCGCCGACCGGCGGGGCATCAACACCGGCGTCGTGGCGCAGGTCCTGGAACTGTGGGGCCGCACCCTGGAGGCCGTCGAGACGGAGGACCTGGACCGGATCAGCACGGAGATCGACTGGGTGATGAAGTACCAGCTGATCGAGCGGTACCGGGCGAAGAACAACATGACGATGTCCAACCCGCGGGTCGCCCAGATAGACCTCGCGTACCACGACATCCACCGCCGCCGGGGCCTGTACTACCTGCTGGAGCGCAGGGGGCAGGCGGCGCGGGTGTGCAACGACCTGAAGATCTTCGAGGGCAAGTCGGTGCCCCCGCAGACGACCAGGGCCAGGCTGCGCGGCGACTTCATCCGCCGGGCGCAGGAGCAGCGGCGGGACTTCACGGTCGACTGGGTGCACCTGAAGCTCAATGACCAGGCGCAGCGCACGGTGCTGTGCAAGGACCCGTTCCGGTCGGTGGACGACCGGGTGGAGAAGCTCATCGCCGGGATGTGACGCGGTCCGGCAGGGGACCCCGTACGCGGTGGCGTACGGGGTTCCCGCACGCCACCGCCTTGTCGCGCAGGGGTCAGCCCGTAGAGTGGGCCGCTACGACGGACCATTCCAGCGACCCTGAGGACCATTGTGCGACGCCGACTTGCTGCCGCGCTCATCGTGCCGGCTCTGATGCTCACCGCGGCCTGCGGAGGGGGCGACGACGAGAAGAAGGAGTCCTCGGCGTCCCCGTCGGCCAGTGCCCCCAAGACCGAGGTGCCGAAGCCGGTGGCGTCGGCCGACCCGATGCCGACGGTCGCCGGCGAGGCCGGCAAGAAGGCGGAGATCACCGTTCCCAAGGGCGAGCCGAGCGGCAAGTTCGTGGTGAACACCCTCAAGGAGGGCACCGGGCCGGAGATCAAGAAGGACGATCTCGTGGTCACGAAGTACACGGGCAAGGTCTGGAAGAGCGGCAAGGAGCTGAGCGGCTCCTACGACGAGAACGGCCAGCCGCTCGTCGTTCCGGCCGGTTCGCCGCAGATCCTGCCGCTGTTCAGCGACGCGGTGCTGGGCAAGAAGGTCGGCAGCCGTCTGCTGGTCGTGGCCCCGCCGGCGGCGGCCTTCGGTGAGCAGGGCCAGCCGCAGCTGGGCGTCGGCCCGAAGGACAACCTGGTGTTCGTCCTCGACGTGGACTCCGTGCTGCCGAAGAAGGCCGAGGGCACGCAGGCGCCGATCCCGTCCGACCTGCCGCAGGTGAAGGCCGACGAGGACAAGGCCGCGACGATCACGATCCCGAAGAACGACCCGCCGAAGGAGCTGGTCGACAAGGTCCTGATCGAGGGCAAGGGTCCCGAGGTCAAGAACGGCCAGACCGTCTACATGCAGTACAGCGGTGCGGCCTGGGCCCCGAACCAGGGCAAGGACTCGGCGAAGCTGTTCGACACCTCGTGGAAGACCGGGCAGCCGTTCTCGACGAAGATCGGCCAGGGTCAGGTCATCGAGGGCTGGGACAAGGGCCTGGTGGGCAAGAAGGTCGGCAGCCGCGTGCTGCTGGTGATCCCGCCGGAGATGGCGTACAAGGACCAGGCCAAGGGTGAGGACCTGCCGGCCAACTCCACCCTCGTCTTCGTCGTCGACATCGTCGGAGCAGTGTAAGACTGTTCCGGTTGTACATCGTTTCGTACGTATGAGGAGCAGTTCCGTGCGCGAGCTCGAGAAGCCCGAGATCGACTTCCCCGAGGGTCCGGTCCCGACCGACCTGGTCATCGAGGACATCTGGGAGGGCGACGGCCCGGTGGCCGAGGCCGGCAAGAAGGTCTCCGTCCACTACGTGGGCGTGGCCTTCTCCTCCGGTGAGGAGTTCGACGCCTCCTGGAACCGCGGCGCCCCGCTGCAGTTCATCCTGGGCATCGGCCAGGTCATCCCGGGCTGGGACCAGGGCGTCCAGGGCATGAAGGTCGGCGGCCGTCGCAAGCTGACGATCCCGGCCCACCTCGCCTACGGCGACCGGGGTGCCGGCGGCGCCATCAAGCCGGGCGAGACGCTGATCTTCGTCTGCGACCTGATGGGCGTCTGATCTCACCCGCTGTGATCGACGAGGGCCCCTGCCGTGAGGCGGGGGCCCTCGCTTTTGCCGGGGACCGCGGGGGCGGTACGGTCAACGGTCACGAGTGTGTGCCGAAGAGTGGGGGGAAGGGCGTCGATGGCGATCGCCAAGGCCGAGCGGCTGATGAACCTGGCGCTGTGCCTGCTGGGGACGCGTCGTCCCCTCAGCAAGCGTGAGCTGCGCGGTTCCATCGAGGCCTACCTCGAAGCGGGGAACGACGAGTCGTTCAACCGGATGTTCGAGCGGGACAAGGACGATCTGCGAGAGCTCGGTCTGGTGATCGAGACGGTGGAGAACCTGGAGGGCGAGACGGGCTACCTGGCCCGCCGGGACAGCAACCGGCTGCCGCCCGTCTCCCTCGACGCCGAGGAGGCCGCCGCCCTGGGGCTGGCGGCCAAGGTGTGGCAGCAGGCCCGGCTGGCCGGGGCGGCCAGTGGCGCCCTGCAGAAGCTCCGGGCCGGCGGGATGCCGGAGGCCGGTGATCCGTACGAGGGCCAGCACAGCGCCATCGAACCGCGGATCCCCGTCCACGAGGCGGCCTTCGAGCCCCTCATGCTGGCCTGCCGCGACCGGCGGCCGGTGGTGTTCGAGTACCGCAAGTCCAACGCCGCCCGCCCCGAGCCCCGCCAGGTGGAGCCGTGGGCCCTGGAGTGCTGGCGCGGCCACTGGTACCTGGCCGGCTACGACCGCGACCGCGGGGCGGAGCGGGTCTTCCGGCTCTCCCGGATCACCGGCAAGGTCCGCTCCCGGGCCGGGAAGTACACCGCCGACGTACCGGACGTGGTGACCGTGCGGGAGACCGTGGCGGCCTGGGCCGGCGAGGGCGCCGAGCGGTCGGCGCTGATCCGGCTGCGCTCCGGGGCGGGCTATCCGCTGCGGGCCAAGGCCACCGCCGTGCGCGAGGGCGGCGACGGCTGGGACGAGCTGGAGATCCCCTACGGGCACGGGCTGGACGCCTGGCTCGTGGAGTTCGGCCCCGACGTCGTCGTGGTCGGGCCGGCGGACCTGCGGGCCGACGTGGTGGACCGGCTGCGCGCCGTCGCCCAGGGCTGAACCCGAACAACTACAGCAGCAACGCCCTGAGGGGGAGACGTAGCAGCATGGCCGCCAACGCCATCGACCAGACCCGCCGGATGCTGTCCCTGGTGACCTACCTGCGCGAGCGCCCGGGCGCGCACGTCGCGGACGTCGCCCGCGCCTTCGGGATCACCGAGGACGAGCTGATCTCGGACCTCGACGTGCTGCCCATGTGCGGGACCAGCTTCCGCGGCGGGGACCTGCTCGACATCGACACCGACGGCGACCGCATCTGGTGGCACAACGCCGACGCCTCGGGGGAGTCCACCGCCGAGCCGCTCCGGCTCGCCGCCGACGAGGCCACCTCCCTGCTGGTCGCCGCCCGGGCGGTGGCGACCCTGCCGGGGCT
Organism: Streptomyces sp. NPDC044002; assembly: GCF_056434525.1. Lineage (NCBI taxonomy): Bacteria > Bacillati > Actinomycetota > Actinomycetes > Kitasatosporales > Streptomycetaceae > Streptomyces > Streptomyces sp. NPDC044002. The sequence continues at coordinate 10,965 of NZ_JBWKEZ010000083.1, forward strand.
GCGCGAGAGCGACCGGGACGCGCTGCTGCGGGCCACCGCCAAGCTGGAGGCGGCCGCCGGCGAGGCCGCCGGGGCCAGCTCCCGGCTGTCGGTGACCTTCGAGTCCGAGGGCGGGGTCTTCGCGGACGTCGACCGGGCCATCTCCGAACGGCGCCGGCTCTGGCTGCGCTACTACTCGCCCGCCCGTGACGAGCTCACCGAGCGCACCGTCGACCCGATCCGGCTCTTCGCGGTCGGGCACACGTACCTGGAGGGGTGGTGCCACCTCTCCGAGGCCCGGCGCACCTTCCGGCTCGACCGGGTCGCCGAGATCCGCCTCCTCGACGAGCGGGCCGAGCCGCCCGCCATCGAACCCCGCGACCTGTCGGTGGGCCTGGTGCAGCCGGCCGCCGAGGACCCGGAGGTGGTGGTCGAGGTGGGCCCCGGCGGACGCTGGGTCGCCGAGTACTACCCGCACGACAGCGCCGAGGAGCTCACCGACGGCGGCCTGCGGATCACGCTGCGCAGCCCCGACCCGGCGTCGCTGCGCCGGCTCGCGCTGCGCCTGGGCCGCGACGGGCGGATCGTGTCGCCGCCGGAGCTGGCGGACAGCGCCCGGAAGGCCGCTGGAGAGGCACTCGCGGGGTACGGGGAACAGGTCTAGAGGGAGCGGGGAGCGATGTCGCGATCAGCAGGTCTCGTACCGGTCACGTTCAAGGCGGCATGTCCCGAGTGCCGGGCGCGCTTCGAGCTCGCGGCGGACGCGCTGCGCCTGGCGATCGGCGGCAGCCGGCGCGCCACCTTCTACTCCTTCACCTGCCCCGAGTGCGCGGCGGCCGTCCGCAAACCGGCCGGTGAGCGCATCGTGGAGCTGCTGACGGGCGGGGGAGTGAGCACCCTGCGCAGCGTGTGAGGGCGGGCGATAGGCTCTTGGCATGCTGTGGCCGATGCTCGCGATCGCCCTGGGATTCCTCGGGCTCGCCGTCCTGTCCGTCCTCGCCCTGCGGGTCTTCCTGGAGGTGCGGCGGCTGTCCGGGCAGGTCGCGCTGGCCAGCCGCCGGATCACCGAGGCCTCGGGCGACCTGGAACGGGCCGCCGCCGACCTCGCCCGGGCCGGGCGGGCGGCGGCTCCGTAGCGGTCGCGCCACGAGCATGTAGTCCTCTGGATATGGAAACCGCGGAGCCGGACCCGTACCGTCGGTGCGGCAGGCAATCGTGGAGACCCCCGGGGATTGCCGGGCGTTAACCCTCGGGGGTTACGATCCATGTCAGAGCGGTACCGGATCTTTGTCCGGTATCGCCCAAGGCCACCACAACCAGCCGTTTCGGTGAGAAGGAAGACACACATGATCGGCAATCTGAAGCCCCTTGAGATCCTTCTGATCATCGCTGTCATCGTGCTGCTGTTCGGCGCCAAGAAGCTCCCCGAGATGGCCCGCTCGCTCGGCAAGTCGGCCCGCATCCTCAAGAGCGAGGCCAAGGCGATGAAGAAGGACGGCGAAGCCGAGGCCGACGCCGCTCCGGCCGCCGACCAGTCCGCGCAGCAGCCCGTGGCCCCCCGCACCATCCAGGCCGCGCCCGGTGACGTCACCAGCGCCCGGCCCGTGAACGAGACGAACCGCACCACCCAGGGCTGACGCGCGGCGGTCGCCCGTCACGACAGTCATCTGCAACGAGACAAGGGACGTGGGTTGCTCAAGTCTGCCCGCAAGCAGGGGAAAAAGGACCGGCAGGCGAAGGACGCCGAAGGGCGGATGCCGCTCGTCGAGCACCTGCGTGAGCTGAGGAACCGGCTGCTGAAGTCGGTTCTGGCGATCGTCGTGATCACGGTCGTCGCGGCCTGGTTCTACCGGCCGATCATCGACTTCCTGCTGGAACCGATGCTGTCGTCCGTGGGCTGCACCAACGGCGCCACGCACCAGCGCAACGGCGCCCCCTGCGCCGAGATGACCACCAACGGCCTCACCGCGCCCTTCTCCATCGCGCTGAAGGTCGGCCTGTCCGCGGGCATCGTGTTCTCCGCCCCGGTCTGGCTGTACCAGCTGTGGGCGTTCGCCGCCCCCGGCCTGCACAAGAACGAGAAGAAGTACGCGCTGAGCTTCGTCGCCGTCGGCGCGCCCCTCTTCGTCGCCGGCGCCGTCCTCGCGTACAAGATCCTGCCGCAGACGGCGGAGATCCTCCTCGGCTTCACCCCCGACCACGTCAAGAACCTGCTGCCGGTCGACGACTACCTCGACCTGGTCACGCGCATGGTCGTGGTCTTCGGCCTCGCCTTCGAGCTGCCGCTGATGCTGGTGCTGCTGAACTTCACCGGCGTCCTCACCGCGAAGCGGCTGGGCAGCTGGTGGCGCGCCATGGTGCTCGGCATCACGGTCTTCTCGGCCTTCGCGACGCCCACCGGCGACCCGCTCACCATGCTCACGCTGGCCTCCCCGATCGTCGCCCTGTACTTCATCGCCCTCGGCATCTGCCTGCTGAACGACCGCAGGCGCAAGCGCAATGACCCCGACGCCGGGCTCGACGACGACGAGGCCTCCGAGCTGGACCTGACCCCGGCCCCGATCGGCGCGGCGGAAGCCGCCCCGTCCGCCTCCGCGCTGCCCGGCCAGGACGACGGCGGACGCCGCCAGATCAACGGTTACGACGACGCCACCTGACAGGTAGGTTCCGGGGGGTGAGCGCTGAGATCACCCTCTTCGTCAATCCCACCGCGGGACGCGGCCGGGGCGCGCACGCCGCGCAGCCGGCCGCTTCCGCGCTCCGGGCCGCCGGCTTCTCCGTACGGACCGTCGTCGGCACCGACGCCGCCGACGCCTTGGCACGGCTGCGCGCCGCCGTCCGGGAGGGCACCGGCGCGGTGATCGCGGTCGGCGGCGACGGGGTGGTCTCCCTCGCCCTGCAGGCCCTGGCCGGGACGCTGGTCCCGCTCGGCGTGGTCGCGGCCGGCACCGGCAACGACTTCGCCCGCTCCCTCGGGCTGCCCGTGCGCGACCCCGCCGGCGCCGGGCGGCTGGCCGCCGGGGCCCTCAAGGAGAGCCGCGTCCGGGAGATCGACCTCGGGCGGGTCGCCGGCACCTGGTACGGGACCGTGCTGTGCTCCGGCTTCGACTCCCGGGTCAACGACCGCGGCAACCGCAGCCGGCTGCCGCTGGGCCGCTTCAAGTACGACCTGGCCATCGCACTGGAGCTGGCCGCCTTCCGGCCCTTCCCGTACCGGATCACCCTCGACGACGGCCCGGTCATCGAGACGGAGGCCACCCTCGTCGCCGTCGGCAACGGGACCTCTTACGGCGGCGGGATGCGCATATGCGCCGACGCCGAGCCCGACGACGGGCTCTTCGACGTCACCGTGGTCGGCGACTGCGGCCGCGGCACCCTGCTGAAGGTGTTCCCGCAGGTCTACAAGGGGACGCACCTGTCCCACCCCAAGGTCACCGTCCACCGCGCCGCCAGGGTCACCCTCGAAGCCCCGGACCTGACCGCCTACGCCGACGGGGAGCCGCTGGGCCCCCTTCCGGTGACCGCCGAGTGCGTCCCCGGGGCGGTCCGGCTCCTCACATAAATGATCGCGACTGTTGTCAGAGGCGGCGGGTAGGCTCGAAGACAAGATGACCGAAGAACTCTCACCCGCCGAGCGGTACGCCGCTGCCCGGATCCGCGCCGCCGAAGAGGCCTCCGCCCTGGCCCCCTTCCGCGAGATGTACGAATTCGACCTGGACCCGTACCAGATCGAGGCCTGTAAGGCACTGGAGGCCGGCAAGGGCGTCCTGGTGGCCGCCCCGACCGGCTCGGGCAAGACCATCGTGGGCGAGTTCGCCGTGCACCTCGCCCTCCAGCAGGGCCGCAAGTGCTTCTACACGACGCCCATCAAGGCCCTGTCCAACCAGAAGTACGCCGACCTCGTCAAGCGCTACGGCGCCGCCAAGGTGGGCCTGCTGACCGGTGACAACAGCGTCAACGGCGACGCCCCCGTGGTCGTGATGACCACCGAGGTGCTCCGCAACATGCTCTACGCGGGCTCCCAGGCGCTCAGCGGCCTCGGCTACGTCGTGATGGACGAGGTGCACTACCTCTCCGACCGGTTCCGCGGAGCCGTCTGGGAGGAAGTGATCATCCACCTCCCCGAGTCGGTGACCCTCGTCTCGCTCTCCGCGACCGTCTCCAACGCGGAGGAGTTCGGCGACTGGCTCGACACCGTCCGCGGCGACACCGAGGTCATCGTCTCCGAGGAGCGCCCCGTACCGCTGTGGCAGCACGTCATGGCCGGCCGGCGGATCTACGACCTCTTCGAGGAGGAGTCCGACCACGGAGGCCGCGGCTCCGCCCGCCGCGAGGTCAACCCCGACCTGCTGCGCATGGCCCGCGAGGAGAACAGCCGCAGCTACAGCCCCAAGGACCGGCGGCGCGGCAAGATGGTCCGCGAGGCCGACCGCGAGCGCGAACGCCGCTCCCGCAGCCGGATCTGGACCCCCGGCCGCCCCGAGGTGATCGCCCGCCTCGACAACGACAACCTGCTGCCCGCCATCAACTTCATCTTCAGCCGGGCCGGCTGCGAGGCCGCCGTCCAGCAGTGCCTGTACGCGGGCCTGCGGCTCAACGACGACACCGCGCGCCTGCAGGTCCGCGAGATCGTCGAGGAGCGGACCGCGTCCATCCCCGCCGAGGACCTCCACGTCCTCGGCTACTACGAGTGGCTCGAAGGCCTGGAGCGGGGCATCGCCGCGCACCACGCGGGCATGCTGCCCACCTTCAAGGAGGTCGTCGAGGAGCTGTTCGTACGCGGCCTCGTCAAGGCCGTCTTCGCCACCGAGACCCTCGCGCTCGGCATCAACATGCCCGCGCGCACGGTCATCCTGGAGAAGCTCGTCAAGTGGAACGGCGAGCAGCACGCCGACATCACCCCCGGCGAGTACACGCAGCTCACCGGCCGGGCCGGACGCCGCGGCATCGACGTCGAGGGCCACGCGGTGGTGCTGTGGCAGCGAGGCATGGACCCGGTGCAGCTCGCCGGTCTCGCCGGCACCCGCACCTATCCGCTGCGCTCCAGCTTCAAGCCCTCGTACAACATGGCCGTCAACCTGGTCTCCCAGTTCGGCCGGCACCGCTCCCGCGAACTGCTGGAGACCTCCTTCGCGCAGTTCCAGGCCGACCGCTCGGTCGTCGGGATCTCCCGCCAGGTCCAGCGCAACGAGGAGGGCCTGGAAGGCTACCGGGAGGGCATGACCTGCCACCTCGGCGACTTCGAGGAGTACGCGCGGCTGCGCCGCGACCTCAAGGACCGCGAGAACGACCTCGCCAAGCAGGGCGCGGCCCAGCGGCGGGCCCAGGCGGCCAGCTCGCTGGAGAAGCTCAAGCCGGGCGACGTCATCCACGTCCCCACCGGCAAGTTCGCAGGCCTCGCCCTGGTCCTGGACCCGGGCGTGCCGGGCGGCCGGAGCAACGGGCACCGCGGGTACGAGTACCACGAGGGCCCGCGCCCGCTGGTGCTCACCGCCGAGCGGCAGGTCAAGCGGCTCGCGCCGATCGACTTCCCGGTGCCGGTCGAGGCCATCGACCGGATGCGGATCCCCAAGACCTTCAACGCGCGCTCCCCGCAGTCCCGCAGGGACCTGGCGACGGCGCTGCGCAACAAGGCCGGCCACATCGACCCGAAGCGGCACCGCCCGGGCCGGGCCGCCGCGGCCGACGACCGCGAGATCACCCGGCTGCGCGCCGAGCTGCGGGCGCACCCCTGCCACGGCTGCGACGAGCGCGAGGACCACGCCCGCTGGGCGGAGCGCTACCACCGGCTCAAGCGGGACACGCAGCAGCTGGAGCGGCGCATCGAGGGCCGGACGAACACCATCGCCCGCACCTTCGACCGGATCCACGCGCTGCTCACCGAGCTGGACTACCTGCGCGAGGACGAGGTCACCGTGCACGGCAAGCGCCTGGCCCGGCTCTACGGCGAGCTGGACCTGCTGGCCTCGGAGTGCCTGCGCGAGGGCGTCTGGGAGGGCCTGAACCCCGCCGAACTGGCCGCCTGCGTCTCGGCGTTGGTCTTCGAGGCGCGGCAGTCCGACGACGCGGCCCCGCCCAAGGTGCCGAACGGCGCGGCGAAGACGGCGCTGGGCGAGATGGTCCGCATCTGGGGCCGGCTCGACGCGCTGGAGGAGGAGCACCGGATCAACCAGGCGGAGGGCGTGGGCCAGCGCGAGCCGGACCTCGGCTTCGCGTGGGCGGCCTACCAGTGGGCCTCCGACAAGAGCCTGGACGAGGTGCTGCGCGAGGCGGACATGCCGGCCGGCGACTTCGTGCGCTGGTGCAAGCAGGTCATCGACGTCCTCGGGCAGATCGCGCAGGCGGCCCCCGCCTCGACGGCTCCGCCGTCCTCGGCGGGCGGGAGCACGGTGGCGCGCAACGCCCGCAAGGCCGTCGACGCCCTGCTGCGGGGCGTAGTGGCCTACAGCTCGGTCGGCTAGGCGGTTTTGGGGCTTCGTCCGAAGCGGCTGATGGCCGGATCTGACCTCTTGCCATGATCGATCGCCGGTGTCCTGTGCGACGATCGGGCGTATGAGCGGGGGAACGGGCGAAGGCCCGAGACGGGTCGGTCGGCCGCGCGCCGACCAGCTGAGACGGGACAGCGGCCGGCCGCCGCGCGAGGAGCTCCTCTGCGCGGCGGCCGAACTGTTCACCGTCCGGGGGTACGCGGCCACCACCACCCGGGCGGTGGCCGAACGGGCCGGAATGCGCCAGGCCACGATGTACCACTACTTCGGCGGCAAGGAGGAACTCCTCGCCGAACTCCTGGAGTCCACGGTCGCGCCCTCGCTGGCGCTGGCGCGCCGGCTGCTGGCCGACACCGCCCGGCCGGCCGCCCTGCGGCTGTGGGAGCTGTGCCGCTCGGACGTGCTGCTGCTGTGCGGGGGCCCGTACGACCTGGGCGCCCTCTACCTGCTGCCCGAGCTGAGGGAGCCGCGGCTGGCGCGGTTCCGGCGGATGCGCGGGGAACTGCGCGACGGCTACCGGGCGTTGCTCGCCGACACCCCCGCCGGTGCCGCACTGGCCCGGGAGCGGGGCGGGCTGGCCCTGCGCAACGACCTGCTCTTCGGGCTGATCGAGGGCGTCATGCTGGTCCGCCGCTCCGATCCGGGGCGCCCCGTCGCGGCCTTCGCGGAGGCCGCCGCCGACGCGGCCCTGCGGATCGCCGGGCTCACGCCTCCGGGCCCGCCTCCCAGCCCGCCCGGTCCTCCCACGCCCGCAGGGTGAGCCCGGTCTCCAGCCGGTGCTCGACGCCGGTGACCGGATCGGTGAACGCCAGGGTCCGGGCCAGCAGCTGGAGCGGGCGCCGGTAGTCCGCCGGGTCCGCCGCCTCGGCGACCACCGGGTAGACGGGATCGCCCAGGATCGGCAGCCCCAGGGAGTTCATGTGCACCCGCAGCTGGTGGGTGCGGCCGGTGTGGGGGGTCAGCCGGTAGCGGCCCAGCCCGTCCCGTACGCCGGTGAGCTCGACCAGGCTCTCGGCGTTCGGCTCGGCGCCGGGCACCTCGACCGCCGCCATCACCCCGCGGGTCTTCTCGATGTGGCTGCGGACCAGCCGGGGCAGTTCCAGCGAGGGGTCGTGGGCCGCGAGGGCCTCGTACTCCTTGCGCACCCGGCGCTGCTGGAACAGCAGCTGGTACGCGCCGCGGTCCTCGGGCCGGATGCTGAACATCACCAGTCCGGCCGTCATCCGGTCCAGGCGGTGCGCGGGGCTCAGCTCCGGCAGGTCCAGCTCCCGGCGCAGCCGGGCCAGGGCGGTCTCGGTGACGTGGGTGCCGCGCGGGGTGGTCGCCAGGAAGTGCGGCTTGTCCACCACCAGGAGGTGCCGGTCGCGGTGGACCACGCCGATCGGGAAGGGCACGGCCGGCTCGGGCGGCATGTCCCGGTGGAACCAGAGCCAGCCGCCCGGCTCGTACGGGTCCTCGTGCCGCAGCACCCGCCCGCCTTCGCCCAGCACCCGGCCGGCGGCGAGCAGCCGGGCCATGGACTCGGAGCCGCGCGTGCCGGCGTACCGCTCGGTGAGGTAGGCGCCGAGCGTGGGCCAGCGGCCCTCGTGGTCGGGGGGCAGGCGCATCCGGACCGGGTCGATACCGGCCTGCTGGGGGAGGGGCGCGGGCGGGATGTGGGATCTGCGGGTCATCGGGACCAGGGTAGGCCGCTATCGGCGGGTGAAGGTCCCGAGGTGGTTCTGGTCGAGGTACTCGATGCGGACCGTGCCGGCGGGGCCGTCGGAGAAGAACACCCCGGTGCGGCCGACGGCGTTCTCGCCGGTGGTCTCGAAGCTGAAGGTGTCGCCGTCGTAGTGGGTCAGGGGGAAGCGCAGGGGCTTGGGGCCGAGGGAGAGCACCAGGCCGCCCTTGGCGTCGGCGGTGACGGTGAGGGGGCCGTAGTAGGGGTTCTCGTAGGTCCCGGTGTAGGCGGAGTCGGCACGCGCGGGCGCGGCCCCGGCCGGGGGACGGGCGTAGTCGGTCGGGGACCGGAGCGAGGCGTCGAGCCGCTCGTACGTGGAGGCGAGGAGCGGCAGCCAGTCGGCGGTCGGCTTGCCGTGTTCGGCGATGTCGAAGAAGTCCAGGGCGACGGAGTCGGCCAGGCCGACGGGGGAGCCGTTCGTCAGGACGACGATGCCGAGGCGCTCCAGGGGGAGCATGGTGACGTTGGTGTTGGCGCCGAGCTCGAAGCCCCCGGAGTGGCTCAGGCGCAGCCGGCCCGCGTCGTCGTAGCTGACGTTCCAGCCGAGCCCGTAGAACTGCGGGGTGCCGCGGGGGGTCCGGGCCTGGGCGACGATCTCGGGCAGCCAGGTGCGGGCGAGGCCGTCGGCGGCGACGATCCGCTTCCCGTCGAGGAGGCCGCTGCCGAGCTGGAGCCGCAGCCAGCGGGACATGTCGCGGGCGGTGGAACTGGCCCCGCCGGCCGGGGACTGGGCGTCGGCGTCGCGGACGTAGCGGGGGCTCCAGGTGCCGGCCCCCTCTTTTCCCGGGGTAGCAGTCTTGACGTGGCCCGAGGCGCGGTCGGGGGCCTTGGCGTAGGCGGCGAACTCGGTGCTGGTGCGGGTCATCCCGGCGGGCCTGAAGAGGGTGTCCTCGCTGAGCTTCTGCCAGCTCGTGCCGTGGTCGCGGGCGACGGCCTCGGCGGCGGCGGTGAACCCGAAGTTGGTGTACGCGTAGCTCGCGCGGAACGGGGTCAGCGGCTCCTCGCGGAGGTGGCCGAGGATGTACGACCGGTCGTAGCCGAGGTCCTCCAGCAGGTCCCCGGCGTGGTCGGGGAGGCCGCTGCGGTGCGAGATCAGGTCGGCGGGGGTGACGTGGGAGGTGACCCAGGGGTCCTTGAGGGCGAAGCCGGGGAGGGTGCCGGCGAGGGGCCGGTCCCAGGCGTCGGGGGAGGCCAGGGCGCCGGCGATGACGGTGGAGGTGACCGGCTTGGAGACGGAGGCCAGCTGGAAGACCGTGTCGGGGCCGACCTTGGCGCTCTCGCCGGTGCGGCGCAGGCCGAAGCCCTTGAGGTAGACGATCTCGTCGTCGTGTACGACGGCCACGGAGACGCCGGGGACGCCGGTGCGGCGCATGCCGTCCGCGATGACGGCGTCGAGCCGGTCCACGGCGGTGGTGACGGCGGCGTCGGTGATGCGGGGGCCGGGGGGCGGCGGGGGAGTGGGCGCCGCCGACGCCGTCGTCGGCGCGGCGGTGGGGGCGGTCGCGATGCCCAGCAGCACCGCGGCCCCGGCCAGTCCGGCTGCGCGGAGCGTACGCATGCGCCCATTGTGCGCCCGGGCTTCCCGCGGCGCCGCCCGGCCCTGGCGGGCCGCCCGGGCTCCCCCCGCCGGCCGCGCCGCCGCGGCTGGTTGCCGCTGCGCGGGCTGCTCCCCGCCCCACCCTTCGCCCGTTCCCCGGGGCTGCGCCCCGGACCCCCTGGGGGCTCCGCCCCCAGACCCCCGCGCCTCAAACGCCGGCGAGGCTGAGATGTGCTGCGCACATCCAGCCCGCGCGGCGATTGAGCGCACCGGGCGCGCAGCGCACGGTATCGGGGTCAGGGGCGGAGCCCCTGGGAACGGTGGAAGGGCGGGTAGGGGACCCGCTCCGCGCAGCGGCAACCCACCCGCACCCGAGTAACCGGCCGCGACCGGCCGAACCGGCCCCGCCCCACGTCCGACGGACGGAGTCCGGCGCAGCGGCGCGAAGCCGGTAAGGCGCCCCGGCGCCGCACCGCGCGAGCGGCGCGTCAAGAAGGAGGGCGGCGCGTCAAAAAGGGGGCGGCTCAGGCGGCGGCCGGGGTGGGGACGTCCTGTTCGGCTTCGACCGTGGCGTTCCAGTCGCGCTTCATCGCACGCCAGCCCTCGTCCGTCTCGCCCAGCCGCCAGTACCCCGAGATCGACAGCCGTTCGCGCGACACGCCGCGCTCCAGCCGGAGGTGGCGGCGGAGTTCCTTCACGAAGCCCGCCTCGCCGTGGACGAAGGCGTGGACGTCCGAGGAGGGGAAGTGGAGGGTGGTGACGGCTTCCAGCAGGGCCGCGCCCACCGGGCGGTCGCCGCGGTGCAGCCACACCGGGGTGATGCCGTCCGGGGTGCGGATGTCCTGCTCGTCCGCCGGGCCCTCGACCTCGATGAAGGCGTGCACCAGCGCGCCCCGCGGCATCCGCTCCATCGACGCCGCGATCCCCGGCAGCGCGCTCTCGTCGCCGGCGAGGAGGTGCCAGGCCGCCCGGGGGTCCGGGGCGTAGCCGCCGCCGGGGCCGAGGAAGTGGACGAGCTCGCCGGGCTGGACCCGGGCCGCCCAGGGGCCGGCCAGGCCCTCGTCGCCGTGGACCACGAAGTCGAGGGTCAGTTCCAGTCGGGCGGGGTCCCAGGCCCGGACGGTGTACGCGCGCTGGCGGGGCCAGGCCTCACGGAGGTGCGTCGCGCGGATGACGTCCAGGTCCCACGGCTCGGCGTACCGCACGCCCTCGGGTTCGAAGAGGAGTTTCACGTAGTGGTCCGTGTGGGCACCCGCGCCGAAGCCTGCCAGCCCGTCGCCGCCCAGCACGAGGCGGACCATGTGCGGCGTCAGTCGTTCGGTGCTTACCACGACTGCGGTGCCGACGGTGCGGGCGCGTCCTTCTGCCACGGTGTCTCCCCTTACGCCTTACGAAGCCTTACGCCTTACGAAGCTTAGGATTACCTAACTTAGCACCTCATGGGCGCAGCGCGCTGCTCAGACGTGACATCGCTCCTCCCAGACCCCACCGATGGGCGAGCGCGTCCACCATCTCGGGTCGAGCGGGAGCCTGGGGAAGGGCCGGGTCGAAGGCCGGCAGCGGGACGTCCGAGGCCACCCGGACGACCTTCGGGGCGACCGCGAGGTACGGGCGGGACTCGTCCAGGCGCTTGCGCTGGGTGGGGGTCAGCTTGGACTTCGGGTCACCGGCCGCCGCGATGATCCCGGCCAGGTCCCCGTACGCGTCCAGCAGCTTCGCGGCCGTCTTCTCGCCGATCCCCGGAACGCCCGGCAGGCCGTCGCTCGGGTCGCCGCGCAGCAGCGCGAGGTCCGCGTAGCCGGGGCCGTCCACCCCGTACTTCTCGCGCAGCCACGCCTCGTCGGTCACCTGGAGCGTCCCCACGCCCTTGATCGGGTACAGCACGCGGCGCTGCCGGGCGTCGTCCACCAGCTGGAAGAGGTCCCGGTCGCCGGTGACGATGTCCACCGGCCCGGTGGCGTGACCGGTCAGGGTGCCGATCACGTCGTCCGCCTCGTACCCGGCGACCCCCACCCGGGCGATGCCGAACGCGTCCAGCGCCGCCTCGATGATCGGCACCTGCGGGAGCAGGGTGTCCGGGGTCTCCTCCACGTCCGGGCCGGTCTCGGTCTCCTCCGCGACCCGGTGCGCCTTGTAGGAGGGGATCAGCTCCACCCGCCAGTGCGGCCGCCAGTCGGCGTCCATGCAGGCCACCAGGTCGTCCGGGCGGTGGTCCTGCACCAGCCGCCCGATCATGTCGAGCAGCCCGCGCACGGCGTTGACGGGCGTGCCGTCGGGGGCCTTCACGGAGTCCGGCACGCCGAAGTAGGCGCGGTAGTAGAGGGAGGCGGTGTCCAGGAGCATCAGGCGTCGTGTCGTCACGCAGACGATGATGCCGCAACGCGGACACGGTGCCGGTGTCACCCCGGGTGACCTGATCGTCACTCAAACAGTTCGCCCGGCGCGCGCGTTCGCGGACCCTCGCGGAAGGTGTGGATCACCGGCAGGGCGCTCCGCCCGTCCGGCCGTGCCCGTCCCCCGTCATGTGAGGGTTCCGCATGCCCCGTCGCGGAGTCGCCCGCGTCCTCGTCGCGAGCACCGTGCTGTCCCTGCTCCCCGCCGGCCCCGCCGCGGCCCGTGACGCGCCGCCCGATCCGGCCGCGCCCGCCCGGCAGGCTCCCGGCGAGCTGCGCGAACGGGTCCGCAGGGAGGTCTCGCCGGCGGAGTCGCGCGGCCTGGGCCCCGAGCACGCCGAGGCGCACGCCCGTACGCGCCTCGCGATCCGCGACGAGGCCGGCCGCCCGGACGGCGCCAGGGCGGTCCGCCTCGCCTCCCTGACGGAGTCTCAGGCCAGGGCGAACGCGGGCTTCCGCCCGGCGGTGTACGGCGCGTTCACCGAGTACTTCGACTCCCCGGACTTCGGCGCGCACACCGCCCTGCTGCCCACCGGAAAGGTGCTGCTGTTCTCCTTCGAGCACACCGGTACCGGCCGCGCCTTCCTGTGGGACCCCGCGAAGGGCACCGGGGCCGGGTCGTTCACCAAGGTCACCCCGCCCACGACCGCCCCCTTCTTCCGCACCGGGCACGCCCTCCTGCCCAGCGGCCGGCTCGGCGTCTTCGGAGGCACCGCCGGCAGCGGGCTCTCGCTGGTCTTCGACCCCTGGACCGAGACCTGGAGCCGCGAGCAGGAGACGGCCGCCGCCCGCCGGGCGGGCTTCCCGGGCGGCAGGACGGGCCCGCTGTGGGGGACCAGGCCCCCGGCGGTGGAACGCTTCCCCGTGCTCGGCCACCCCGTCGGGGCCGCGGGCCCCTCGTACGCGCCCGCCGCCGGCCGCCCCGGCGACAACACCGTCCTGATGCCCGACGGGACCCTGCTCACCGCGAGCGGCGCCTACGACATCCACGACTACGCCAGCGGCCTGCTCAGCCCCGCCCCCGACCTGAGGTACCGCCAGCTGGAGCTGCGCGACACCAAGGGCGGCTGGCGCCTCGGCCCGGTGCAGCGGCTGCCGCGGGGCCACCACTCCAGCGCCCTGGTCCTGCCCGACGGCCGCGTCGTGATCACCGGCGACGAACTCCAGCAGACCGCCCACGACGCGGACCTCCGCGACGACATGCACGGCACCATTGAGGTCTACGAGCCGGCCTACCTGTACCAGGGACCCCGGCCCGCGCTCGACGAGGTGCCGGCCGCGCCCCTCGCCCCAGGCGACCGCTTCCTGGTGCGCACCGGCACCCCGGACCGGGTACGGCGGGCCGTGCTGCTGGCCCCGGCCGGCGCCCCGCACGCCGCCGGGGCCGGGGCCGGGGTCCGGGGGCGGGCCGAGCTGCGCATCGAGCGGCGGGAGGGCGGGCTCCTCACCCTCCAGGCCCCGCCGGCGTCCGCCGCCGCGGCCCCCGGCCACCACATGCTCTTCCTCCTCGACGCGAAGGGCGTACCCAGCGTCGCGCGCTGGATCCGGCTGACCTGACCCGCCGACCCGAACCGCTGACCCGCTGACCCGCTGACCCGCTGACCCGCTGACCCGCCGACCCGGCCTCCGGCCGATCCGGCGTCCCGACCCGATCCAGCGTCCCGCCCCGACCCGGCCTCCGGCCGATCCGCCGACCCGGCCACCGCCCCGCCCGCCCTCCTCCGCCCCACACCCAGGAGACCCGATGGACGACGTGCAGCCCCCCACCCCCGCCCGCAGGACCGTCATCAGGGCCGGGGCGGCGGCCGCCGCCGCGCTCACCGTGTGCCCGTACGCCGCCGGGCAGGCGACGGCGGCGACGGCGGCGGCACCCCCGGGGGCGGCGGGCCGGTCCGCCCCGGCCCCCGCCCCGTCCGACGCCCTGCCCCTGCGCTCCGACCGCACCACCCAGGGCGACATCCTCGCGGGCTCCCGCAAGGACCACGCCTGCCTGCTGCTCCTGCACTTCCGCGACGCCGCCCGGGCCCGGACCTGGCTGGGCCGGCTGGTGCCGGAGATCTCCACCACCGAGGAGATGGCCCGCTTCAACGCCGCCTTCAGCGCGGCCCGGCTCAAGGCGGGCGGCTCCGACCCGGCCGGGCTCTCCGCCCAGTGGACCGGGCTGTCCCTGACCCACGCCGGGCTGCGCCTGCTCGCCGGCCGCGAACCCTTCCCGGCCCTGCCCGCGGGCAGCACCGCCGAGGCGTTCGCGCAGGGCCCCGCCGAGCGCGCGGAGGAGCTCGGCGACACCGGCGACAGCGGGCCCGGCTCGTGGCTGTTCGGCGCCGAGGAGCCCGAGCGCGCCGTGCACGCCGTGCTCAGCCTGTCCGCCGACGACCCCGCCAAGCTCACCGCAGCCGTCGACCGCCACAAGAAGGCCCTCGGTCCGGCCCGCGGCGAGATCGTCTTCCGGCAGGACGCGGGCAAGCTCCCCGGGGCACTGAAGGGGCACGAGCACTTCGGCTTCTCCGACGGCATCAGCCAGCCCGGCGTACGCGGCTTCCACGCGCCCGACCCGGCCGACGCGACCACCGTGCAGGGCAAGCCCGGCACCCGGCTGGTTCCGCCCGGGGAGTTCCTCGTGGGGCAGGAGAAGGTCGGGCGGCGGCCCGCCGGACTGCCCGCCTGGGCCACCGGCGGCTCCTTCCAGGTGGTCCGCCGGCTCGCCCAGGACGTCCCCGGCTGGTGGGCCCAGGCCCGGGAGCGGCTGGCCGACCTGAAGAAGTCCGGGGCCGCACCGCCGGAGGCCACCGCCACCTGGGTCGCGGCCCGCCTCGTCGGCCGCTGGCCCGGCGGCACCCCCATCGCCGGCTGCCCGCTCGCCGAGCAGCCCGCACCCCTCGGCACGGACCCGGACGCCACCCTGAAGTACGCGGGCGACCCCGACGGCTGGCACACCCCGCTGTTCGCGCACATCCGCAAGGGCAACCCGCGCGACGGCCTCGTCATCACCCCCGGCCGGCCCCCGCTGGCCGCCGCCGACCTGGACGGACGGCGGATCATCCGGCGCGGCATCCCGTACGGCCCGGCCTACGACTTCGACCGGCCCGCCGGGGAACAGGAGGCCCCGCGCGGCCTGGTCTTCGTCGGCTACCAGGCCGACCTCGTGCAGCAGTTCGAGTTCCTCACCAAGCGGTGGATCAACGACGTCGACTTCCCGCCCGCCCGCAACCCCCGCGTGGGGGCCGACCCGGTCCTCGGCCCGGAGTCCCCCGTCACCTTCGAGACCGAGTCCGCGACCGGCAGCCGCGCCACCACCCTGGGCTTCGGCCGGTTCGTCCGCACCGAGGGCGCCCTCTACGCCTTCACGCCCTCGCTGCCCACCCTGCGCGCGCTGGCCGAAGGGAAGCTCGACCGTTCCGTCGAGGTCCACCGCGGCAGCGTCCTGCGCGCCGGCGACGTCCTCGACGCGGGCAGCGTACGCCTGACCCTCAAGGCCGACGGCGACCTCGTCCTGCTCGCCCAGGGCGGCAGCCTCCTGTGGAACGCCGGCACCGAGGGCGCCGGCAACGAGGCCCACTTCTCCGCCGACGGCGAGCTGACCGTACGCACCTCCGCGGGCGCGAACCTGTGGAGCAGCGGCACCTCCGGCCACCCCGGCGCCCGGCTGCTGGTCCGCCCCGCCGGTGACCTGGTGGTCCTCGACGGCGACCGTGCGCTGTGGCGCGCGGGCGGAGGCCACGTAGGGTAACCGGGCAACGACGGGAATCCACCGGGTCGCGGCCCGGTGGGCTCTTGCACGCGAATCCGGGGGCGGTTGCTGCGTAAGGTGCTTACAGCACACCGATGTGCGACGAGGACAGGGGAGGGCAGCCCCGACATGAACGGCAAGGAAGACGGAAGCATCGCGGACGCCGAAGACGGCAGGGAGTACGCGCCCGCACGGGCGGGCGCGACCGACGCCGGCGACAAGGAGAAGGACTCCAAGGAGCCGCTGCGGGTGGGTGTCGCCGTGCGCAAGCGGCGCCGCGCGCTGCACCTGACCCTCGCCGCCGTTTCGGCGCGCAGCGGTCTGTCCGTCCCCTTCCTGAGCCAGATAGAGAACGAGCGCGCCCGCCCCAGCATGCGTTCGCTGGAGCGGGTCGCCGACGCCCTGGAGACCACGGCCGTGGACCTGCTGGCCGCCTCCGACACGGCGCGCACCGTGGACCTCGTACGGGCCGGCGACGAGTCCGGCCTCACCCCCGTGATGGGCGTACGGCCCCTCGTGCGCGGCCACCACCAGCTGCACGCGCTGGAGTTCACCGGAGACCAGGACGCAGGCCGCGAGTACCAGCACCGCAACGACGAACTGATGTACGTGGTCTCCGGCGCCTGCCAGGTGGAGGCCGAGGGGCGGGCGTACCGGCTGGAGAGCGGGGACGCGCTGTTCCTCTCCGGCGGGGTGCGCCACCGCTGGCGCGCGGTCAGCGAGGACACCCGGCTGCTGGTCGTCGCGGTCGGCGACCACATCCACGCCACCTCCGAGCCGCCGTCGCCGGGGCACTGAGCCGGTGCGCGTCGTCTCGCTCGTGCCCTCCCTGACCGAGGCGGTCGCCGTCAGCGCGCCCGGCGTGCTGGCGGGGGCCACCGACTGGTGCACGCACCCGGCGGACCTCGGGGACGTGGTGCGCATCGGGGGCACGAAGAACCCCGACGTACGCGCGGTCGTGGAGCTGCGCCCCGACCTGGTGATCGCCAACGAGGAGGAGAACCGGGCCCCCGACCTGGAGGCGCTGCGCGCGGCCGGGGTGGAGGTGCTGGTCACCGAGATCCGGGACCTGCCGCAGGCCTTCGCCGAGCTGGACCGCGTCCTGGTGGGCGCGCTGGGGCTGGAGCGCCCCGAGTGGCTGGACCGGGCCGAGGAGGCCTGGGCTGCGGTGGAACCCGTCGGGGAACTCACCGCCTTCGTGCCGGTCTGGCGGCGGCCCTGGATGGTGCTCGGCCGCGACACCTTCGCGGGCGACCTGCTGGCCCGGCTGGGGGTGCGCAACGCGTACGTCGGTCACCCCGAGCGGTACCCGAGGGTGCCGGTGGAGGAGCTCGCCGGGAGCGGCTGCGACCTGGTGGTGCTCCCGGACGAGCCGTACGCCTTCACCGCGGACGACGGCCCGGAGGCCTTCCCGGGCCTCCGGGCCGCACTGGTCAGCGGCCGCCACCTCACCTGGTACGGGCCCTCACTGGCGGAGGCCCCGCAGGTGCTGGCGGCGGCCCTGCGGCCTTAGGCCGCCTGCGCGGCGGGGAGCAGCCGGCCGGCGAACAGGCCGCGCAGGGTGTGGACGGCGGCCAGCAGCCAGGCGGTGACCAGGCCCAGGAAGAGGGCGGTGGCCAGCCAGGAGAAGGCGTCCAGCCCGGTGTGGCGGGCCAGCCCGGCGGCGCCGGTGACGCAGGTGCCGACGGGGAAGGTCAGGGCCCACCAGGTCATCGCGAAGCCCATGCCGTCCCGGGCGGCCCGGACCAGCATCGACGCGGCCAGGGCCAGCCACAGCAGGGCGAAGCCCATCACGGGGACCCCGTAGACCACGGCGAAGGCGCCGAGGGCACCGGCGTAGGGGGCGTCGATGGCGCCGGGCGCCACGTCGGCGAGCTGGTTCACGGCGGTGGTGGACTGGCCGAGGGGGCCGAGGACCAGGAACAGGGTCGGGGTCAGCGCCAGGGGCAGGGGCCCGCTCACGATCAGCCGGCCGAAGACCAGGGGGAGCAGCAGCAGGGTGGCCAGCAGGCTGATGCCGAACATGGCGTAGCAGGCCAGCAGCAGCGCCTCGCGGGCCTGCCCGGCGGGCAGGTGGGGGACCAGCAGGGGCCCGACGGCGGCGGAGACCATGGGGGAGACCACGGGCAGCAGCCACACGGGGGTGGCCTGGGAGGCCTCGACCTTGTGCCGCACCACCATCAGGTAGGGCACGACCACGGCCATGACCAGGCCGATCACGGTGCCGGCGGTGAAGAGCACGGTGTCGACGGCGATGGCGGTGCCGGTACCGATCAGGTCCTTGCCGACGGTCAGGGTGCCGGCGCCGACGGCCAGCAGGGCCATGGCGAGGCAGCCGTAGAACGGGGCGACGGCGGGGTCGAGGAGGTGGGCGCGGGCCTGGTCGCGGTGGTGCAGCCAGTGCCCGGCGCGGGCGGTCAGCAGCACGGCGAGGGCCGCGGCGGACAGCGCCCAGACGAGCTGGCAGGCCACGCGCTGACCGGGGAGCTGGTACGGGAGGGCCGCGCCGGCGTTGGCGATGATCGCCGTGCCCATGACGGAGGCGTACCAGTTGGGGGCGAGGTGGCGCAGCCGCGGGACCTTGTGGGTCCGCAGGACGGGTGCGGCGGTGGTGCGGGGGCGTAGGACGGTGGTGGCCATGGGTCCAGCGTCCCGCCGGGCAGGGCCGTACGGCAGAGACCACATGTCTATGAGGCCATAAACTGATGTTATGGGTAACGAGGAGTCGGTCCCGCTCGCGCACCGCGTGCCGGACCTGGGCGCGCTGGAACTGCTGCTCACGGTCGCACGGGTCGGCAGCCTCAGCGGCGCCGCCCGGCGCCTCGGGATCACGCAGCCGGCCGCGAGCAGCCGCATCCGGGCGATGGAGGCCCGGCTCGGCGTGGCGCTGGTGGACCGCTCACCGCGCGGCTCGACGCTGACGGCGGAGGGCGCGCTCGTCACGGACTGGGCCCGGCGGGTGGTGGAGGCCGCCGAGGCCTTCGACGCGGGCGCGCAGGCGCTGCGCGGGCGGCGGGACTCGCGGCTGCGGGTGGCCGCCAGCATGACCATCGCCGAGTACCTGCTGCCGGGGTGGCTGATCGCCCTGCGCGGGGAGCGGCCCGACACGGCGGTGTCCCTGCACGCGGGGAACTCCGCCGATGTCGCCCAGCGGGTGCTGGCGCACGAGGCCGACCTGGGCTTCGTGGAGGGGCTGTCGGTGCCCGACGGGCTGGATTCGGCTGTCATCGCCCAGGACCGGCTGGTGGTGGCGGTGGCCCCGACGCACCCGTGGGCGCGGCGCTCGAAGGGGGTGGAGCCGGCCGAGCTGGCCCGCGGCCCGCTGATCCTGCGGGAGCGGGGGTCGGGGACGCGGCAGGTCCTGGATGCCGCGCTGGCCCCGTCCGGGGGGCTGGCCCAGCCGCTGCTGGAGCTGGCCTCCACCACTGCCGTCAAGGCGGCGGCGCTCAGTGGGGCGGGGCCGTGCGTCCTGTCGGAACTCGCGCTGGACGACGAGCTGGCGTCCCGCCGCCTGGTGGAGGTCCCGGTGCCGGGGGCCGCCCTGTCCCGGGCCCTGCGCGCCGTCTGGCCGACGGGCACCCGTCCGGCGGGGCCGGCGCGTGACCTGCTGTCGCTGACCCGGCGGCGGTAGCCGTCCGGCGGTGCGGGGGCGCCGCTGCGCGGGCTGCTCCCCGCCCCGCCCTTCGCCCGTTCCCCGGGCTGTGCCCGGACCCCTCCTGGGGGCTCCGCCCCCAGACCCCCGCGCCTCAAACGCCGGCGGGGCTGGAGTTGCCGAACGCCGGCGGGGCTGGATTTCGCGCAGCGAAATTCCAGCCCGCGCGGCGTTTGA
>NZ_JBWKEZ010000084.1:0-30330 GCF_056434525.1 Streptomyces sp. NPDC044002
CAGCCCTTGCCGACGTCGCCGTAACCGCACACGACCGCGACCTTGCCGCCGATCAGCACGTCGGTGGCACGGTTGATGCCGTCGATCAGGGAGTGGCGGCAGCCGTACTTGTTGTCGAACTTCGACTTCGTCACGGCGTCGTTCACGTTGATCGCCGGGAAGAGCAGGGTGCCCTCGGCCATCATCTCGTAGAGGCGGTGGACACCGGTGGTGGTCTCCTCGGTCACGCCGCGGATCTCGGACGCGAGCTGCGTCCACTTCTGCGGGGCCTCGGCGAGGGTGCGGTTGAGGAGCGTGAGGATGTGGCCGTACTCCTCGGAGTCCGCGGTGGACGGGTCCGGGGCCGCGCCGGCCTTCTCGAACTCGACGCCCTTGTGGACGAGGAGGGTGGCGTCACCACCGTCGTCGAGGATCATGTTCGGGCCGCCGGTGGGGGTGTTCGGCCAGGTCAGCGCCTGCTCCGTGCACCACCAGTACTCCTCCAGCGTCTCGCCCTTCCAGGCGAAGACGGGGACGCCCTGCGGGTTCTCCGGGGTGCCGTTCGGGCCGACCGCGATGGCGGCGGCGGCGTGGTCCTGGGTGGAGAAGATGTTGCAGGAGGCCCAGCGGACGTCGGCGCCGAGGGCGACGAGGGTCTCGATCAGGACGGCGGTCTGCACCGTCATGTGCAGCGAGCCGGTGATGCGGGCGCCGGCCAGCGGCTGCGCCTCGGCGTACTCCTTGCGGATCGACATCAGACCCGGCATCTCGTGCTCGGCCAGGGTGATCTCCTTGCGGCCGAAGGCGGCAAGGGAAAGGTCGGCGACCTTGAAGTCCATGGGTGCTGCTCCTCATGGTTCGAGAGGTGGGTACGGCTGGGCCGTGCACGGGGCTGGCCGGTGCACTGAGCACAGTCCGTCGCGGGGCCCTCTCTCCCCTCGGCCGGTCACGAGGACCGCCCGACCGCCATCAGCAGCGACGCCTGACACTGATGACGAATCTACACCGGTCGGCGCAGCGGACCCCAGTGGGGACGGGAACAAGTCGTGCTTCGTTTTCAGGCCGTCCGGCGGGATGTTCGGGGCCTTTCGGACTTTTGATCTACCCCTTACCTGTTGCAGGATGCCGGTGGATCGGTTCGTGCGCGCGATCTCGCGGACCAATGGCGTGAAGGAGATTCAAGTGACCAGTCCAGCCGGCCCTTCCGGTGGCGGTGCGAGCGGGCCCGAGCGCCCGAAGCTGCTCGCCGTCACGGCGTGCCCAACGGGGATCGCGCACACCTACATGGCCGCCGAGAAGCTGATGCAGGCCGCCGCCGAGCTCGGCGTGGACATGAAGGTGGAGACCCAGGGCTCGATCGGGGCCGAGAACGTACTCACTGACAACGATGTCAGAGAGGCGGACGGGATCATCATCGCCGCCGACAAGGAGGTCGACCGCGAGCGCTTCGCCGGCAAGCGGGTGCTGTCCACCGGCGTCGCCGACGGCATCCACAAGCCGAAGGAGCTGATCGAGCGGGTGCGGACCGCGCCGGTCCAGACGGACACGGCCCCGGCGGGCGGCGGTGCGGGCAGCGGCGGCGGCGGCAAGGAGCGGAGCCTCGCGTACAAGGCGCTGATGAACGGCGTCTCGTACATGATCCCCTTCGTGGTGGTCGGCGGTCTGCTGATCGCCATCGCGCTGGCGCTGGGCGGCCACGCCACGGCCGAGGGGTACGCGACGACCCCGGGCACCTTCTGGGACCACCTGTTCAAGATCGGCGTCCTGGGCTTCACGCTGATGATCCCGATCCTGTCCGGCTACATCGCGTACGCCATCGGCGACCGGCCGGCGCTGGTGCCCGGCATGATCGGCGGCTTCATCGCGAACTCCGGCGACCTCTACGACTCGAAGTCGGGCGCCGGCTTCATCGGCGCGATCGTGACGGGCTTCCTGGCGGGCTACCTGGTCCTGTGGATCAAGAAGGTCAAGGTCCCCAAGGTCGTCCAGCCGATCATGCCGATCATCGTGATCCCGATCGTGGCCACGACGGCGCTCGGCCTGTTCTTCATCTACGTCATCGGCAAGCCGATCTCCTGGGTCTTCGAGAGCCTGACCTCCTGGCTGTCGGGCATGACCGGCACCAGCGCGATCCTGCTCGGCGCGCTGCTCGGCCTGATGATCGCCTTCGACATGGGCGGCCCGGTCAACAAGACGGCGTTCCTCTTCGGTACGGGTCTCATCGCGTCCGGGAACTACGCGGTCATGGGCATGTGCGCGGCGGCCATCCCGGTGATGCCGCTCGGCCAGGGCCTGGCGACGGTGCTGCGCCGCAAGCTGTACTCGGAGCAGGAGCGGGACACGGGCATGGCCGCCCTGTTCATGGGCATGTTCGGCATCTCGGAGGGCGCCATCCCGTTCGCGGCGGCCCGTCCGGCGATCGTGATCCCGGCGAACATGCTGGGCGGTGCGGTGGCGGGTGCGGTCGCCGGTGTGGCGGGCGTGGGCGACCACGTGCCGCACGGCGGGCCGATCGTGGCCGCGCTGGGTGCGGTCAGCGGCGTGGTCTGGTTCCTGATCGCGATCGCCATCGGCACGGTGGTCACGGCGCTGACGACGAACGCGCTGATCGAGATCAAGGCCCGCCGGGGCGGGCCGGCCGTGCCCGCCGGGGCCGCGGCGGCGGAGCCGGTGCTCGCCGGCGTGGGCGCGGGCGCGGGCTCGGGCGCGGGCCCGGTCACTGCGGCAGGGGCCGGGGCCGGCGGGACGGCCGTGCGGACGCAGGCGGCGCCGGCTGCGGCCGGGGCCGCCGTCGCGGAGGCCGGGCCGGAGGTGCTGTCCGGCTACCTCACCGCGCGGACGGTCAGGACGGAGCTGGCCTCGGACACCAAGGAGGCGGCGATCCGGGAGATGGCCGAGATGCTGGCGTCCACCGGGAACGTCCGGGACGTGGACGAGCTCGTGCGGGTGGCCCTCGCCCGGGAGGCGCAGGGCACGACGGGGCTCGGCGAGTCGATCGCGATCCCGCACGCCAAGACGGACGCGGTGGTCCGCCCCACGGTCGGCTTCGCCCGGTCCTCGGAGGGCATCGAGTGGGGCGCGCTGGACGGTACGAAGGCCCGCCTGGTCTTCATGATCTCGGTGCCGGAGGCCGCCGCGGGCGACGAGCACCTGCGGATCCTGGCGCTGCTGTCGCGGAAGCTGATGGACGCGGACTTCCGCGAGCGGCTCGGGTCCGCGCCGGACGGGCCGGCCGTCCTGGAGGTGCTGAGCGAGATCCTGTAGCCCCGGAACCCCGCCCGTACGCACGAGGCCCCCGCAGCGGTGAGCTGCGGGGGCCTTTGCGTGCGTCGCGTCGCGGGGGCCGGTCAGCGGCCGTCGGCCTTGGCGGCCTCGGGGTTGTAGATGTCAGGCTCCAGGTAGATCACGCGGGCGATCGGGACGGAGGCGCGGATGCGGGCCTCGGCGGCGTTGATGGCGTTGGCCACCTCGGTCGCGGTGTCGTCGTGCCGGACGGCGATCTTGGCCGCGACGAGGAGCTCCTCGGGGCCGAGGTGCAGGGTGCGCATGTGGATGACGCCGGTGACGGTGTCACCGTCGACGAGCGCGGCCTTGATCTTCTCGACCTCGGCGGTGCCGGCGGCCTCGCCGAGCAGCAGGGACTTGGTCTCCAGGGCCAGGACGACGGCGATGACGATCAGCAGGACGCCGATGCAGAGGGTGCCGATGCCGTCCCAGACGCCGTTGCCGGTGAGCAGGGCGAGGCCGACGCCGCCGAGGGCGAGGACGAGGCCGACGAGCGCGCCGAGGTCCTCCAGGAGGACGACGGGGAGTTCGGGGGCCTTGGCGCTCTTGATGAACTGCTTCCAGCTCTGGCTGCCGCGGCTCTCGTTGGACTCCTTGATCGCGGTGCGGAAGGAGAAGGACTCCGCGACGATCGCGAAGACCAGGACGCCGACGGGCCAGTACCAGGCCTCGATCTCGTGCGGGTCGTGGATCTTCTCGTAGCCCTCGTAGATGGCGAACATGCCGCCGACGGTGAAGAGCACGATGGAGACGAGGAAGGCGTAGATGTAACGCTCGCGCCCGTACCCGAAGGGGTGCTGGGGGGTCGCCTCGCGCTGGGCCTTCTTCCCGCCGAGGAGCAGCAGGCCCTGGTTTCCGGAGTCGGCGACCGAGTGGACGC
Source organism: Streptomyces sp. NPDC044002 (assembly GCF_056434525.1). Classification (NCBI taxonomy): domain Bacteria; kingdom Bacillati; phylum Actinomycetota; class Actinomycetes; order Kitasatosporales; family Streptomycetaceae; genus Streptomyces; species Streptomyces sp. NPDC044002. Next base: position 4,145 of record NZ_JBWKEZ010000084.1, read on the forward strand.
TTTCCGCGAGCATCGACGAGGAACCGCTGAAGAGGAATGCCACGAACTTGGCTACAGCGATGGCGAGGTTGGCGGCGAGTGCCGCCACGATCGCCTTGGTACCGCCCGACGCGCTCATGGTTGCTGGGTGTCCTTCCTGGGCCACTGACTACGGCCGCACATTGTTGCAGCTGTGGGTGCGGCCGACGCTACGTCAGAGGACCACGGTGGCCCGGAAGACGGTGCCATTACCGGACAGTTCGGTCTTTTCGCCCGCGGGGACGAAGACCGACTCGCCCGGGGTGAGGGCCAGTTCGCCGACGCGGGGGGCGCCGGCGGTGCAGAGCAGGATCTGCGGGGCGGCGTCCGGGAGGGCGCGGGGGGCGCCGCCGGGGGCCAGGACGTGGCGGGAGAGCCGGAATTCGTCGATGGGGGTCTCGTAGACCTCCTCGCCGTCGCCCTCGGGGCGCAGGACGCCCGGGGCGCTCGGCTCGAAGATGACGACCTTGAGCAGCTCGGGGACGTCCACGTGCTTGGGGGTCAGACCGCAGCGCAGCACGTTGTCCGAGTTGGCCATCAGCTCGACGCCCAGGCCGTCGAGGTAGGCGTGCGGGATGCCGGCACCGAGGAACATGGCCTCGCCGGGCTGCAGCCGTACGTGGTTGAGGAGCATGGCCGCGATGACGCCCGGGTCGCCGGGGTAGTCGTGGACGAGTCCCGCGTAGGCCTCGTACGGGCCTCCGAGGCGCTCGGCGGCGGCCGCGGCCTCGGCGACCGTACGGGCCATCTCCTCGCGGTCGGCGGTGAGGACGGCGGTGAGGACCTCCCGCAGGGCCGCCTCCTCGGGGTGGGCGCGCAGCAGGTCCACGTACGGCTTGAGGGTGTCGACGCCGAGGCCTTCGAGGAGGTCCGCGGCCTCCGTCGGCGGGCGGAAGCCGCACAGGCCGTCGAAGGGGGTGAGCGCGCAGATCAGCTCGGGCTTGTGGTTGGCGTCCTTGTAGTTGCGGTGGCCCGCGTCGATCGGGACGCCGCGCCGCTCCTCGTCCTCGAACCCGGCGCGGGCCTGGGCCAGGTCGGGGTGGACCTGGAGGGAGAGGGGGGCGCCGGCGGCGAGGATCTTGAGGAGGAAGGGCAGGCGGGGGCCGAACTTGGCGACGGCGGCGGCTCCGAGCTCACCCTCCGGGTCGGCGTCGATGACGGCCGCCAGGGTGGTCTCGCCGGCTCCGCGGTCGAGGCGGGAGGGGGCGCCGGGGTGGGCGCCCATCCACATCTCGGCCTGGGGCTCACCGGTCGGCTCGACTCCGAGGAGGGCCGGGATCGCGGTGGTGGATCCCCACGCGTAGGGGCGGATCGTGTTGGTGAGGCGGTCCATCGTCGTCGTCTTCCTGGATCTGGAGGTGGTGCGGGCACGGGTGTGTGCCTAGCTGTGTCCCCGGGACGCCAGCGCCAGGTAGGCGGTGGCGAAGTCGGTGACGGCGAGGAGTTCGGCGAGCTGTTCCAGCTCGCCGCCCTCCTCCGGTTCGAGCTCGCTGATGGCCGTGTCGTGGCTGAGGGCGAGCTCGCGCGCGGCCGGGGCGGCGCTGAGCCCGCCGGTCGGCCGGTCGCGCAGCAGGACGATGCGGGCGCGAAGGGCCTGCGGCTCCTCCACGCGGTCCCGGAAGAAGTCGTCCGGGTCGGCTCCGGCGGCGAAGGCCCCGGCGAGCAGCACCCCGTGCGCGGGCAGTGCCTCGGGGAGGGTCGCGGAGAGCGCGGGGCGGCCGGCCAGCTCGGCGAGGGTCGCGGCGAAGCGGCGGCCCGCGGGGCCGGCGCCCTCCCCCTCGCTCCAGATGAGGGGGAGCGAGTCGGCCAGCTCGGCGGCGAGGGTCTTGGCCGGGTTGGAGTAGGTGGCGATGGCCGGGCCGCAGCGCTCGGCGGTGCGGTCGAGCCGGTCGGCGACGCGCTGGAGGGCGTCGGGGGCGGCACCGATCAGGCCGACCTTGTCGAGGAGGACCAGCAGCGGGGTCAGCAGGGCCCAGAGGGCGCCGGGACCGGCCGCGGCGGACTCGTCGTACTCCTGGTACGGGGCCTTGGCCATCGGTACGAGGACCCCGTGCGCGCCGTCCACCGCCTCGCCCAGCGGTGAGCGCTCGGGGGCGACGGCGACCACGGCGCAGCCGCGCCGGTAGGCCTGGTCGGCGAGGGCCGCGAGGCCGGGCTCGGTGCCGTCGGTGGTGGCGATGAGGAGCAGGTCCACGGGCCCCGCCCAGCCGGGCAGGTTCCAGCGCAGCGCCCCGGCGGCGTGCGCGACGCCGGTGGGGTGCAGACGGGTGACGGGGGCGGAGGCTCCGGCGAGGGCGCCGAGCAGGTCGGCGACGCCGGTGGCGGCGGTGCCGGGGCCGGCGATCAGGACGGCGCGGGGGCGCCCGTCGGGGCGCAGGTCCGCGAGTCCGGCCTCGGCGGCGTGCCGGGCCGCGGTGCGGACTCTGGCCCCGGCCTCGGCGGCGCCGCGGAGCAGGCCGCGGCGGTCGGCACGGGCGAGATCGTCCGGTGCGTCGAGGAGTGACTCGTCGAGCATGGGGGCCTCCGGCGGTGTTGACGGATCCAGGCTGGTCGAGCGGTGGGGAACGGGGCCGGTCAGGCGGGGCGGCGGGCCTCGTCCACGAGGAGGACCGGGATGCCGTCGCGGACCGGGTACGCGAGACCGCAGTCCTGGCCGGTGCAGATCAGCTCGGGGGCGGTCTCGTCGGCCGACTCGTCCCGGAGGGGGGCGTGGCAGGCGGGGCAGGCGAGGATCTCCAGCAGGCCGGCTTCGAGCGGCATGGGCGGTTCCCTTCGGGGATGCGGATCGCTTATCGCGGATTGGGCGAGGTCAGCGTACCGCCGAGTCACTGGGCGTGCGGCCTGACGGGTGCCGGGTGCCGCCCGTCGGCCCTGACTGCCCTGCCGAGCGGCGTACCCCGGTTCGTGTGCGGGTCCGTTGCCGGGGGCTCTGCCCCCGGACCCCCGCGCCTCAAACGCCGGCGGGGCTGGTTTGGCCCCGCCGGCCAGGCGTCAGGATCGGACGAGGGCGAGGACCTCGTCGCGGATCTTGGTCAGGGTGGCCTCGTCGCGGGCCTCCACGTTGAGGCGCAGGAGCGGCTCGGTGTTGGAGGGGCGGAGGTTGAACCACCAGTCGGCGGCGGAGACCGTGAGGCCGTCCAGCTCGTCGAAGGTGATGCCGTCCTGGCCGGCGTAGGCGGCCTTGACCTCGGCGGTGCGGGCGGCCTGGTCGGCGACGGTGGAGTTGATCTCGCCGGAGCCGACGTAGCGGTCGTAGGAGGAGACCAGCTCGGAGAGCGGGCCCTCCTGGCCGCCGAGGGCCGCGAGGACGTGGAGCGCGGCGAGCATGCCGGTGTCCGCGTTCCAGAAGTCCTTGAAGTAGTAGTGCGCCGAGTGCTCGCCGCCGAAGATGGCGCCGGAGGCGGCCATCTCGGCCTTGATGAAGGAGTGGCCGACGCGGGTGCGGACGGGGGTGCCGCCGTGCTCGCTGACGACCTCCGGGACCGACCACGAGGTGATCAGGTTGTGGATGATCGTGCCGGTGCCGCCGTTGCGGGCCAGCTCGCGGGCCGCGACCAGGGCGGTGATGGCGGACGGGGAGACGCCCTCGCCGCGCTCGTCGACGACGAAGCAGCGGTCGGCGTCGCCGTCGAAGGCGAGGCCCAGGTCGGCGCCCTCGGCGAGCACGCGGGCCTGGAGGTCGACGATGTTCTTCGGGTCGAGGGGGTTGGCCTCGTGGTTCGGGAAGGTCCCGTCCAGCTCGAAGTACATGGGGACGAGGTCCAGCGGGAGGCCCTCGAAGACGGTGGGGACGGTGTGGCCGCCCATGCCGTTGCCCGCGTCGACGACGACCTTCAGCGGGCGGATGGCCGTCAGGTCGACCAGGGACTTCAGGTGCTCGGCGTAGCCGGCCAGGGTGTCCTGCTCGGTGATGGTGCCCGGGACGGTGCCGGCGGGGATCTCCGGGGCGCCCTCGTCGGTCCACTTCTCGGCGAGCTCGCGGATGGTGGCGAGGCCGGTGTCCTGGCCCACGGGCGCGGCGCCGGCGCGGCACAGCTTGATGCCGTTGTACTGGGCCGGGTTGTGCGAGGCCGTGAACATGGCGCCGGGCAGGTCCAGCTTGCCGGAGGCGTAGTACAGCTGGTCGGTGGAGCACAGGCCGATCAGGGTGACGTCGACGCCGCGGGCGGCGGCGCCCCGGGCGAAGGCGGCGGACAGGCCGGGCGAGGAGGGCCGCATGTCGTGGCCGATCACGATCGCCGTGGCGCCGGTGACCTCGACGAACGCAGCACCGAACAGTTCGGCCAGGGGCTCGTCCCACTCGTCGGGTACGACGCCACGTACGTCGTACGCCTTGACGATGTTCGAAAGATCTGCGGCCACTGCCTGCCCTCCTGAAGGTCCTGTGCGGTGGAGCAAACCTACCTTGTACGCAGAGCGGCTTTTCAGACGATCCGTACGTCAGGAATCGGGCGAACGGAGGACGCGCAGGTGTCCGCGACGGGTCTCGCCGGCCACCGGGGCGCCCGGTCCGGACCCGCCGGCCTCGGCCGCGCGCTCGGGCGGACGGGCCGCCTCGCGGACCGCGTTGGCCAGGGCTTCGAGGTCGTCCCCGCTGGGGCGGGACGGGCCGGACCCGTCCGACAGGCGCACGACTTCCCAGCCGCGCGGGGCGGTCAGGCGCTCGGAGTGCTCGGCGCACAGGTCATAGCAGTGGGGTTCGGCGTAGGTGGCGAGCGGGCCGAGAACTGCGGTCGAGTCGGCGTAGACGTACGTCAGTGTGGCGACGGCAGGGCGGCCGCACGCGGTGCGCGAACAGCGACGTACAAGGCTCACGACGTTGGACGGTACCGCACTCTTGACCGGGCCGCGACGACTCGCCCCCCGGCCGTCCCCCCGTGTCGTACTTCGCCCGTGCCGCGCCACGGGTGACGAAGGGGGGCGACGAGTCCGTAAAGCGGCCCGATCTTGGCCGACGTGACACCAGGTCGTGACCGTATCGGGTCCTGGCCGTGGCGTGCGGGCTACCCTGCGGGGGTGACGGACAGTTCGCTTCCTCCCCGCCCGCCGGTTCCCGCCGCGGCCCCTTCCGAGCCGCGGCAGCGGCGGCGCGACCGGCACGGCCGGGGGATGCGCGGGCCGCTGGCCCCGCCGCAGGTGCCGCTGTCCGCGAGCCGGGCGGAGCTGTTCGGGGACCTCGTACGGGATTCCGTGGAGCGGCTGGAGCGGCGCTGGACGCAGCTGGCCGAGGTGGAGTTCGTGATCGCGGACGTGCCGGGGCCGCCGGGCGGGCCCGACGCGGGCTGGAACGACGAGGCGGTTCCGCTGGGCGGGCTGGTGGAGGCCCGCGACGGGAGGCCGGCGCGGATCGTGGTGTTCCGGCGGCCGGTGGAGATCCGGGCGAAGACGCGGGACGAGCGGGCGCTGCTGGTGCACGAGATCGTGGTGGAGCAGGTCGCGGAGCTGCTCGGGCTGTCGCCGGAGACGGTGGACCCCCGGTACGGGCAGGACTGACGCGCCCCGCCCGTACCGGCCGTTTCAGCGCAGCAGGATCGACGGGTCCTCGGCGGCCTCGGGGACGGAGACCGTGGAGCGGTCGTCGCCGAAGGCCTGGACGGTGAACATCGGGATCCCGTCGTGCGGCAGGGTCAGGGTGCGGGCCGCGTGGACGGGGCCGCCGGACAGGGTCTCGACGGTCAGGGCGTAGGGGCCCTTGCCGCCGGAGGGGGCGGGCGGCGGGGTGACCGCGCGGGTGGTACCGCCCTTGAGGGTGATCTCCGTGGCGGTGCCCTGCCCGCCCCCGGTGCCCGGGGAGGCGGTGACGCGGACCTTTGCGTCGGCGCCGGAGGCGGTGAGGGTGAGGACGGTGGCCTTGTCGTCGGCCCGGTTGTCGGCGACGGTGGCCCGCTCGCCGACGGGGGTGCTCGCGGGGACGAAGCCCAGTTCCTGCTTGGCGGCGGTGCCGCGGACCACGCGCAGGGCGGCGACGACGGGTACGGCCTTCTTCGGGTCGGCGGGGGCCAGCAGCAGGGAGCCGGCCTCGCCCCGGGTCACGTCGCCGAGGTCCAGGGTCTCGGTCATGCCGCCCTTGAGGTGGAGGCGTTCCTTGCCGGCCGGGCTGATGGGGCCGGTCGGGCCGGACAGCTTCACGGTGAGGTCGGCGTCGTCCTCGCCGGGGGCGAAGGCGACCAGCCGTACGGAGGTGGCGTCGGCCGGGATGCCGGGCAGCACCAGGGTGTCCGCCGGGCCCGCGGAGGCCGGGAGCCAGTCGGCGCCGGTGCCGTCCTCGGCGACGTGGACGGAGGCGCCGACCCGGCCGGACCGGGCCGTGACGTGCGCGGTGGCGTCCGCGAGCTGGCTGTCGGGTGCCAGCTGGGCCAGCGACACCTTGGTGGTGGACCGGGGGGCGACGTCGTAGACGGGGTCGGGGGTGCCCGGCTTGTCCTTGAGGAGGCCGTCGGGGCCGTGCAGCTTGACGGCCACCTCGGCGACGGTGTCGTCGGGGTTGGTGAGGTGGACGTAGTCCTGGCGGCCCTTGGCGGTGCTGACGCCGGGGAACCAGAAGTCGGTGCCGGGCGCGGTGCAGGCCAGCCCGAGGAGGCCGCGCGCGTGGCCGGCGGACACCTTGGTGGTCTGCTGGGCGGTCCAGCCGGGGGCCAGGACGCCCTCGGCGGCACCCGTCAGCGCCGGCGCCTCCGCACCGGAGGCGGTGGCCGCGACGGCCTTGCCGGGCTCCTTGAGGTCGAGGACCGCCTTGCCGTCCTTGTCGGCCAGCCGGGCCGTGCCGGAGCCGCCGCCCTTGCCGGGGGTGAGGGAGGTGTACGTGGTCTCGGCGATGTCGGAGGAACTGGGCGCGGGGCACACCAGCACGGACCGTTCCACCGGCATCCGGGCGGCGGCCGCCCGCCCGGTGCCGCCGGCCGGGGTGGCCGCGGGGGCGGTGAGGAAGGCCAGCCCGGTGGCGGCGGCCAGCGCCGCCGTCACGGCCGCGAGCGTCAGGGGGGCGCGCTGCTTCACTGGTGGCTCCCGTCCGGACGCGGCCGGCGCTGTCCGTAGGTGTCGTACTGCTGCTCGTACTCGTACGGGTGGGGCTGCTGTTGCTGCGGGAAGTGCGGCTGTCCCCCGGGGTGGGGGTACTGGCCGTGGGCGTCGTGGGCGGGCCCCGGCTGCGCCTCGTAAGGGTGGGGCTCCTGGTAGGCGTACGAATCCTCGCCGTAGACCTGCTGCGCGGGGATCTGCGCGTACGGGTCGACGACGGCCTCGGCGGGCACCGGCTCCGGGTCGGGCGCGGCGGCGGGCCCGGTCCGGCGGCGGCGGCCGTGGCCGGGCTCGCCGGGGCGGTCCCCGGGGGCGGCGCCGGGCGCGGTCTCCTCGGGCAGGTCGTCGTCGAGGCGGGCGCGGCGGCCGGGCAGGGCCATCACGAGGAGCAGCAGGGCGAGGGTGCCCTGCGCCCAGTGCCAGGCGGTACGGGGGAAGGAGTCCTGGTGGACGAGGTCGAGGTGGCCGGCGTCGGTGGGCAGGGCGAAACCCTGCGCCCATCCGTCGACGGTCCGGGGGGTGAGGGGTTCGCCGTCCAGGGTGGCCCGCCAGCCCGTGTCGGCCCGGTCTGCGATGCGCAGGGTGCGGCCTTCGGGGCCGGCCGGGATGTCGGCGTGGACCTCGACGGGGCCGGCCTCGACGGTGAGGGTGGCGGTCTGGCCCTGCCGGGCGGGGACGATCGCCACGCGGGAGGTGAGCCGTTCGACCTCCCACAGGGCGGTGCCGTCGTTCTGGTGGCGCTGTTTGAGGCCGGGGGTGCCGTCGAGGATGCGGCGCATGGGGGCGGAGCCGCCGGCCGGGATCATCACGTAGCGCACGGCGAAGGCGCTGAGCTGCTCGGACTGGTTGGCTCCGGAGCCGGAGACCAGGCTGGAGACGGCTTTGGCGAGCCGGGGTTCGGGGCCGGCCGCGGCGAGGAGCTCGCCGTCGCCGAGGCGGGCACCGGAGCCGCGGACCAGGGCGTAGGAGACGGTGGCGGGCGAGTCCCCGCCGAGGACCAGGGTGCGGGTGCGGTTGGTGTCGCCGGAGTGCTCGGCGACGACGGCGGGGACCTGGACGGGGTCGCGCCGTGCCAGCGGTCCGTCGGCGCCGGCCGCGGCCCAGGCGGCGGCGAGGAGCAGCGGGCCGGTGGCGGCGGCGAGGGCGGTCAGCGCGGCGAGGGGCTGGCGCCAGCCGAAGCTGCGGGCGGCGACGCGGTACTTGGCGCCGTCCGCGCCGAGTGCGGCGGCCGCGAGGAGTCCGAGCCCGTACAGGAGGGTTCCGGGGCCGGCCCAGCCGGTGCGGTTGAGGAGGACGGCGAGGAGCAGCCCGGCGAGGGCGGCGGTCCAGGCGGCGCGGACGGCGAACCGCCGGTCGGCGCGGAGCAGGGCGGCGAGGGCGGCGAGCAGGACGCCGGCGAGGAGGAGCGGGCCGGTGGTGCCGGGGCCGCCGGGGTCCGCGGTGAGGAGGCCGAGGGGGGTGGCGGAGCCGGTGCCGTAGGGCAGTCCGGCCTCGCGCAGGAAGCGGTCGGGGTGGGTGAGGAGGCCGAGGGACCAGGGCGCGAGGACGGCCAGGGGTACGGCGAGGACCGCGAGCAGGCGGGGGGCGTACGTCTTCCAGTACGCGCGGCGCGCGAGGACGGCGGCGGTGCCGAGGGCGGCGGCGAGGGGCCACACGACGGGGGTGAAGGCGGTGGCCGGGGTGAGCAGCAGGGCGTACGTCCACACCGCGCGGCGGGCGCTGCCGGGCTCGGCGTCGGTGAGGCCGTGGGCGGTGGCGGCGGAGCGGGCGATGAGCGGCAGGAGCACGGCGAGGACGGCGGTGCCGAGGCGGCCGCCGGCGAGGGCTCCGGTGACGGCGGGGAGGAAGGCGTAGCCGACGGCGGCCCAGGCGCGCAGCAGGCGGGAGGTGACCAGCGGCCGGGAGGCGAAGTAGGCGGTGAGGCCGGCGAGGGGGACCGAGCAGACGAGGAGCAGGGTCAGGGCGGCCTGGGTGGAGCCGAGGAGGAGGGCGGAGAGGCCGGCCAGGACCGCGAGGTAGGGGGGTGCTCCGGCGGTGGTGCCGGTGCCGACGGGCTGCCAGTCGCCGGTGTAGGTGTGCCAGAGGCCGCCCGCGCCGGAGGGGGCGGGGAGCAGGGCGCCGCCCGCGAGGCTGCCGCCGCCGATGAGGGCGCGGCAGGCGACGAGGGAGACGAGGAGGAGGCCGGCGAAGAGGGCGGGTGAGGGGTTGCGGGCGATCCTCTTGAGCCGGCCGGGCGGGCCGGGGTCGAGGTGTTCGGCGTCGTCGCCGCCGGGGCCGGATTCGGGGGCTCCGCCGTGCCGGCCGGCGGGGGCGGGGTCGCTGTCGCGTCCGGAGCCGAGGTGGGCGGCGAGTTGTTCGGCGCCGGCGCGCAGGGTGGCGCCGGGCGGGGGGAAGAGGGGGCGGAGTTCGGCGGCGGGGACGGCGGGGCGGCGGCGGGCCCTGCGGGCGGTGAGGATGCGGCCGGGGCGCAGCAGGGTGGCGAGGAGTCCGGTGAGTTCGTCGACGGCCTGGCCGGGGGCTTTGCCGACGAGGTAGCCCAGGGTGCGCAGCAGGGTGCCGAGGACCAGGCGCAGCAGGACGTAGGGCAGGGCGCGGCCGGGGGTGTTGGCCAGCAGGGTGTGGACGGCGCCGGCCTTGTCGACGCGGTGGGGGCTGACGGCGGAGCGGCCGGCGCAGTCGACGGTGCGGCGTTCGCGGGCGGCGGCTTCGGCGTGCCGCAGGACGGCGTCGGGGGCGACGAGGACGGTGTGGCCGGCGCTGTGGGCGCGCCAGCACAGGTCGACGTCGTCGCGCATCAGGGGCAGGCGGCGGTCGAAGCCGCCGAGGGCGTCGTACACGTCGCGGCGTACGAGCATGCCGGCGGTGGAGACGGAGAGGACGGGGCGGACCTGGTCGTGCTGGCCCTGGTCCTGTTCCCGGCGGTCGAGGCCGGTCCAGCGGCGGCCGCTGCGGGCGATGGTGACGCCGGCTTCGAGGAGTTGCCTGCGGTCGTACCAGCCGCGGAGTTTGGGGCCGATGACGGCGGCGTCGGGGTTGCCGTCGGCGACGCGCAGGAGTTCGGTGAGGGCGTCGGGTTCGGGTGCGCTGTCGTCGTGGAGCAGCCAGAGCCACTGGACGGGTTCGCCGTGGGGGAGGTCGGGGAGGTCGTAGGCGTCGTCGCGCCAGGTGCGGCTGACGGGGTCCCAGCCGCTGGGGCGCTTGAGGTAGGGGAGTTCGTCGGGGGTGGGGGTGCCGGCGCTGCGGGCGGCTTCGTCGACGGCGGCGCCGAATCCGGTGCGGCGGGCGAGGTGCAGGACGCGGTCGTCGCCGAGGGCTTCGGCGAGGAGGCGGGCGGAGTCGTCGGCGCTTCCGGTGTCGGCGGCGACGTGGTTCTGCGCGGGGCGTTCCTGGGCGAGGAGTCCTGCGAGGGTCTCGGGCAGCCAGCGGGCTCCGTCGTGCGCGACGAGGACCGCGGTGACGACGTGCCGGGGGAACTCGGGGGTGGCGGCCGCCTGCTGGGAGGCCGGCGAGCTGCTGTGCGGGGACATCGCGGTACGGGCCCTCCGGCCTGGGGATCCGGGGGTGTTGTGCCCTCGGAGGCTGCTGGACAGCGCCCCACACTAACGGCTGGGAAGGGGAGGGTACGCCGCGTCGGGAGAAGGTCCGGAACGCGACGGTCCGCCTCCTGCGGGGAAGGTGCGGGAGGCGGACCGTTTGCTCAGTCTGTCGTTGTTTCCGTTGCTTTCGGTGGTGCTCCGGGACCGTTCCGGATCGCCGGTCGTCGCCGCTCTCAGACCGCGGCCTTTTTCAGCCGGCGCCGCTCGCGCTCGGACAGACCGCCCCAGATGCCGAATCGCTCGTCGTTGGCGAGGGCGTACTCAAGGCATTCGGAGCGGACCTCGCAGGCGAGGCAGACCTTCTTGGCTTCGCGGGTGGAGCCGCCCTTCTCGGGAAAGAAGGATTCGGGGTCGGTCTGCGCGCAGAGTGCGCGCTCCTGCCAACCGAGCTCCTCGTCCGCCTCTTCGACCAGCAGTTCCTGAAACAGCTCGGTCATGTGCGCCCCTCGCTCTGTCTGTGCGTCCCCGTGATGTTGCCGTTACTGATCGCCGAGTAACGACACGAGTGAAATTACAAGTGTGTGGCTCCTGTGCAGTCAAGCCGAGATCTGCTATTGGGGCCCTTATTCACTCTGCGGAACCAAGCGTATACAGAAAGTGTTCATATCGCCAAAAATCGTGACACAAGCCACAGGCTGTCCGCGGCTGCCGCCCTCGTTCGAGGTCGACGCGTCACCCCGAGGAGGGGTTGCGATTCGGCCGAAGATGCAGCCGAGATCACATTCCGATCACGAGTGACGCCCGCGGGTTTGAGCTCGGTTCCCGTCGAGTCGGAGCGGCACATCCCCTGGCTGTGGGTGCACAAACCTTTCTCCGCGCACAGTAACCGGATGAGGTGAAACTTTTCCCTCAAACCGGACATTGGGTTGACAGTCCGGCCCTCCGCCCGGTCTCCTTGTCCTCATGTCAGCGCCCGCAGCCGCCACCCGGACCCCCATTCGTGGGTTCCTGTGCGCTGCCCAGGTTCGCTGTTGCTGTTGCAGCTGTTGATGCCCCCGGAGCCCCTGGCTCCGCTGAGCTCCGGCCACCACCCCACAGCAACCGCCCCGCACGACTGACACCCGTCGAGGACACCCCCACGATGAACAGCGCCTCCGCATCCTCCTCCGCCTCCGCTTCCGCCGCGCCCGCCGCTTCCGCCGCGCCCGCCGTCGTCGAGAGCGACCTCCAGATCGCCGGCGACATCCTCGCCGTCCAGCACCTCCTCCAGCCCGCCCGCGAACACCCCGTCACCGTCGCCGAGTTCGTCGGCCTCGCCCGGTCCATCGCCGAGGACCGCGCGAGCTGGGAACACCTCGTCCGGTACGACGCCACCACCCGCTGGTACCACCGCCTGCGCACGGGCCCCGGCTACGAGGTCTGGCTGCTCAGCTGGGTCCCCGGCCAGGGCAGCGGCCTCCACGACCACGGCAGCTCCTCCGGCATCCTCACCGTCCTCGACGGCGAGCTCACCGAGCACACCCCCCGCGGCCGGCTCAGCCACCGCGCCGGCGCCCAGCGCGTCTTCGCCCCCGGCTACGCCCACGAGGTCGTCAACGACACCCTCGACGGAGCCGTCAGCCTGCACGTCTACTTCCCCGGCCTGACCGAAATGCCGATGCACAGCTGCTCCCCGGCCCGCGAGGAACACGTACCCGCCTGACAGACTGCGGGGTATGCGCATTGTTGTTCTGGCCGGCGGCATCGGCGGCGCCCGTTTCCTCCGCGGACTCAAGTCCGCCGTCCCCGACGCGGACATCACGGTCATCGGCAACACCGGTGACGACATTCACCTGTTCGGGCTGAAGGTGTGCCCCGATCTGGACACGGTGATGTACACCCTCGGCGGTGGCATCAACGAGGACCAGGGCTGGGGCCGCACCGACGAGTCCTTCACCGTCAAGGAAGAACTCGCGGCGTACGGGGTCGGACCCACCTGGTTCGGCCTCGGCGACCGCGACTTCGCCACCCACATCGTCCGCACCCAGATGATCGGCGCCGGCTACCCGCTCAGCGCCGTCACCGAAGCCCTCTGCGACCGCTGGCAGCCCGGCGTCCGGCTGCTCCCCATGTCCGACGACCGCGTCGAGACCCACGTCGCCGTCACCGACCCGGAGACCGGCGAACGCCGCGTCATCCACTTCCAGGAGTACTGGGTCAAGCTCCGCGCCTCCCTCGACGCCGAAGCCGTCGTCCCCGTCGGCGCCGAACAGGCCAAGCCCGCACCCGGCGTCCTCGACGCCATCGCCGGCGCCGACGTCATCCTCTTCCCGCCGTCCAACCCCGTCGTCTCCATCGGCACCATCCTCGCCGTGCCCGGCATCCGCGAGGCCCTCGCCGCCTCCCCCGCACCCGTCGTCGGCCTCTCCCCCATCATCGGCGGAGCACCCGTACGGGGCATGGCCGACAAGGTCCTCGCCGCCGTCGGCGTCGAAACCACCGCCGCCGCCGTCGCCCGCCACTACGGCTCCGGCCTCCTCGACGGCTGGCTCGTCGACACCTCCGACGCCGCGGCCGTCACCGAGGTCGAAGCCGCCGGCATCCCCTGCCGGGCCGTCCCGCTGATGATGACCGACACCGACGCCACCGCCGCCATGGCCCGCGCCGCGCTGGACCTCGCGGAGGCGGCCCGGTGACCGTCCCCTCCTACGAGGTGCGGGCCGTCCCCGGCATCCCGGAGGTCCGGCCCGGCGACGACCTGGCCCGCCTCATCGCCGACGCGGAACCCGGCCTGCGCGACGGGGACGTCCTCCTCGTCACCTCGAAGATCGTCTCCAAGGCCGAGGGGCGCATCGTCCGCGCCGACTCCCGCGAGGACGCCATCGACGCCGAGACCGTACGGGTCGTCGCCCGCCGCGGCACGCTGCGGATCACCGAGAACCGCCGCGGACTGGTCATGGCGGCCGCCGGCGTCGACGCCTCCAACACCGAACCCGGCACCGTCCTGCTGCTGCCCGAGGACCCCGACGCCTCGGCCGCCGCGATCCGCGCCGGACTGCGCGCCGCACTCGGCGCCGACGTCGGCGTCGTCATCACCGACACCTTCGGCCGGCCCTGGCGCTCCGGACTGACCGACGTCGCCATCGGCGCCGCCGGAGTACGCGTACTCGACGACCTGCGCGGCGGCACCGACGCCCACGGCAACCCGCTCAGCGCGACCATAGTGGCCACCGCCGACGAGCTCGCCGCCGCCGGAGACCTCGTCAAGGGCAAGGCCGCCGGCCTGCCCGTGGCCGTCGTCCGCGGACTCGGACACGTACTCGGCGACGGCTCCACCGCCGCCGACCTGGTCCGCGCCCCCGCCGACGACATGTTCCGCCTCGGCACCTCCGAAGCCGTACGGGAAGCCGTCACCCAGCGCCGCACCGTGCGCGCCTTCACCGCCGACCCCGTCGACCCCGGCGCCGTACGCCGCGCCGTCGCCGCGGCCGTCACCGCCCCCGCACCGCACCACACCACCCCGTGGCGGTTCGTCCTCCTGGAGACGGCCGCTGCCCGGTTGGAACTCCTCGACGCGATGCGGGACGCCTGGATCGCCGACCTGCGGCGCGACGGCAAGTCCGAGGAGTCCATCGCCAAGCGGGTGCGCCGCGGCGACGTCCTGCGGGCCGCCCCGTACCTGGTCGTGCCGTGCATGGTGACGGACGGCGCCCACGACTACGGGCACGCCCGGCGGGACACCGCCGAACGGGAGATGTTCGTCGTCGCCATGGGCGCCGGCGTGCAGAACTTCCTCGTCGCCCTGGCCGGGGAGCGGCTCGGCTCGGCATGGGTGTCCTCGACGATGTTCTGCCGCGACGTGGTGCGCAAGGTGCTCGCGCTGCCCGATGACTGGGACCCGATGGGGGCGGTCGCGGTCGGCCACCCGGCAGCCCCCGCCGCCGAACGGCCCCCGCGGACGCCGGAGGCCTTCATCGAGGTGCGGTAGGGCGGGTCCGCCGGGTCCCTACAGCCTGCCGATGTCGCCGCGCGGCATCCGGGGCGTGCGGCGGGGCGGGGTGCGCCCCGCCAGCAGCACGAGCCGGGCCGCACGGTGGCGCTGCCCCTCGTACGGGGCCAGCAGCTCCAGCATCCGGGCGTCGTCGGCGTCCCGCTCACCGGCGAGGGCGTAGCCGATGATGCCCGGCAGGTGGAGGTCCCCGGTGGTCACCGCGTCGGGTGCGCCGTTGCTGCGCTGGAGGGTCTCCGCGGAGGTCCAGGGGCCGATCCCCGGCACCGCCTCCAGCCGGGCGGCGGCCGGCTCCGGCTCCATCGCGGCCGCCTCCTCCAGGCGGGCGGCCACCCGGGCGGCCCGCACGATGGTGGACGAACGCTTCATGTCCACCCCGGCCCGGTGCCAGTCCCAGGAGGGGATCAGCGCCCAGTCCCGGGCGTCGGGCATCACGTACAGCTCCCCCGCGAGCGGCCCGGGCGCGGGCGTCCCGTACTGCCGGACCAGCCGGCGCCAGGCGCGGTACGCCTCGTCGGCGGTGACCTTCTGCTCGAGGACGGTCGGGATCAGCGACTCCAGCACCAGCCCGGTCCGGGTCAGCCGCAACCCCGGACGGCGGCGGTGACTGGCGTGCACCAGCCGGTGCCGGGGTACGAAGACGGCCGGATCGTCGGCGGCTCCGAGCAGCGCGGGAAGGTTCTCCAGCAGCCAGTCCCGCCCGGGCCCCCACGCCTCGGCGTCCGCCCCGTCGGGCGTCGCGGCCACCCGGAGCGTCGCGGGGCCGTCGGGGGTACGGGTGGCCCGCCAGACGGAACCGTCGGGGGTCGCCCGGAACGTCGGATCCCCGGGCCCCCGCCGCAACGGCCCCAGCACCAGCCCGAGGTCCACGGGGGCCCCGGGGTTCCAGCTCCGCCCCTTGCCGCCCGCGCCGACGGGCCGGCCCTGGCCGGGGGGCACGGCGGTGTGCCCGCCGCGGACGGTGGTCCGGGTGGTGGGGGTGGAGGGGGTCGAGGGGGTGAACCGGCCGGCCATGCGTCGAGCGTAGCGGGGTGGGGGGCCTCTCGGCGCGGGGCCGCTATCTCCCCCTCGAGGGATGGGGGCGGGGCGGGGGTTGCCCACCCGCCTCCCTGTGTGCGGGCCGGGGGGCGGGTGGGCCGTACCCCCTCGGGCGGTCTCGGAGCGGGTTGGGGGCTTCCCGTCAGTCCCATCGTCCTTCCGGTTCGGGCCGGTCCCTCAAGGGCGCTCCTTCGTCGCGTCGCTACGCGATGGCCTTCGGCCACCCTTGACCGACCGACCCGAACCGGAAAGCCGAAAGACTGCCGGGAAACCCCCAAAGAAACGGCACGGTCCATGGTTGGAGGAGCGGGTCCGTCAGCGAGGAGCGAGGGGCCGGGCGTCGGCCTGCCGGGCATCCGGGCTCTCATGTCCGCGATTCCGGGCCGGGGCGCGGCTACCCGCACGGGAGGTTGATCTGGGCGGCCTGCGGAGACTCCAGGCGCGGCAGATCGCTACGCGCTCCTCTCGGCTCGGCGTCCGACGACCGTCTGTGGCTGATACCCACACCAGAGGACGAACAGAGCAGCCCAGGCAGCCGACGGGCGCGTCAGATCGCTACGCGGTTCTCTGATCTCGGCGGCCGGCGGTTGCGGTGCTTGCTCAGCTGGTAGATGCCCAGGGGCGGGAAGATTCCGACCCTGACGGGATAGTCCTGCTGTGCGCAGGGCACGCACAGCAGGTCGCGCTGAGAGCCGTGGGAAGTGGTCCGGGCGGCTTGGACGGGGTAGCGCCAGCATGATTCGCAGATGACGACGTCGGTTGTGGTGGCGGCAAACTCGGTCACGATCACCGAAGATTCGTCTCCTTGAGTCGGGCCGGTTGGCCGTCAGGGCGTGAACTCGTCCAGGCGTGCGGCGCCGACGCGAATGAGGAGGGCCACGGAGGCCGAGGCGCAGTGTGAGGGTTCGGTGCCGGGAACGGACCAGTAGATGGGCGTCTCTCTCGTGTATTCGCAGCGGTTGAGGGCGGGCACACCCAGGTGGGTGCGTGGGGCCAGGCATTCGACGCCGCGTGCCGACGTCCGCCAGTCCAGACGGTCTTCGGGTCGTAGGAGTGGGTAGAAGTTGCGGCCGCGTCCGTCGTGGATGACCGGGCCGTCGAGACGTTCTGCCAGGGCGAAGGCGATATCGTCGGGGTCGGTGGACTCCACCGCAGCGTGCACTACCGCCTCGGGGATGCGGACCGCTCCGAAGGTCTGGCCGACGGGGATGACTGCCACGCCGTGGTCGGTCCATTCGGTCCATGCCTGCCGGGGGTTCGGGTGGCTGGCCGCAAGCCAGTCGGCCATGCAGTTGTTCACAGGCGGTGCTCCCTACCGTCGTCAGGTGGTGGTGAGACCAGCGTGACTGGGCGTAGGGGGTGGAACACTCACAGATTTGTGAGTGCTAGAGACCGACCCAGCGAGCCATGCCGCCCAAGTTTTCCGACGGTCGTCGTGACAGGTGCACCAGACCGCGCACCACCACCCGGGTGCCGGGTAGATGCCGCGTCTGTTCGGGTGCTGCTCGACGTGCACGGAGCAGGTACTTCAGCGACGTGTCCACGTGCCCCGTCTCCATCTCCACGAGTGCCCGGTCGACCATGTATCGGGCGCGCCGCGAAGTCAGCGCCGACGGCGGCATCTGCAGATTCCGTGCCTGGACAAAAGCCTGGTCGTAGCTGCGCATGGTGATCGCCGCACCGAGGTCGTGAAGTGCGACGTTCACCCGGCCAAAGGAAAGCCAGTGAACTTCGCCGGCCTCGCCGCCTACTTGCTCGGCAAGTTCGCGGGCGGCTGCGATTCGGTTCTCCACGGCCGAGCGGTCACCGGCGCGTGCGGCCACAGTCGCCGCGCCGAGGTGCAACTGGCCAGCAACGGCAAGCGACTCGCGACTCGTCTCGCCTCCCAGCAACCTGTGTCCGGCATCGATGAGTCGCAGGCTCGTGGAATTGCGCACGAGGATGGCGCGCTTGTACAGCTGAACCGCTCCGAGGCAGGGATCCGAGGCCCGGTCCGCAGCCCACCCCATACGGTCCAGTGCCACACGGGAAAGGTCCTGATAGCCCAGTTTCAGCGCCACGTCGTGGGCAGTCCGGTAGACCGACGCGAGTGCCTGCCACACCCCAGTCGAGGGGGTCGTGGACGCGGTGTGCGTCAGTTCCACGATCAGGCCGGGCAGTGCCCTGGCCGCTGCCCGCAAATGGGTGGCCCGTACCTGCTGACAGGCTTCATCGGCAGCCTGGATGAGGACCGACGCGGGTCGAATGCCGACGAGATAGGGGTTGGGGCCGAGATCGTAGGCATCGAGCGCTTCCCGGATCGGTGTGACCAGCGCGACCAGCCGGTCAGGGGTGAGGGAGGCCACGGACGGCGGTCCTGTCAGTGCCGACGTTTCCACCTTGAGTGCCTGGGCCACGGCCTTTATCAACCCCTCGCTGGCAGGGCGTGCACCGCATTCGACCTGGTTCAACAGGCTGAGGCTGTAAGGGATCCGGGCAGCCAGTTCGCGCTGGGTTAACCGGGCGAGTCGGCGTTGCTCACAGATCCGCGCGCCGGTGTGGTCATCATCAGGTCGAGGCATATCGGTCTCCGTCCTGGACTCGTCACCCGGACCGTACCCGTCGGCGCACCGCTCCAGGTCTTCAATCGCCCTTGACTGCCACGAACCGGGGCTGCATAGGGTCGGGGTCATGACGACGAGGACGCTCTACCTGTTCTGCTCGGCCGCGCCGCCCGTCTTCGACGTGGCTCGTGTGATCGAAGACGCCCAAGCGCGCGGCTGGGACGTCTGCCTCGGACTCACCCCCTCGGCTGCCGAGTGGCTGGAGGACAGCCTGGCCGGCCTGGAGGCACTCACAGGCCACCCCGTCCGATCCCGGTACAAGCGCCCCGGCCAGCCGGACGTCTGGCCGGCCGCAGACGCGGTCCTCGTAGCCCCCGCCACCACGAACACGATCAACCGGTGGGCCCTCGGCATCACGGACAGCTTCGTCGTCGGCTTCGTCGCTGAGGCCCTCGGAAAGAACATCCCACTCGCCGTCATGCCATGCGTCAACGCCGCCTACGCCCAGCACCCACAACTACCGCTCTCCCTGCAAACCCTCCGGGAGGCCGGAGTGCAAGTGATGTTCGGAGAAGGAGGCTTCGAACCGAATCCTCCCGGGGAGAAGCGGCCGTACCCGTGGACCTCGGCGCTGGACGCGGTGGACGATCTCCGTCAGTGATCCGGCCCATCCATGCGTTCCAGCACCTCATCCCATACATGCCCGCCGTCTGCCCAGGTCCACAGCCACTGGCGCAGTGACGGAGTCGCGTACCGCAGCCCGTCGTGAGGATCCTGGCCGTCTTCCGGCGACCAGCCGTCGGCGTCCCAGAGGAGCACGGGGTGATCCACCGCGATCAGCGACACGTACCACTCCATGGTGCAGCCGCCGTCGGTCAGGTAGAACCACGACGCCGGTGGCGCCCACCCGGGCCGATCGTCGCGGACGGTCGTGGCGCAGGGCCAGTGCGGTACGCGGCGCGGCGTCAGCGACGCCAGGCCACCTTCCGGCCCGAACCCCCCGTCACCAACCTCGGTGTAGAGGCGCCGGAGCAAGTCAGGCAGCCGATACCCGAGCCTCCGTTCCGCACGCTCGACCTCGGCCAGTGCGAGCGGAGGGAACGGCGGCCCTGGGACAGAGCCACCAGAGGACTCCGCCCCCCATACAAGGTCGTGCAGGTTCTCCAGGAGCAGGTCATCGTCAGCAGCAGTGCGCTGGCCAGCATCGGTCACGGGCCCGGACTCTAGTATCCCGATCGCCCGAGGCCGGCCGTCGGCCGCCGAGATCAGAGAAGCGCGTAGCGATCTGACGCGCCCGTCGGCCGCCTGGGCTGCTCTGTTCGTCCTCTGGTGCGGGTATCAGCCCCAGACGGGCGCCGGACGCCGAGAAATGAGGAGCGCGTAGCGATCTGTCGCGCCTCGGCGCTCCGCAGAGGGCTCTGATCAACCTCTCGTGCGGGTAGCCGCGCCCCTGGCCCGGAATCGCAGATGTGGGGGCCCGGATGCCCGGCCGGCCGACGCCCGGCCCCTCGCCTCATCGCTGAGAGACCCGTCCCTTTCCCTTGGACCGTGCCGTTTCTTTGGGGGTTTCCCGGCAGTCTTTCGGCTTTCCGTGGCGGGTCGGCCTGTCAAGGGTCGCCGAAGGCGATCGCGTAGCGACGCGACCGAAGGGAGCGCCCTTGACAGGCCGGCACGAACCGGAAGGACGATGGGACTGACGGGAAGCCCCCAACCAGCCCTGAGACGGGGCGAGGGGCTACCGCTCCCCGACGTCCCGGCCGCAGACGGGGGCGGGTGGGCAACCACCGACCGGGCCCGGTACCTCGAGGGGGAGATAGCGGGCCCGCGGCGGCGGCTAACGCCCCTGGAGCTTCGCCGACGAAGTGCGCGTCGGGGGGAGCTGGTTGTAGAGGAGGCGGCCCGGGCATTCGGTGGCGAAGCCGTCGCGGTGGCCCGAGATGACGTTCAGCTTGACGTTGCTGCCCTTCGGGTAGCGGTTGCCGCCGCCCGATTTGAGGGTGGTCTTCGCCCTCGGGTCGGCGCCGAAGATGCCCAGCTTCCAGGCCGTCAGGCGTGCCACCGCGTCCACCGCCGGGGCCGGCGGGGCGGTGGAGGTGTAGGTGCCGATCACGGCGATGCCCATGCTGTCGGCGTTGAACCCCATGGTGTGCGCGCCGAGCACCGGCTTCGCGACTCCGCCCGCCCGGCCCTCGTAGACCGTTCCGCACTTGTCGACGGCGAAGTTGTAGCCGAAGTCCCGCCAGCCGCTGCTCACCACGTGGTAGCGGTACAGGCTGCGCAGCACCGCCGGGGCGTCCTTGCAGGCGTAGTTGTTGCCGGAGGCCGTGTGGTGGACGAAGGCGGCCTTGACGGTGCTGGTGTAGACGAAGCCCGTCTCGCGCAGGGACTCGTCCGCGCCCCAGCCGCGCCGGGTCACGATCTTCGGGCGGGGGCCGATGTACGGCGCGGCGGCGGCGGTGAGTTCGCCGTCGCTGGCGAAGACGGCGTCGGCCGTGGAGTCCGCCTTGTTCAGGGCGGGGATCTCCAGGGCGCCGAGCGGGGCGTGCGGCAGGTTGGCGGAGGAGGCCTCCGCCATCTCCATGGTCATGCCGGTCTGTACCGCGGTGTCGCCCTTGTCGTCGTCCGAGTCGCCCGAGCCGCCCGAGCCGCCCTCGTCGTCCGGGTCGTCCGCGGGGCGCTGTGCCGGGCGGGTCGTGGTGGTGCCGGTGCCGTTCTTGCCGTCCAGGAGCGCCACCGGCGCCCCCGAGCCCGGGTCGACGAGTTCGATCCGCATGCCCGACGGCAGCCGGGACGCGGACCGGGTGGTGGCGGTCTCCGCCTGGACGCGGACCTCCACGGCGTCGGAGGCTCCGACCCACAGCGGGGCGGTGCTGCCGCGGACGCGGCCGGTGCCGCGTTCCGTCGCGTCGGGGTCGGCGGCGTGTTCGCCGTTGTGGGTGTCGAGGTCCTGCCAGTGCGACCACTGCCGGGTGCCGACCGCGCGGGTACGGACCTGGACGCTGCCGACGAGCGGGGTGCTCGCGTCGTCCCAGACGAGGCCGACCAGCGAGAACGTCTTGACCTCGCGCGCCGCCAGGCCCCGGGTCTCGGCCGGGTCCGGTGCGGCGCTCATGCCGGGCACGCCGGGGATGCGGGCGCCCGAGGGCGCCAGGGGGACGAGCGGCAGCGACTGGGTGGATCCGGCGGGGTCCGCGGGGACCGACTCGGCCTGGGCAGGGGTGGATAGCGCGAGCGGCAGGGCCAGTGCGGCAGCCGTCGCGACGCCGATGGAGGAAGCAAGGAATCCGCGCATGGAAGCGATGCTGGGCACAGCCTCCACGAAGCGCCATCGGAGAACTGACGATCCGTCCGACGATCAGTGCGGCCGCCCACCCCCGTACGGGCGAGCCGCCACCCGCCGTACGGGGGACGGGCCCGCGTACGCTGGGCCGGGTGAACGCCACTGACCGCACCCCTGCCGACCTGCTGCGATCCGCGCTCGCCGCGGATCCGGGCCGCCCTCTCGTGACCTTCTACGACGACGCCACGGGCGAGCGCGTCGAATTGTCCGTCGCCACCTTCGCCAATTGGGTGGCCAAGACCGCCAACCTGCTCCAGGGTGACCTGGGCGCCGAGCCGGGCGACCGGCTGGCGCTGCTGCTCCCGGCGCACTGGCAGAGCGCCGTGTGGCTGCTCGCCTGTGCGTCCGTCGGGGTGGTGGCCGAGGTGGGCGGGGATCCCGCCGGTGCCGACCTGGTGGTGAGCGGGCCGGACACGCTGGAGGAGGCCCGTGCCTGCTCCGGCGAGCGGGTCGCGCTCGCGCTGCGTCCGCTGGGCGGGCGGTTCCCGCAGCCGCCGGCCGGGTTCGCGGACTACGCGGTGGAGGTGCCGGGGCAGGGTGACCGGTTCGCCCCCTTCGCTCCGGTCGACGCCGACGGCCCGGGCCTGGTGGTGGGCGGCGAGGAGTTCAGTCAGGCGGACGTGGTCGAGCGGGCGCGGGCGGACGCGGCCGGCCGGGGCGCCGGCGAGGGTGTCCGGGTGCTGTCGGGGCTCGGCTACGACAGCTGGGAGGGGCTGTCGGCCGGGCTGTACGGGGCGCTGGCCACGGGCGGCTCCGTGGTGCTGTGCCGGAACCTGGACGCGCTGTCGCCCCAGGCGCTGGAGCAGCGCGTCGAGAGCGAGCGCGTCACCCTCCGGGTCTGACCCGGCCCTCCCGGGGGCTGCTCGGCGGCCCGGCCGCGATTTGTCACCCACATGGCCCTTGCCCGACCCCTGCCCCCGGGCCGTCGACGTCACCCGGGGGCAGGATCGGCTCCAGGCCGTGCTCACCCGTACGGCTGGTTGCCGGCAGGTGAGGGGACGGAACGCGAGTGACGGGCAGCGCGGGCATACCGTACGGCTCCGGGGTGTCCGGAGGCAGTGGGGTGCCTCCGCGCGGGCGCCGGCGCCGGCTGCTGCGCTGGGTCGGGCTGGGGCTGGTCCTGCTGGTGCTGGCGGGGGCGGCGGCGGGCTGGTGGCTGTACGCGAAGCTCGACGGGAACATCACCGAGGACACCTCTGCCGAGGCCGAGCTGCGGCGCTACGAGCGCGAGCGCCCGGCGCACTTCGGGGCCGGCGCCCAGAACATCCTGCTGATCGGCTCGGACTCCCGCTCGGGCACGGCCAACGCGCGCTACGGGCAGGACGAGGGCACCCAGCGTTCGGACACCACGATCCTGCTGCACCTGCCGGCGGACCGGGCGAGCGCGACGGCCGTGTCGATACCGCGGGACCTGATGGCGGAGGTCCCGAGCTGTCTGAAGCCGGACGGCACCCGGACCGGTGAGCGGTTCGCGCAGTTCAACTGGGCGTTCCAGTGGGGCGGTGCCGCCTGCACGATCCGTACGGTCGAGCGGCTGACCGGGATCCGGATCGACCACCACATGGTGGTGGACTTCGGCGGGTTCAAGAAGATGGTCGACGCGGTCGGCGGGGTCGAGGTGTGCCTGAAGCGGCCGGTGGTGGACGAGGAGGCGCACCTCAGGCTCCCGGCGGGGCGCCAGCTGCTCCAGGGCGAGCAGGCGCTGGGTTTCGTCCGGGCGCGGTACGGCCTGGGCGACGGCAGCGACACCGAACGGATGGAGCGCCAGCAGCAGTTCCTGGGTTCGCTGGTGGAGAAGGTGAAGAGCAACGGGGTGCTGCTGAACCCGGCGCGGCTGTATCCGCTGCTGGACGCGGCCACCTCTTCGGTGACCACCGATCCGGGGCTGGCGTCGCTGCGCGGCCTGTATGAACTCGTACGGGGTGTACGGGACATACCGACCGATCAGGTCAAGTTCCTGACGGTGCCGCGTCGCCCGTACGCGGCGGATCCCAACCGGGACGAGCTCGTCGAGCCCGACGCGGCCCGGCTGTTCCAGCAGCTGCGCATGGACCTGCCGCTGACGATCACCTCTCCGGAGCCGGATGCGCGGGTCCGGCCGGAGCCCGATCCGGAACCTGATCCGGAGCCTCGTACGGGGTCCTCGGAGCCGGTCCGGGAGGGTGCCGGACCGGCTGTGGCGACCGGCCCGGCGACGGCCTCGCCGGAGCCGTCGCCGACGAGAAGCGGAAGCCCCGTGGGGGTCACGCCGGTGCCGACTTTCACGGGAACCACGGCGGCCGCGGCCGACTGCCGGTAAAGCAATCCAAAAGCCCGGGGTCAGGCCGAGCCCGATGGGCGCTTTGGCCCGTTATAGAGAGAGTGGATTTTGTCACCAGCATGGTTTGGGGCTGACCTGGCCGGATAAGGTGAGCGATCCGGTGCACCGGCCGTGACAGGGGCCTTGCACCAGCAGCCGGATCGTTGACCGCGTGCCTGGGGGGAGGCGCGTCGCGAAGCACCGACGGAGGATTCGAGCAACCGTGGATGCGCAAAGCCGTGGGCGGGCGGACGAGATCGACCCCGCAGACCAGTGGGTGCTCAATCCCCGCACCGGCAACTACGAACTGCGACTGGGCCATTCCGCTGCGCAGCAGCACACCGTCTCCGCGCCCCGCAGATCCCGCAGGACCGCCACCGCCCCCTCCGCGCCGACCGCTCCCTCCCCGGCCGTACCCAAGCCCCGCCGCGGCGAAGGCCTGCCCGGCGGGCGGCGCGGCGGGCGTCCGCGCAAGGGCGGCGGTCCTCCCCGCCGGCGCAAGGTGCTGGTGGCGACGGGCGGGACGCTGGCGCTGCTGCTGGTCGGCGGCGGGCTGGGCTCGTACCTCTACTACGAGCACCTGAACGGCAACCTGAAGGTCATCGACACCGGTGGCGTGGGCGCCGGTTTCAAGAAGGACCAGCCGATCAACATCCTGGTGATCGGCACCGACAAGCGCAGCGGCAAGGGCAACGAGGGCTACGGGGACGCGGAGAGCGTCGGCCACGCCGACACCACGATCCTCTTCCACGTGTCCAAGGACCGCAGCAACGCGACGGCGCTGTCCATCCCGCGCGACCTGATCACCGACATCCCGGCCTGCCCGACGAAGCAGTCGAACGGTTCAGTGAAGGACATTCCCGCCACCAAGGGCACCCGCTTCAACAACAGCCTGGGCCAGGAAGGGCGGGACCCGGGCTGCACGATGCGCACGGTCAAGCAGCTGACCGGCATCGAGGTCGACAACTTCATGATGGTCGACTTCAACGCGGTGAAGAACCTGAGCACGGCGGTGGGCGGGGTGCCCGTCTGCGTGGAGAAGGACGTCAACGACCGCGATTCCAAGCTGAGCCTGAAGGCGGGCGAGCACCGCCTCCAGGGCGAGCAGGCGCTGGCCTTCGTTCGGACGCGGCACGCGTTCGGCAACGAGAGCGACCTGGACCGGATCAAGACCCAGCAGCAGTTCCTGGGTTCGATGATGCGGGAGATGAAGTCCAAGGAGACGCTGACCAGTCCGAAGAAGTTCGTGTCGCTGGCGGAGGCGGCCACCAAGTCGCTGACGGTGGACCAGGGGCTGGGGTCGATCGGGAAGCTCACCGACCTCGCCGGTGAGTTGAAGGACATAAACCTCAAGAACGTCACCTTCACCACGCTCCCGGTGCTCGACAATCCGAACGAGCCGGCGAACCGCAAGTCGACCGTGGTCCTCAACGCGGCGCCGGCCGAGGAGCTGCTCCGGATGATCCGCGCGGACGTCTCGCTCACCGAGGTCGAGAAGAAGGAGGCGGCGGCGAAGGAAGCGGCCGACGCCGACGCCAAGGCCCGGCAGGACGCGGTGCTCCAGGGCAACCGCGCGCCCGCGGGGGACGTCAGGGTGGACGTGTACAACGGCGGTGGGCCGCCGGGATCGGCCTCCACTACCCTGACCTGGCTGCAGAACGGCAAGGGCGTCCTCAAGGCGAGCAACCACGGCAACGCCTCCGCCCGGCTGGACGCCACCCAGCTGGAGTTCGCCCCGAACCAGGCCGACCAGGCCCGGGCGCTGGCGGACATGATGGGGCTGTCCGGTGCCGCGCTGAAGATGGGTTCCGTGGACGCGGGTCCGAGGACGCCGATGAAGCTGACGCTGGGCTCCGACTTCAAGGAGCCGGGGAAGCCGCTGGGCGCGCCGCAGACGCCGCAGCAGGCGCCCGAGGGGCTCCAGCGGGTCGAGGCGGACAAGGCGGTCTGCGCGAAGTGAGCGGTCCGCACCACGGGGGCGGACGGCTGTTACGGCACGGCACGCACCAGCACCACCGATCTTTTCTGCCGACCGGCGTATGACGGGCGGTAGCCGGTAGGACCGGCACCACACCGACCAGTAGTGATCTTGAGGGGGGAAGCGTGAAGCACAGCAGCGTGCGGGGGGAGGGGGCGCCCGACCAGGCCGCCGACGGCATATCCGACGGCGAGCCGAAGGGCGACGACGGCGAGCCGAAGGGCGAGCAGAAGACCGCCGCCTCGGTGCCCCCGCCCCGGAAGGGCTCGGGTACGGCCCAGGCCGCGGAGGGCGGGCTCCCGGTGGGGGGGGGGGGGGGGGGGGGGGGGGGGGGGGGGGCGGGGGTGGGGGGGGGGGCTTGCTTCCCCCTTTTGTCTTTCCCTCCTCTCCCTCCCCCCCCCCACCCCACCCACCCCACCCCCATCACCC
>NZ_JBWKEZ010000085.1:0-18209 GCF_056434525.1 Streptomyces sp. NPDC044002
CCGATGTTCAGCCCATTTTCTGCACCTCGGTACGCGCCCTCGTTTAGGAGAAAAACCGGGCTGCCACTACTTCCCCCAAACACGGACCCATCGATTAGGAAGGCGGGATCGCCTCCCATGTCCAGGTCCAACGGAGTTGCAGTGATCCCCCGCCGCACGATGGGAGTGAGATGCTTAGGATCACACCGGCCATCAGGGTACCCAATGAATGTGACCTCTTCGATCGCGTCGACGTAGAGGTTCTCCATGTCGGTGGCCAGCAAGGACAGCGGGAGAGCCTTCATGAAGAGCTGCTCTCCACACTCCACCAATATGCCGGCTAGTGGAATAACTGCGATATCAATCGCAGGGTTCGGGTGCCCAAAATAGGAATCAGGAGGAAAGGTCACCTCGACACCGTGGCCAAGGTTTGGCTCATCGGTACCATGCTTGCGTGCGATGAAGTGCGCGGAGAGGCGGAGAGCGTCGCTAACGACATGCTTGTTCGTTACCAAGAGAGGGCACATATGGCCATTCTCAAGATCGACAAACAAGACGAAGCCCGTCCCCGTCTTAACGCCCGATGCCTGGACGTTGCCTATGCGCACGGTCGAGAAGAGGAGCTGCCTGCCAGGGGTGTTGATGTTCACATCCGCAGCATCGCACCGCGAGAGTAGGCATGCAGCCATGTTCGCGAATCTGGGCTGCCCCGCGGAGAGTATGGAACCTGAACCCGCGATGACTCACGCCACGACATCGCAGCCACCCATGACTTCTGAGACTGAGCAGCTTGCCCACGCCAGAGACGGGCCAGGCAGAGCGGAGAGTCATCCTTCTGCGGCGCCTCAGCTAGCGAGCCGCTGGTGGACGGCGCCGGCGACGGCACGTGCCAGCCCCACAGGTACCGCGTTGCCGATCTGTCGAGCGATCTCGATCTTCGTCCCATGCCAGAGGTAGTCCTCAGGAAAGCCCTGTAGGAGTGCGGCCTCGAAGTGCGTGATGGGGCGATCCTCCGCAGGGTGGAGGTAGCGGCCCTTCTCAGGCTTGTAGAACTCTGTGCGGATTGTGACAGACGGCTGCCCGAGACGAAGGCGCCCCATCACATCTCCAGAGCCGTTGCGGTGCCTGTCCCAGCTCTCCGTACCGAGGTACACGATCCTGCCATCGACTTCGGCCTCCACGCCGCGGAGGTTCGCCCGGTTACCACCTGCCGGAATTGCTCGATATCGGGCCAACGAGAGGGCCGTCGGATTTCGTCCGATATGCAGCTCGCCCGTCGAGAACGGCCCGTCGATATTGTCGGCCCTCTTGCGCTCAGGAAGAAGCGTTCCACGGATCTCCAGTGCCGCGGATCGCTGGAAGACTGGGTCAACCGGAATCCAGGACGCGAGTTTGGGCTCCGAATCAAACAGGGAAAGAGCATCAGTTCGTGGCGGCTCTTTCGCATGTGTCGGGGCGGGAAGCGCGATCGCGTTACCGACCGAATGGTGCGTCCCGATAACTATGGCGCGCCTACGCGCCTGAGGAACGCCGTAGTCCGCGGCGTTCAGGATCCCCCCAGCCAGGGTGTAGTCCGCGAGAATGCCTCCCGGCTGGACGGCCTCCTGGAGCCGCGCATACTCATAGGATTTGAAGAATCGGTCGACGTTCTCCAGGACGAATGCCTTTGGGCGTACCTGGCTCACAATCCTGGCGTACTGCTCCCAGAGGGCGTTTCGCGGATCAAAATGATCCTCCTTTCCCAGGCCTGAAAAACCCTGACAGGGCGGCCCGCCGGTGATGACGTCGACGCCACCCTCAAAGTCGTACGCATCGAACTTCTCTATGTCGAGGCACATCACATTGGCGCCCACATGGTTGGCCTGGAAGGTAGCAGCTGCCGCAGGGGCGTATTCCACGGCCGCAACGGTGGTGAAGGCGTTCTCACAGGCTTGCCCCGTCGCGGCGAACGAACGGAACCCTTCACTGAACCCCCCGCAGCCTGCGAAGAGGTCCATCACGCGCAGTGGTCGCATCAACCATCCCTCAAGATCACCCGGCGGTACCGGGGGGATCCTACGCAACAGCACTGACAGCTAGGACTGGTTCGCCTTCGCCAGACACCGCAGCAGACGAGCCAGCGGCCGCGGGACTGTCAGTGCAGGGTGGTAGACCATGGAGCATGACCCTCCCTGTGGCTCCTGAACCCCACGTGCCGTTCGCAGACCTGCCGTCCGCTGACCTTGTGGTCGACAAGCTCTACGCAGGTGGGGCGAAGGGCAACACCGGCGACGACCCGATGTCCAAGCTGATAAAGGGTGTTGGCAACCAGGGCGGCTTCAGGTACGCCGGCTCGCCAGCCAAGGGAACAGTGCGCTTGGTCGTGCTGTATACCAGCGGCGAGGACGTGGACTGGCCTGACCACCTTGACGTGCAGACGGGCACCTTCACCTACTACGGCGACAACAAGAAGCCGGGGCAAGGGCTCCACGAGACCAAGCGGTTGGGCAACGCCCTAATGCGGGACGCGTTCAAGGCGTCCTACGGGACCCCCGCGGAGCGCGCTAGCGTCCCGCCCTTTCTCCTCTTCGAGAAGTCGGGAACGTCAGGCCGGTCGGTCAGATTCCGTGGCCTGTTGGCCCCTGGTGGGCCAACCATGACCTCTGACGAAGAGCTGGCAGCGATCTGGCGGGCAACTGGAGACAAGAGATTCCAGAACTACCGGGCGCGCTTCACCGTGCTCGACCACAACCTGATCCCCCGCACCTGGATCCAGCAGCTACTCGATGGAGGAGGCCCTCTGGGTGGAGACTGCCCCGACGTGTGGCGGACCTGGGTCGAGAGCCGCGTGTACCGGCCCCTGCTGGCACCTTCCACCACCGTCATCCGCTCGAAGGCGAACCAGCTTCCTGATGACCCTGCCGGCCGGGCCATGCTGGAAGAGATCCGCGAGTACTTCCGCGGACGCGAGCACGACTTCGAGGCCTGCGCAGTTTCCATCTGGCGGCTGATCGCCCCGAGCACGGGAGCAGTAGACGTCACCCGCCCAAGCCGGGACGGCGGGCGAGACGCGGTGGGCATTTACGTGCTGGGCCCGGTGGCGAACCCCATCGCGATCGACTTCGCCCTTGAAGCCAAGTGCTACGCAACAGACAGCTCGGTCGGCGTACGCGAGGTTTCCCGGTTGATCTCACGGCTCCGGCACCGCAACTTCGGTGTGCTGGTCACGACCTCGTTCTTCAACAAGCAGGTGCAGGACGAGGTACACGAAGACGGACATCCGATTGCACTGGTCTGCGGGCGGGACATCATCGATGTGCTGCGGCAGCACGGGCGGACGACCGTGGACTCCGTTCGGGAGTGGCTCAAGCAGAGCTTCCCTCAGCCGTAGTCCATCGTTGGCCGCGGCCCATTCGTGGACTGGCGAGCGCCTTCAGCCGGTCTACTAGCCCCTGACCTGCTGAAACGCCTGAGACGCACGGGCCCTCCGGAGCCGTGTGCGCAGGTTCGAATCCTGCCGGGGGCACTTCGCAGGAAGTGCCCAAAGACCCCGCCATCAGCGGTAACGCTGAAGTCGGGGTCTTCGCGTATGTGCGGACAAGCCGTCTGTCGGGTGCGGGAGTTGTTCAGGGCTCGGGTGCCCTCGGGACCGCGGGTCGGCGCTCGCCCCTCCTGAGAGCACCTCATACCCGGCCTGCCGAACTCGGCTTGGCGTCCACCGCCGCTCTCCAGGTCAACGTGTCGCCTGCGGCAGCCATGCCGGCCTCAAGGGCCCCACCTCCGGGAGGATGGCAGGTAGGATAGGTGGTATGAGTGAGCCTACCGGCAAGTACTCGATCACCATGCCGCGCGACATCGCCGAGGCCGCCAAAGCCCGGAGCGGCCCCTCCGGCCTGTCCGCCTACGTGGCCGCGGCCGTCGCCCGCCAGATCGAACGCGACAACCTCAACGAACTCATCACCGTCGCCGAAGCCGAGCACGGCCCCGTCACGGACGAGGAGATCCAGTCCCTGCGCGACCAGCTCACCCAGGCACGACGCGAGCAGGCGCAGCACGGGGCGACCGCCGCGTGACCCGCTCCCCCGCGGTCCCGGGCGGCACCCTCGTCCTGGACAGCGAAGGCCTGGCCAAGGCCGTCCTGCGCGACCGAACGGTCACCGCCTGGCTCACCCTGGCCCGTGCCGACGACCTGCGCGTGGTCACCTCGGCGGCCACCCTCGTCGAGGTGGTCCACCCCCGCATCAACCGCCCGGCCCTGGAGTGGACGCTCTCCCGCCTCGTCGTGGAGCCGATCACCGAACCGATCGCCCGCCACGCCGCCACCCTCCTCGCCGACGTCGGCCTGCATGGCCACAAGTACGCCATCGACGCCATGCTCGCCGCCACCGCCCTCGCCGCACCCGGCCCGGTCACGATCCTCACCTCCGACCCCGAGGACCTCGCAATGCTGTGCGGCACGCAAGCCACGGTCATCAAGATCTGACGGTCGGCTGACAGAAGCACCACGTGATCGGCGAAGCGCTGAAGCTGGTGACGGAGGAGAACCTCGGGGCCAAGGCCGCGGTCCAGCTCAACGAGTGGAACCACTGCCGTACGGGGATGACCGAGCAGACCCTGAAGAAGCAGGACGGCAAGTGGTTCCGCGGCTGGTACGCGGAGGGGCGGCCCCTCATCCAGGGCGAGCAGGACGGCCAGGCCTCCCGTCGCGGCCGCGCAACGTGGCGGGTCAGCAGCTGCAGCGGCGGACAGGGCGAGTGCGTCGAGGTCGCAGACAACATCCCCGGCCTCGTCCCCGTCCGAAACAGCAAGCGGCCGGCCGGGCCCGTGATCGGGTTCGGGGCGCGGGCTTGGGCGTGGGCGTGGCGGGCGTTCGTCTCCCACCTGGGCTGAGCGGGGCGGATTCACATGCCGCGACCTGGACTCAGCCGCCCGGACGGAGCGCGGCGGCCATGGTGCGCGCGCTGGCCGGGACGCCCCGCACGGCTTCGCCGTAGGGCGGGTGGGCCTGGTCGAGGGTCGGGAGGCGAGCCGGCGCGCGGTCCGTGGGCGCCCGGTCGAGGACGGTGGCACCGGTCTCGGCCTCCTGCGTGGGGGCGTATCCGGCCGCGCGCAGGACGGTGAGGGTCTCCTCGGGCGGCGCTGTGGAGATCAGGACGGTGGGGGCGATCCGGCGGAGGCGGAGTCCGGCCAGGCCGCGGGCCTGGGCCACCTCGGCGATCAGGCCGGGGTCGTCCGAGCGGATGCAGCAGGCGGAGCGGACGACCTTGAGCTGTCCGTGGGTACGGGCGGTGTCCTTGACCGTGTAGGCCAGTGGCTGAGGCAGCGGGGTGCCGCTTTCGCTCACCGCTGCAAGGCGGTCGAGGAGTTCGTCGGCGCTCCAGCCTGAGTCGAGGGCCCGCCGGACCGTGGCAGCGGTGATCCGCCAGACCACCGCGTGGCCCTCGGACTCGATGTCACCGACGCCGGAGAGCAGATCGGCGAGGGCGGGGGTGGGCGCGCCCGTGACCGTGGCGGTGAGGTCGCTCTGGAAGCAGGCCGTGCCGCTGGGCTCGGGCAAGGAGTCGTACAGGGCCTCGCGCAGCGCGGTCACCGCCCGCGCCAGCGTCGGGCGGAG
The DNA here is from genome assembly GCF_056434525.1 of Streptomyces sp. NPDC044002. Classification (NCBI taxonomy): domain Bacteria; kingdom Bacillati; phylum Actinomycetota; class Actinomycetes; order Kitasatosporales; family Streptomycetaceae; genus Streptomyces; species Streptomyces sp. NPDC044002. Next base: position 5,573 of record NZ_JBWKEZ010000085.1, read on the forward strand.
GGAGAGGTCCTCACCCAGGCCCTCGGAACCCCGGCAAGCCGGATCGGCGCCCGCTCCGGGCACGGCGGGGTAGTGGTGAGCTGCGCCCGCCTCCAGCAGGCGGCACAGGGCGCGTCCGACGGGAGTGAGCGCGCCATGGGCGACCACGCCGAGCAGGGCCGCCTCTTGCAGGGTGGCTGCCAGGCGGTCGAGCAGTTCGTCCGCGACGGCGAGTTCCCCGGTTCCGTCCTCGGCCAGGTGTCCTCGCAGGAGCGGCTGGAACCACGTGGCCAGGACGAGGAGTTCGGCGTATCCCCGCGCGTCCCCGGTCAGCCCGTGTCCGGAGGGAAGGGTGGCGAGAGCGCGCAGTACCCCGGTGCGCAGGGTCACGGCGTCCTCGTCGTTCGGGCTGATGAGCGCGACCGGTGTCTCGTCGGGGTCCGGCCAGTGGCTCAGGACTTCGGGTACCACGGCCCAGGCGGCCAGCAACGGCATTAGCTTGCCGGCGGCCGGGGCGGCGGCCCAGGCGTCGTAGCGATCACTGGGCAGGAGCCGGGCGGAGGGCTGGACGGCCTTGGCGTTCCGGCGGCCACGGGCCGCGGGGGCCGGCTCCTCGTCCCGGGGCGCGGCGAGTCCGGCGTTCGCCGCGAGGTCGAGCCACAGCCGGGTGTCGGCCTCGTCCGCCCCGGACGCCTTGGCCAGCCGCCTGGTGTCGCGTACGGCGATCCCGCCGGCCTTGCGGATCGCGACGGGCTGGGCGGCCAGTGCCCGCAGTACCAGTTCGGCCCGCCAGACGGCCGCGGAGGCGGCCGTGCCGGCCTCGCCTTCCCAACCGGGCGGAAGCGGCGCCGTGGCGGTGAGCGGCTCCGGTTCGAGCCGGGGGCTGGGTGGCGCGTCCTCGTCGCGGAGGGCGCGGGCGACCTCGTACGGAAGCTCCACGAGGTCGAGTCCGATGGGGATCAGGAGCCCGCGAGCGGCCAGCCAGTCGGTCCCCTCATCACCGCTTCCGCCGTCCCGGAAGACGTACTTGGAATCCGCGGCCGCGTACTGGGCCCCGTACCGGCTGACGAAGCAGTGGGTGCGCAGCAGCGGCGGGCCGGGCACCAGGTGGTCCAGTAGTTCCCGGGCGCGGGCCGGGGCTCCGGCCACCAGGGCCCGGACCCGGACGGGGTCGGCGAGGAGTGCGGTGATGAGGTCCTGGGCCTGGTCGCGGGTACGGGCAGCGCCCTCACCGAAGAGGGTGGCGGCGATCCGTTTGGCCTCGGGGGCGTTGTAGGCGGTGGTGAGCAGCCGGTCGGCTGGACGGCCGAAGCCGTCGAACCCGGCGGCCCGTACATGCAGCAGAGGCGGCAGCGCCAGTCGGCCTTTGGCCGCGGGAAGCAGCAGCGCGCGCTCTCGCAGTCGCGCGAGCGTGCGCTCCGCCTGCCGCCGTTCCTCTCCTGGCTCGAACCAGGCCAGCACATCCCGCTCGGGCACCAGTCGTTCCGCGGGCTCCACCGGCGCCACCGGCGGGCGCTGTTGCCAGGGGTACCGCGGAGCGTCCTGTGCGCCGAGCGCGGCGGGCCCGTGGCGCTCCAGTGCCAACGCGGCGATGGAGACCAGCAGTTCCAGCTCCCCCGCGGTACCCGCCATCAGGCCGTGACTCACCGACTCGTCGGTGAGGAGGTACTCGGCAAGCTCGGGGAGCGTGGTGATGCGCCGGTCTTCGGCGGCGCGCGGCAGTCCGCGCTCCTCCAGCAGGATGGTCAGGCGCTCGGCGTCGAGGGTGGCGAGCCACTTCGTCAGGGCGGTGCACGCTTTCACCCGGCCAGCGTAGCTTCGGCAGGCCACCCCGCAGGGGTGAACCGTCGTCGGCGGGGGCCTCCCTCGTGCAGGGCGATCGATACGGCCGCCCCGGCTGCCGCCCCTCTCACGTGCGGGAGTTGTCCAGGGTGCGGGTGGGTTCGGAGGCCGGGGTCAGCGTCAGGGCAAGCGCCGTAGCCGTCAGGGAGAGGAGGCCGCCCGTGGAGAGGGACCAGCGGGGGCCCCAGTGGTCGGAGAGCCAGCCCGTCAGGAGGGCGCCCAGGGGGGTGGTGCCCATGAAGATCAGGGTGAAGAGGGCCATCACGCGGCCGCGGTAGGCGGGGTCCGAGCCGAGTTGGATGCGGTGGTTGGCCGCCTGGGCGAAGTACATCATCGCGAAGCCGGTGAGCGAGAGGAGGAGGCAGGCCGTGGGGAGGGTGGGGGCCAGGCCCGTGAGGGCTTCCGTCGCGCCGAAGGCCAGGGCGGAGCCGGTGACCACCGCCGCCGTCGGGCGGGTGCGGCGGGCCGTCGCCGCGAAGGCGGCCAGCAGGGAGCCCGCCGCGAGGGAGCTGCTCAGCAGTCCGAAGGCCGCCGAGCCGGTGTGGAACTCGGTCTTGGCCAGGAGCGGCAGCGTCAGCTGGAAGTTGAAGCCGGCCAGGCCCAGTACGCCGACCAGGGTGAGGGGGAGGACCAGGTCCGGGCGGCGGGCCACGTAGCGCAGGCCGTCCGCGATCCGGGCGCCGGGCGGGCGGGAGGGCGGGCCGTGGAGTTCCGCGGGGCGCATCAGGGCGAGGCCCGCCACGGCCGCCAGGTAGCTGCACGCGTTGAGCAGGATGACCGGGCCGACGCCGAGGCGGGCGATGAGCAGGCCCGCGGCCGCCGGGCCGGCCACCCGGGCGGCGTTGAAGTAGGCGCCGCTCAGGGCCGACGCGTTGGGGAGCAGTTCGTTGCCGACCATCTCGCCGACGAAGGCGATGCGGGTGGGTGCCTCGACGGAGTTGACCGCGCCGAGGAGGAGGGCGAAGAGCCAGATGTGCCACAGGTGGATCTCGCCGAGCATCAGCCATAGGGCCAGGAGCAGGGAGAGGGTGCCCGATGCGAGGTTCGCCAGGACCAGGATGCGGCGTTTGCTGTGGCGGTCGGCGAGCCGGCCCCCGTAGAGGGTGAGGAGGAGGACCGGTGTGAACTGGAGGGCGGTGACGACGCCCAGTGCCGTGCCCGAGTCGCCCGACAGCTCCAGCACCAGCCAGTCCTGCGCGATCACCATCATCCAGGTGCACGTCACCGAGAGGAGCTGGCCGAGGAAGAAGAGCCGGAAGTTGCGCACGGAGAGGGAGTCGAAGGCGCGTTTCAGGGTGAGCACGGGCGGTAGTTTCCCTTCGCTCCCTCGATTCTCCGTGGTGGTGGCGGAGCGGCCACTCGTGGACGGTTCCGGTGGTCCGTACGAGGGCGACGGGCCGGGGTCTGTGGGTTCGGGGGATGGGTGGCGGCCCGGGGCGTGGCTAGTGTGGTTCGCGAGGCCGCTTTGTGCCCGTTGACCAGGTGCTTTGCGGCGAGGGAGCGCACAGAGGATGGGGCGACGAGGATGCGTGAGCTTGCGGAGACGGCGCGGCAGTGGACGGCCGAGGGGCGGGTGGCGTTCCTGGCCCGGCCCGTGACCGAGCAGGGGTTCGGGCCCCGGGACCCCGCCGGGGCCGTGCTCGTGGACGCCCGCGGGGAGTGCGTCGGGGCCCTGTACCGCGGGGTGTTCGACGCCGAGCTGGTGGCGGAGGCCGGGGCCCTGGGCGGTGCCGGGCGGACCGCGCGGGTGTGCGAGGTGTCGGTCGGGTCCGGCGAGGCCACGGCGGCGAAGCTGACCTGCGGCGGGCAGGCGGAGGTGCTGCTGCAGCCGCTGTCCGCGATCCCCGCCGAATGGTGGGAGCTGCTGGGCACCGGGGCCGGGGTGGCGCTCGTGACCCGGCTCAGCGAGGGCGCGGACGGCGCCGTCAGCGAGGTCGTACGGGCCGGCGACGCGCCGGCCGACGACGCCGGGCGGCGTGCCGGGGAGCTGCTGGGGACCCGGCGGCCCGGGCGGGACGCCCTGTACGGGGGGTCCGGGCTGGTGCTGGTGGAGGCGTACCCGTCGGCCCCGCACGTGGTGATCGGCGGGACCGGGGAGCTGGCCGAGGTGATCGGCGCGCAGTCGGCGCTGCTGGGCTGGGAGTCCGTCGTGGTAGAGGACGCGGCGGAGGCCGAGAAGGTGCTGGCCGCGCACCGGGACGCCGCCTGTCTGGTGCTGCTCAGCCACGATCCGGACTTCGACGTGCCGACCCTGCGGAACGCGCTCGCGCTGGGCATCCCGTACGTCGGCGCGCTCGGTTCCCGGCGGACGACCGCGCGGCGCCAGGACGGTCTGGTGGCCGCCGGGTTGGGTGCTTCCGACCTGGCGCGGGTGCACGGGCCGATCGGGCTGGATCTGGGGGCCAAGACCCCGGCGGAGACGGCGCTGGCCATCTGCGCCGAGATCCTCGGGGTGCTCGGGGGCCGGGACGCGCGGGGGCTGCGGGACTCGGACGGGCCGCTGCGGTGAGCGGTGACCGCCCCCTTCATCCATTCGGAGTAGGGGGCGGTGCGCGCCCCGGGGCGGTGAGGGGCCGGGGTGGGGGCCGGGGCGGGGTCGGTTTCCGGGGGGATTGGGGGGATTCTTTGCGCTGCTCCCACGTGCAAAAGTAGCAAAAGCGGGAAAATGGGCCCTATGGACACGATCCTCAGCGTGGACAAGATCCTGACCGACATCGCGTGGTTCTTCGTCGTCGGCATCGTCATCGCCGGCGTCCTGCTCGCCGGGTTCAAGCTGGGCCAGCGGGTCCGGGAGAAGGAGCCGCCGCCGCCCACCCCGGAGAGCCAGCCGCACCTGCCCGAGGGCGGGGCGGTCCACGAGGTCCGCGAGGAGCGTGACCCGGTGGAGATCCCCGAGGGCGGCCTGCGCCCGCACGAGATGCAGGGCTACGGGAACTTCGGCTCCACCACCTCCAGCCATGCCGACGAGGTACGGGCCGAGCGCGAGTCCGGCTACAAGAAGCCCGAGGGCCCGGGACCGCACCCGCAGCCCGGGGCACCGCCCGACGCGGGGCGCGGCGCGCACGCCTGAACACCCCCCGCCTGAACGCCCCGCCACCGCCACCGGCCTCTGACCTGCGCCTCCCGCGCGGGTCAGAGGTCCGTCCGCAGCCGCAGCACCTCCGGCGGCGGGTGGCGCAGCGCGGTGTGCCGGACCTCGGCCGCCAGCGGGGGGTCCAGAAGCCGGAACGGCACCTCTCCGAACCCGATGGCCGTGACCACGCCCCCGCCGGTGCCCGCGTCCCCGCGTTCCGCGACGGCCGCCGCCAGCTCCGTGCGCAGCACCGCCGAGAGCGGGCTCGACACCAGCGGCGCCTCGTCCTCCTCCCCCGGCATGACCAGTACGAGCGCCAGCGGGCGGCGCGGAGTGCCGGTGTAGCCGATCACCGCCGCGTCCCGCACGTCGGTGTGCCGGAGCTTGCGCCAGGCGCGCCGCCCGGCGGGGTAGGGCTGGTCCAGCCGCTTCACGACCAGGCCCTCGATGCCGCTGGCGGGCAGGGTCTCGTACCAGGTCTCGGCCAGCTCCGGGTCCGTCGTCATCGGTACGGGCTGGAGCGGCGGGCCCAGCGGCAGCAGCAGGTCGACCAGCAGGGCCCGGCGCCGCTCGTACGGGCGCCCGCGTACGTCCACCCCGGCCAGCTCCAGCACGTCGAACGCGGCGTACGAGGCCGGCAGGCTCTGCGCGAGCACCGCGGCCCGCGCCGCGTTCGCCGCCGCCGCGCGCCGCTGGACCAGCGCGAAGTCCGTGCGGCCGGCGTGCCAGACGACCACCTCCCCGTCCAGCACGGTCCCGGCGGGCAACTGCCGTGCGGCCGCCGCCAGATCGGGGAACGCGGCGGTGACGATCCGCCCGGAGCGGGCCTGGAGCACCACGTCCTCCCCGGTGCGCAGCACGACCATGCGGTGGCCGTCGAACTTCGGCTCGTACGCCAGGCCCGCCGCCCGCGGCAGGGTCCGTACGGCGGCGGCGAGCGCGACCTGGACGGCCGGCGGGGTCACGGCAGGCTCCCGGCCCGTCCGGGGTCGGTCAGCGGGGCGAGGAGGTCGCCGTCGCGGGCCAGCCGGGGCGGGATGTCCTCGGCGAGGAACACCAGGTCGCGGGGATCGCGGCAGGCTTCGACCTCCGCCCAGGAGACGGGCGCGGAGACGGTCGGCAGGCGCCGCGCGCGCAGCGTGTAGGGGGCCGCGGTGGTCTTGGCGGCGGCGTTCTGGCTGTGGTCGACGAAGACCTTGCCGGGGCGCAGCGCCTTCGCCATGCGGTGCACGACCAGGTCGGGGAGCGCGGCCTCGGCCTCCTGGGCGAGGGCCTTGGCGTACGCGGAGGCACGCGCGGAGGGGACCGGTTCGAGCGCCACGGCCAGGTGGAGGCCCTTGGAGCCTGAGGTCTTGGCGTACGCGGTCAGGCCGTCGGCGGCGAGCCGCTCGCGCAGCCACAGGGCCGCGGCGCGGCATTCGAGGACGGTGGCGGGCGGGCCGGGGTCGAGGTCGAACACGAGCCGGTCGGCGACGGCGGGGGCGCCGGCCCGCCACTGGGGGGTGTGGAACTCGACGACGAGGTTGGCCGCCCACATCAGGGACGCCAGGTCGGACACGACCACCTGTTCGGCCCGTTCGTCCTCGGAGCGGGGCACGGGGGTGGTCTTCACCCAGGCGGGTGTGCCGGGCGGCGGGTTCTTGGTGAAGAAGAGCTGGCCGTCCGGGCCGTCCGGATAGCGCAGGAAGGACAGCGGGCGGTCCTTGATGTGCGCGAGGAGGGCGTCCGCGACGGTGGCGTAGTAGTGCAGCACCTCGCCCTTGGTGAAGCCGGTCCCCGGGTAGAGGACCTTGTCCAGGTTGCTGAGCGCGATGCGACGCCCCTCCACCATCGTGATCGGCGTCATACGATGAGATTGCCACGAATCAGGAGGAACCGTGCGATCCATTTGGAACGGGGCGATCTCCTTCGGCCTGGTCAGCATCCCGATCAAGCTCGTGAACGCCACCGAGAGCCACTCGATCTCCTTCCGTCAGATCCATGTGACCGACGGCGGCCGCGTCCGCTACCGCAAGGTGTGCGAGCTGGACGGGGAGGAGGTGTCCTCCGACGAGATCGGCAAGGGGTACGAGGAGGCGGACGGTTCGATCATCCCGATCACGGAGGAGGACCTGGCGCAGCTGCCGATCGCGACGGCGAAGACGATCGAGATCGTGTCGTTCGTGCCCGCCGACGAGATCGACCCGCTCCAGATGGACGCCGCGTACTACCTCGCGGCGAACGGGGCCACGGCGGCCAAGCCGTACACGCTGCTGCGGGAGGCGCTCAAGCGCAGCCGGCGGGTGGCGATCGCCAAGTACGCGCTGCGGGGGCGGGAGCGGCTGGGCATGCTGCGGGTCGTCGACGACGTGATCGCGATGCACGGACTGCTGTGGCCGGACGAGATCAGGGCGCCCGAGGGGGTGGCCCCGGAGGCCTCGGTGTCCGTACGGGAAGCCGAACTGGACCTGGCCGACGCCCTGATGGCGACGCTGGGCGAGGTGGAGATGGCCTCCCTGCACGACGACTACCGCGAGGCCGTGGAGGCGATGATCGCGGCGAAGGCGGGCGGGGCGTTCGAGCCCGCGGAGGCGGTGGTGGAGCCGGCCGGCGGGCAGGTGATCGACCTGATGGCGGCGCTGGAGAACAGCGTGCGGGCCGCCAGGGCCTCGCGGGGCGGCGACGGGGGCGGCGAGGGGGGTGAGGGCGGCAAGGAGGCGGAGGTGACCCCGATCCGGCGCGGGGCGGCTGCCGCCGCGCCGCCCAAGGAGGTGGGCGGGAAGAAGTCGACGGCAGCCGGGACCGCCGGGCGGAAGACGGCCGCCGCGGGGAGGAAGACCGCGACGAAGTCCACCTCGGCGGCCTCGACGGCCTCGACGGCCTCGTCCGCCTCCGCCAAGCCGGGCGGCAAGAAGTCGACTTCGGCAGCGACGAAGTCCGCTCCCGCTGCCAGGAAGTCCACCTCCACGGCCCGTAAGACCGTCAAGACCGCCTCCACGCCCGCCAAGTCGACCTCCACGGCGAGGAAGTCCGCCTCGACCGCCGCCAAGTCCGCTTCCGCCACCTCGAAGAAGACGGCCGCCGCGAAGAAGACCGAGCCGCGCAAGCGGAGTTCGGCCTGAGGGCCGCCCCCGAGTCCCCTATGCCCACGCCGGGCGGGCCCGGGCCACGGCGAAGAGGGCTTCGATCTCCGGGGGTTTGAGGGTCGCCGGCGTACCCCGCAGGAGGGTCGTCAGGGTCGGCGGCTGGAGGACCAGGACGTCGCGCTGCGTCGGCGCCACCTCCACCCGGGAGGCGTCGGCCAGGGCCAGGGCCGGGGTGACCGGCGCGGCCAGCACCCGGGCGGCACAGGCCGCCGCCCGGCGGATCCAGCGGGGGTCCGGGCGGGGCTCGGCCCGGCCCACCGTCAGCAACAGGTCCCCGACCTGGGCGCGCTGGCGGCGGCCCGGGACCGTACGGACGGCGAGGACGCCCGGCGGGCCGATGAGCAGGTGGTCCAGCAGCCCCAGGCCGGGCAGCGGCACGTCGTGCAGGGCCCGCCAGTCGGAGGCCTCCAGCAGGTCGACCTCCGCGCCCGTGCGCTGCCGGGCCTGGAGCTCCTGCCGCATCCGGTGCCGGGCCCGGTTGCCCTGGGAGCCGTACGCCAACTCGCCCAGCAAGGTCTCGCCGGGCCGGTTCGGGGCGAGGTCCCGGTCGGGCGGCAGGCTCAGGCCGCGCAGCTCGGCGGGGGTGGGCACCGGGGGCGGGCCGATGGTCCAGCCGCGGGTCAGGTACGGGTGCAGGACGGCGAGGACCGCCTCGCGCTGGTCGTCCGCCAGGACGCTGATCCGGTTGGCCTGCCGGTCGTACCAGGCCACGGCCTGGCCGTCGGGCCGGTTGACGTAGAGCCGGCCGCGGCCGGGCCGGCCGCTCGGAAGGACCTTGAGTCCGCGCATCGGCCTCACCCCCGCCGTCCATGGGAGCAGGCGCCGCGCCCCCGGGCAATCCCTCGGTTGTGTAACAGCTCCGTCGGGTCCCTGCTGCCTTCCTGTTACAAGGCCATCGCCCTACCGCAACGGCCGGGCCCTACTTTTGTGCCGTCTGGAAGCGCCAGACCCTGATCATTTGCCGAGGGAATCCCGTGGAAACCGCCCGCCGCCGCACCATCGTTCGCGCCACCGCCGTGACCGCATGCGCCGGCGCACTCCTGGCACTGCCGACCGCCGCCGCGCTCGCCGACGGGGCGCCGGCCGCCTCCGGCGCGCAGCGGACCCTGGTCAGCAGCATCTCCCTCGCCGACGGCCGGTCGACCGCGAAGGTGTACCGCCTCGCGAAGGACGCATACCAGGCCGAGATCCTGCGCGCCGGCTCCAAGGTCGCCACCCTGACCAGCCGCGACGGGTCCACCGGGGTCGGCGCCGCCGGTGAGCTGCACGCCGCGCTGCGGCCCGACGGGCGGCTGTCCTCCTGGGTCGGCGACACCGTGCCCGGGGGCGGCTCCCACGCCGTCGCCGGTGACGGCCACAAGACCGGGACCCGGCACGGCGCGGGCGGCGCCCCCGGGCAGGTCGTGCCCGCGTCGCTGGACACCCCGGCCGGCACCCCGGTCGGCAGCCCGGCCGGCACCCCGGCCAAGGGCGGCTCCGGCGCCCCCGGCACCGCCGAGGCGCTGCGGCTGAACACGCTGGCCGACGGGCCCGGTGACGGCGTGCTGCTGCTCGCCGCGGGCGGCGGGATCGCGGCCGTCGGCGCCGCCGGGCTGGGCTTCGCGATGCTGCGGCGCGGGCGTACGGACGGCTGATCAGCGCCTCTGGGCGACAAATGCGGTCGAGCTGCGCATAGGGTTGGCTGGATATCGACCACCGCCGACCGGCCGCGTTCAGAGGAGGGCCCGCACGTGCGCACGCCCTCCCCCGCAGCACTGCTGGTGGCGGCCCTGCTGCTGCCGCTGGCCGCCGGCTGCGGGAACACCGGCGGGCTCGCCTCCGCCGGGCCGACCCCGACCGCCAGCGGCCCCGTACACCTGTGGCCCGAGCGGAAGGGCGCCGAGGTACCGCCCGCCGATCCGGGGGGCGCGCCGCCGGAGTACGTACGGGGGCTGCCGAAGATCACCGGCCAGAACGTGCACGAGGTCGACCCGGTCGCCCTGGTGCAGGCGGAGCTGCGCGCGCATCCGGAGATCAGCGTCGGCGCGGACGGCATGCCCGCGGAGACCGCCGCCGCGATCCGCGCCTGCGGGAAGATCGGCCAGGACCCGTCCGCGTGCCCGGTGCGGCAGCCGTACTACAGGGACCTCACCGGTAACGGCAAGGACGAGCTGGTGATCGGCATCGAGCTGCCCGACAGGATGATGTCCGTACGCGTGTACACCGTGGATGCCGGCGGCCGGATCAACCGGATCATGGCCACCACCGAGACCGTGATCAGCGTGGAGCTGGCGGGACGGGACGTCATCCTGCGCGTGCCGAGCGGCAACCCCGGCTACGAGCTGATCACCGCCTGGTCCTGGGACGCGAAGCAGCGGACGATGCTGCCGGAGCGCGAGCAGATCGTACGGGTGCCGGCCGGGGCGGCGGCGTCGTCGGCGGCCCCGTCGGCGGCGACACCTTCGAACAGTTCTCCGGGCGCGCCGTGAGGGCGTGGCTGCCGGCGTGGACGGCCACGCTGACCTGGAAGTCCGCCTGCTTCATCGTGGTGATGTGCTGCGCGCTCGCGGCGGTGCTGGGCGTACTGGTGCACGTGGAGGTGACCCGGCAGACGGTGGCGGCGGCCCGGGACAAGGCGCTGGACAAGCTCGACGAGGCCTCGTACGCGTACGAGGCGGGCGAGACCCTGCCGCCGCAGTCCGGACTCGACCCGGCGGGGCTGCCGCCGGAGCTGCGCACACTCGCGCTGAGCGGCCGGCGCGGGACGGTCATCGGCGAAGCCGGCGGGCGGCCGGTGATGTGGGCGGCGGCCCCGGCCGACGGGAAGGCCCTGGCCACCCTCATCGACTACGGGCAGAGCGCGGGAACCATCCGGGGCCTCGACAACGCGATCATCGGATCCTCCGTGCTGGCCCTCGGCGGCACCGTGCTGGTCGGCGCCTTCGCGGTGACACGGGTGACGCGGCGGCTGCACCAGACGGCGACGGTCGCACGCCGGATCACCCAGGGCGACCTGGACGCGCGGGTCGGCGACCCCCGCACGGAGGACCCCTCACGGCACCAGGACGAGGTGTCGACGGTGGCGGGCGCGCTGGACACCATGGCCGGGACCCTCCAGCGGAAACTGCAGAGCGAGCAGCGGTTCACGGCGGACGTCGCGCACGAGCTGCGCACACCGCTGACGGGCCTGCAGGCGGCTTCGGAACTGCTGCCGGAGGGACGGCCGACGGAGCTGGTACGGGAGCGGGTGCGCACGATGCGGCAGCTGACGGAGGACCTGCTGGAGATCTCACGGCTGGACTCGGGCAACGAGCGGGTCGACACCGACCTGCACCAGCTGGAGCGGCTGGCCCGGCGGGTGGTGCGGGCGTCGGGGCTGGAGACCGAGGTGGTCGTGGTGCGGGACGCGCACGTGGAGACCGACCGGCGGCGGCTGGAACGGGTGCTCGGGAACCTCCTCGCCAACGCCCACAAGCACGGGCGGGCCCCGGTGGTGCTCACGGTGGACGGCCCGGTGGTGACGGTACGGGACCACGGCGACGGGTACCCCGAGTACCTCCTCGCGGACGGACCGCAGCGCTTCCGCAGCGGGGGCAAGGGACACGGCCTGGGCCTGACGATCGCAGCGGGCCAGGCGGAGGCCATCGGCGCCCGCCTGGAGTTCCGCCGAGCCCGGGGCGGCGGCGCGGAGGCGGTACTGACCCTGCCGGTGGCCTAGCCGGGGGGTGGGGTTGGGCGGGGTGGGGTGGGGGGTGCGGTACGGGCCCGCTATCTCCCCCTCGACCCCCTGGGGTGGGGCGGGGGTTGCCCACCCGCCTCCCTGGGTGCGGGTGGGTGCGTCGGGCCGTGACGGCCGGCTTCAACCGCCAGGCCGGACCGGGGGGCGGGGGCTCGGGGGCGCAGGGCGGTGGCCGACTTCGGCTGCGGGGCGGGGTACCGGGGGCGGTAGGCCCTGGGGCGGTCTCAGGGCTGGTTGGGGGCTTCCCGTCAGTCCCATCGTCCTTCCGGTTCGGGCCGGTCCCTCAAGGGCGCTCCTTCGTCGCGTCGCTACGCGATGGCCTTCGGCCACCCTTGACCGACCGACCCGAACCGGAAAGCCGAAAGACTGCCGGGAAACCCCCAAAGAAACGGCACGGTCCATGGGAGAGGGGCGGGTCCCTCAGTGATGGGCGAGGGGCCGGGGGCCGGCCCGCCGGGCATCCGGGCCCCCACCAGTCGCAATTCCGGGCCAGGGGCGCGACCACCCGCACGAGAGGCCGACCACAGCCCCCGTGGAAGCCCCCAGGCGCGACAGATCGCTACGCGCTCCTCATCGCTTGGCGTCCGGCGCCCGTCTGGGGCTGATACCCGCACGAGAAGACGAACAGAGCAGCCCAGGCGGCGGACGGGCGCGTCAGATCGCTACGCGCTTCCCAGATCTCGGCGGCCGGCCGCCGTCTTGGGCTGGTCATGGGTCACACAAGGCCAACGTGCCCCTTTTGGCTATGTATGGGGGGCTGTTGTGGGGTCGGATGCTGCTCTGTCGGGGGGCGGGGGGGGGGGGGGGGCGCCCCAAGCCCTCAAAGGGGGCAAAAAGAAGCCCTGAGGGGGTTTTTTGTCCCCCAAAGGCTTCTTTCGCCCCTATCTCACCCCACCCCAC
>NZ_JBWKEZ010000085.1:18219-30280 GCF_056434525.1 Streptomyces sp. NPDC044002
GGGGGGGGTGGAGGAAACAACAGACTAACCCTTCTGTTTTGGGGGGGGGTGGGGGGGGGGTGGGGGGGGGGGGGGTGTTGTTTGGGGGGGGGGGGGGGGGAAACACCCCCCCCCCACCCCCCGACAAGCGGCCAAAGGGCCTCCGGGAGGCGTTGTTTGCTCCTCGAAGGCCTTCGTCCGCCCCGATCGCACCCCACACCAGCCCAAGACGGCCGTCCGACGCCAAGCCGGGAGGAGCGCGTAGCGATCCGGCGCGCCCATCCGCCGCCTGGGCTGCTCTCTTCGCCTTCTGGTGCGGATATCAGCCCAAGGCGGTCGCCGGACGCTGAGAGACGAGGAGCTCGTAGCGATCCGACGCGGCCGGACGCCGCCTGGGCTGCTCTGATCGGCCTCTCGTACGGGTAGTCGCGCCCTCGGTCCCGAATCGCAGATGTGGGGGCCCGGATGCCCGGCGGGCCGGCGCCCGGCCCCTCGCCTCATCGCTGACACGGCCGCTCCTCCAATGATGGACCGTGCCGTTCCTTCGGGGGCTTCCCGGCAGTCTTTCGGCTTTCCGGGGCGGGTCGGGCTGTCAAGGGTGGAGCGAAGCGACATCGCGAAGCGACGCGACGAAGGAGCGCCCTTGACAGGCCGGCACGACACGGAAGGACGATGGGACTGACGGGAAACCCCCGAACCGGCTGTGAGGCGGGTCCGCTCGGACACGCTCCCGGGGCCCCGTCGGTGGGTCAGCGGCCGCTGCGGGGCTTTGTCCACGGCCAGCGGAGCTTCGGCTTTTCACCCGTCGGGGAGTAGGTGTACTTCCACCCCTTCTGCAGCCCGAGCCGCTTCGTGTACCCCGACGGCACGCGCTCGTACAGCAGTACCGTCGGGGGGCCGCCGTCCGCTGCCGGGACCGGGATCTCGTACCACTTCGGCGGGTGGCCCGTCGGGCCCACGAGGATCGGGAGGACGCGGCCGTCCATCGGCCCGCCCTCGAAGGGGGTCGGTTCGCTTCTCACCCCACCAGTGTCACAGCAGGTGGGCGGCCTCGGAGACCACCGGGATGACGCGGCGGGCCAGGACGCCCGCCGGGCCGTCCGGGCGTTCCAGGGCGAGGGCCGCGCGGGCGGCGGAGGCCGTCTCCGGGTCCGTGGCGGCCGTGGCGGTGAGCAGGGCGATGAACTGGTCCACCAGCCAGTCGCGGAGGGTGGCGGCGTCGGGCTGTTTGCCCTCGTCGATCCAGATCAGGGAGGCGGCCTCGACGGCGGTGATCCAGGTGCGGACCATCATCCGCAGCCGTGCGCCCGGGGTGGGGACGCCGAGGTGGAGGAGGATCTGCTCGGCGGCGGCGCGGCGGATGCCGTCCACCGTGGCCGTGGTGCGGGAGGTCTCCACGACGCTGCCGCCCTGGAGCAGCGCGGCGAAGCCGGCGTCGTGTTCGTCGACGAAGGCCAGGTAGCGGTCCAGGGCGCGGGACAGCCGCTGGGTGAGCGGGCCGGTCTGGGGTTCGGCGAAGCACAGTTCGAGGACGTCCGCGGCCGAGCGCAGCGCGGCTTCGTACAGCTGCTGTTTGCCGCCCGGGAAGTAGCGGTAGACCAGCGGGCGGGAGACGCCCGCGGCCTCTGCGACGTCGTCGAGGGAGATCTCCTCCGGGGCGCGGTGCGCGAACAACGACAGCGCGGCGTCGAGGAGTTGGGCGCGCCGCTCCTCGACGCTCAGCCTGCGGTACGCCCGTACGGTCATGCCCGCAGAGTAGACGACCCGTCTAGGCGAGGAGGCCGGAGCTGCGCCAGAGCCGACGGCCGACGCCGCGCAGGACGCCGATGTCATCGAGGAAGTCGGTGAGCCGCTTGGCGCCGGCCTGCATGACCTCGCGGCGGTGGCCGCTGGCCTTGACCTGGGCGACGGCTTCACGCCGGTCGAGGCCGACGTTCTCGTAGACGGCGGGGTTGACGAAGGCCACGGAGAAGACGCGGGCGGCCTCGCCGCAGCTGATCCGGGTGAGTTCCTGCTCCCAGCGGGGGGCGGTCAGCATCTGGCGGCGCAGTTCCTCGCGGGCGTAGCGGACGTGCCGGGCCTCCTCGATGACGTGGATGCGGGTGACGCCGCGGACGAGGGGCTGGATGCGCTCGTCCGGGAAGGTGAGGCGCTGCATCCAGTCGAGGATCTCCTCGCCGAGGAGGGTGCAGGCGAAGGAGCCGGGGGTGGTGGAGACGGTCTTGAGGATGCGGGCGAGGTTGTGGTTGAGCCGGGTGACCGGGTACTCGGGGGCTCCGCCCTTCTGGATCATGCGGGCGAACATCATGGAGTGCCGGCATTCGTCGGCGATCTCGGTGAGTGCGTAGCGGACGTGGTTGCTGGTCAGCGACTTGTCGTAGATGTGCCGGACCAGGAGCTGCATGAGGATGATCTCGAACCAGATGCCGAGGGAGGCGAGGGACGCGGCCTCGTGGCGGGAGAGGTCGATGCGCTGCTCCTCGCCCATCTTCTTCCACATCGGGGTGTCGTAGAGGGAGAGCAGCTCGGGCGGCCAGTAGTACTTGCCGTCGATCGGCGGGGCGTCCCAGTCGAGTTCCCGGTCGGGGTCGAAGGAGTGCTTGGCGGAGGATTCGAGGAGTCGTTCGGCGATCTGCTCACGGTCCTTGAGGAGGCCGAGGGCGTCCCTCAGCGCGGCTCGTTCCGTCACTGTCGTCATGGCTTCGGGCACCTCGCGGTCGGGTTGCCTGTCTGGGTCACCTGTGGGGTTACCTGCGGTCACCCCTTATGAGACTCCTTGTCAGCAAGGCCGTCAATCCCTCGCGCGCGACTTGTTGACCCCACGTCTACCAACGTGTGACTCTGCCAACTGTCCACTCCCGCAAGGCAGTACGCGAGACGCAGTACGCGAGACGAGGAGGCGTCAGTGTCGACGCACGAGCTCTACACCCAGGCCCCGGACGAGACCGTGTGGCCGGTCCCCGCCTCCGGCGCGGCCCGCTTCAGCTGGGAGTACGACGGGGGGCGCGACCGCCTCCTCGCGCTGTACCAGAAGGGCAAGGACAAGCAGTGGGACGGCGCCAAGCGCATCGACTGGGACATCGAGGTGGACCCGTACGACCCCCTCGGCACCCCCGACGAGACGCTGACCCTCCACGGCACCCGGCACTGGGCGAAGATGACCGAGCGGGACAAGGGCGAACTGCGCCGGCACTACAGCGCCTGGAACTTCAGCCAGTTCCTGCACGGCGAGCAGGGCGCGATGGTGTGCGCGGCGCGCATCGTCGAGTCCGTGCCGGACCTGGACGCGAAGTTCTACTCCGCCACCCAGACCATGGACGAGGCCCGGCACGCCGAGATCTTCGGGCGCTTCCTGCACGAGAAGGTGGGGATGCTCTACCCGATCAACGACAGCCTCCAGGGGCTGCTCGGCGACACCCTGCGCGACTCCCGCTGGGACATGCCCTACCTCGGCATGCAGGTGCTGATCGAGGGGCTGGCGCTGGCCGCCTTCGGGATGATCCGCGACACGACGGACAAGCCGCTGCCCAAGCAGATCCTCGCGTACGTGATGCAGGACGAGGCCCGCCACGTCGCCTTCGGGCGGATGGCGCTGCGCGACTACTACAAGCAGCTCACGGACGCCGAACTGCGCGAGCGCGAGGAGTTCGTCATCGAGGGCTGCTACCTGATGCGCGACCGGCTGCGCGGGGTGGAGGTGCTGGAGAACTTCGGCATCCCCAGGCGGGAGGCGGTGGAGTACACCGAGCAGTCGGAGTTCCTGCACCTGTTCCGCAAGCTGCTGTTCAGCCGGATCGTGCCGTGCGTCAAGGACATCGGGCTGTGGGGGGACCGGCTGCAGAAGGCGTACCTGGAGATGGGCGTCTTCGAGATGGGCGACTCCAACCTCGACCTGCTGATGGCCCAGGACGAGGAGATCGCCGAGTCGCTGGACCGCGAGCGCTTCGCCGCCGAGGAGCGGGAGCGGGTGGCGGAGGTGGAGGCCGCCATCCAGGAGGGCGCGCAGGGCTGACGGCGAGCATGGCGGGCCTGACGGCGAGCGTGCGCGGGCCTGACGGCGCGGGCGCGCGGCTCTGACGGCGAGCGCCCGCGGGCTAGGGGGTGGCCGGCCGCAGCGCCGCCTCCATCACCGCCCGCGCGATCGGGGCCGCCGCGCCGTTGCCGCTGATGTCCCCGCGTACCGCCGAGGCGTCCTCGACCACCACCGCGACCGCCACCGCCGGCTGCGGCGCGTCCTGCCCGCGGGCCCAGGCGATGAACCAGGCGTAGGGGGTACCGGCATTGCCGACGCCGTGCTGCGCGGTCCCGGTCTTGCCGCCGACCAGCGCGCCCGGGATCGCCGCGTTGCGCCCCGTACCGTCCTCCACCACCTTCACCATCAGCTCCTGCACGCGCAGCGCCGTGGCCGGGCTCATCGCCCGGCTCAGGGTGCGCCGGTCGGTACGCCGCACCAGGGAGCCGTCGTCCTGGGTCGTGCGCTCCACCAGGTAGGGGGTGCGGATCTCGCCCCCGTTGGCCACGGCCGCCGCGACCATGGCCATCTGCAGCGGGGTGGCCTTGGTGTTGAACTGCCCGATCGAGGACAGCGCCAGCTGGTCCGGGCTCATGTCGGTGTCGAAGTTCGACCGCGACACCCACGACGGCACCCGCAGCCCCTCGTCGTTGAACCCGAAGCGTTCCGCCGCCTCCACCATCCCGCGCAGCCCGACCCGCACCCCGATGTCGGCCATCACCGTGTTGCAGGACCACTGCACCGCCTCCGCCATCGAGGCCTCCGCGCAGCCCGTGGCCGCGTTCGGCAGCAGGGTGCTGGTGCCGGGCAGCGGGTACGGGTCCGGGGTCCGGGTCGGGGCGTCGACGTCGGTGACCACGCCCGCGTCGAGGGCGGCGGCCGCCGTCACGATCTTGAAGGTGGAGCCCGGCGGGTAGGTCTCGCGCAGCGCCCGGTTGAGCATCGGCCGGGTGGGGTCCGCGTTCAGCCGCTCCCAGGCCGCCTTGACCCGCGTACCGGTGCCGGAGAGCACCCCTGGGTCGTAGGAGGGGCTGCTGACCAGGGCGAGGATCCTGCCCGTGGCCGGCTCGACGGCGGCGACCGCGCCGCGCTTGCCGCCGAGACCCCGGTACGCGGCCTGCTGCACGGCGGCGCGCAGGGTGGTCGCGGCGTCGCCGCCGCCGGGGCGGCCGCGCGAGAGGTCGTACCAGAGGGGGAAGACGGACAGCCCCGGGTCGGTGCCGGAGAGGACGGCGTCCTCGGCGCGCTCGACGAAGCTGGTCCCGTACGTCTGTGAGGAGAAGCCGGTGACGGGCGCGTAGAGCGGGCCGTCGGTGTAGGTCCGCTCGTAGCGCAGCAGCTGGCGACTGTCGCGGGAGCCGGTGACGGGCCGGCCGTCGACCAGGATGTCGCCGCGCGGTTCGGCGTAGCGCTCGATGGCGGGGCGCTTGTTGGCGGGGTTCGCGCCGTAGGCGGCGGACTCCCACACCTGCACCCGGGCCACGTTGGCCAGCAGGGCGGCGAGCAGCAGGGCACAGAAGTACGCGCACCAGCGGATGTAGCGGATCACGCGGCGGCCTCCCCTGCGCCGGGGCCGGGATCGGGGCCGGGATCAGGGCCGGGATCGGGGCCGGGATCGGGGCCGGGTCTGGGTCTGCGGGCGCTGTCGCTGAGCCGGACGAGGAAGGCGACGATGATCCAGTTGGTGACCACGGAGGAGCCGCCCTGCGCGAGGAAGGGCATGGCCATGCCGGTGAGCGGGATCAGACCGGTGACGCCGCCCGCGATGACGAACACCTGGAGGGCGACGATCGAGGCGAGCCCGGTGGCCAGCAGCCGCCCGAAGGGGTCGCGCAGGGCGAGTCCGGCGCGGAAGCCCCGGGACACGAGGAGCCCGTAGAGGAGCAGGATGGCGGTGAGGCCGACGAGGCCGAGCTCTTCTCCGGCGGTGGCGAGGACGAAGTCCGACTTGGCGGCGAAGCCGATGAGGAACGACTGGCCGTGGCCGAGGCCGGCGCCGAGCAGGCCGCCCGCGGCGAAGGCGAAGAGGGACTGGGCGAGCTGGCCGGGGCCGTCGCCGCGCTCGATGGAGGCGAAAGGATTCATCCAGTCCTGGACCCGGCTGTGGACGTGGGGTTCGAGAGTCCCGACGGCGTACGCCCCGAGGGCTGCGAGCAGCAGCCCGATGGCGATCCAGCCGATCCGCCCGGTCGCGGTGAACAGCATGATCACGAAGAGGCCGAAGAAGAGCAGCGAGGTCCCGAGGTCCCGCTCCAGGACGAGTACGCCGACGCTGAGCAGCCAGATCGCGAGGATCGGCCCGAGCACCCGGCCGGGCAGGAGGCGGAGCTTCCAGAAGAGCCGGCGCCCGGTGAGGGCGAGGGCGGTGCGGTTCGCGGCGAGGTAGGCGGCGAAGAACAGGGCGAGCAGGATCTTCGCGAGCTCCCCCGGCTGGAACGAAAGCCCGGCGAAGCGGATCCAGATGTGGGCGCCGTTGACGGCCGGGAAGAAGACGGGGAGCAGCATGAGGGTGAGGGCGGCGGCGACGGAGAGGTAGGCGTACCGCTGGAGGATGCGGTGGTCGCGCAGGAGGAACAGGACGAGGACGAAGAGGACCACCCCGAGCGCCGACCACCGCAGCTGGTCCTCCGCCCCGGGCGCCCCGGGGGTGGCCAGGTCGAGGCGCTGGATGAGCACCAGGCCGAGCCCGTTGAGCAGGACGGCGATGGGCAGCAGGAGCGGATCGGCGTACGGGGCCCTGAGCCGCACGGCCAGATGCGCGAGCAGCGCGGCCCCGCCGAGCCCGGCGGCGTAGGGGGCGGCGGCGGGGGCCCGGTTGGTCCGGCCGTCCGCGGCGAGGCCGACGTAGAGGTGTCCGAGTACGGAGATCAGGACCGCGCCCGCGAGGAGCGTCAGCTCGATGCCGCGGCGCTTGGCGGCGCGGGCGTCGGGGGGCGGCGGCGGAGCGGGCTCCGTCACCTTCGCCGTCAGAGCGGTCATATGGGGAAACGTAGCAAGGTCGCGGCTGGTATGTCCGGTTATGTCATAGGGTGCCGAAGAGTCGTCAGAAACGGTCAGGCAGGAACGGTCAGGCAGAACGCTCAGAAGTGAGGAGCCCCGGCTCATGGGACCTGTGGAATTCATCGTCCTCGCCTTCCCGGAGGAGCAGCTCCGGGTCCCGGCGGTCGAGGCCGTGATGGGACTGCGCAAGACCGGGGTGGTCCGGCTGATCGACGGCCTCGTCACGACGAAGACCGCCTCGGGGGAGGTACTGGCGGCGGAGTTCGACGAGTTCGTGGAGCTGCAGGGCATCCTGGCGGGCCGGGACGTGGCCCGGCTGATCGGCCCGGAGGACGTCCGCGAGGCGGCCGAGCTCCTGGACCGGGGCAGCTGCGCGCTGCTGCTGGTGGTCGAACACGTCTGGGCCCAGGACGCGGCCGTCGCCGTACGGGCGGCGGGCGGGCGGATCGTCGGCTCGGTCCGGATCCCGGCAGAGCGGGTGGGGGCGGCGTGATGTTCATCCGTCCGGTGGGTGACACGGTCAAGGCGGCGGTCCGCCCGGCGGGCCGGCCCCTCCTGCGCGGCCTGCTGCGCCGGGCGGCGGGCGCGGCGGAGTGGGCGCAGGCGGAGGACACCGGGGAGGCGGTGGTGGAGGGCTTCGGGGACGAGTACGGGGACGAGTTCGGGGACCGGGTCAGGGACGAGTTCGGGGACCGGGTGGGGGACGGGGAGCACCGGGAGGAGTCGCCCTGGGAGGGGGAGCCCGGCCCCCCGGCTCCCACCGCCGAGGAAGAACCGCAGCCGGCTCCGGCGGAAGCCCCCTCCGCCCCCGGCCCGGGGGCTCCGGCGGTTCCACCGCTGCCCGGCAGCCTGGTGACGGAGCTGAACCAACTGGCGGACCTGACCCGGGAGGGGCTGCTGACCCGGGAGGAGTTCAGCAGGGCGAAGGCCCGCCTGCTGGGGGGCGGGGGTGCGGGGGCGGAGTCGTAGCGGGGCGGTCTCAGGGAGGGTTGGGGGCTTCCCGTCAGTCCCATCGTCCTTCCGGTTCGGGCCGGTCCCTCAAGGGCGCTCCTTCGTCGCGTCACTTCGTGATCGCCTTCGGCGACCCTTGACCGACCGACCCGAACCGGAAAGCCGAAAGACTGCCGGGAAACCCCCAAAGAAACGGCACGGTCGATAGTTGGAGGGACGGGCGTCTCAGGGACCAGGCGAGGGGCCGGGGGCCGGCCCGCCGGGCATCCGGGCCCGTCCAGTCCCGATTCCGGGCCAGGGGAGCGACTACCCGCACGCGAGGTTGATCAGGACCTCCCTCGGAGCCGCCAGGCGCGACAGATCGCTACGCGCTCCTCCCGTCTCAGCGGCCGGCGGCCGCCTGTGGCTGATACCCGCACCAGAGGACGAACAGAACCGCCCGGAAAACATGGACGCGACAGATCGCTACGCGCTCCTCCTTTCTCGGCGACCGACGACCGACGACCGTCTGGGGCTGATACCTGCACCAAATGATGCGTAGAACCCCCTCCGGGCACGGCAGGCGCTGAATGGCGGCAGGCGTAGGCCGGGCGGCCTACGGTCGGATCGCCGCATTGCGGCCTTCAGCCTAGATTCGGGGCGTTCGCCTGGTTTCCACCGGAAGGGTCGCCCGTATGACACGCCGTTGGTTCACATCCCTCCTGTGCGCGCTCGCGCTGCTCGCGCCCGGGTCCGCGGCCTCGGCCGCCAATCCGCCCGCCGAGTTGCGAGTGCTGACACGCAATCTGTACCTGGGGGCCGACCCCGGGCCGGTGCTCGCGGCGACGACCCCGCAGGGCCTCATCGCGGCGGTGACCGCGGCCTACGCGAACGTCCAGGCGACGAACTTCCCCGAACGGGCCCAGGCGCTGGCCGAGGAAATCGTCCACGCCGACCCCCACCTCGTGGGGCTGCAGGAAGCCGTGCTGTGGCGGAGCCAGACGCCTGCGGGGCCGGGCAGCGCCACGCATGTCGAGTACGACTTCCTGAAGATCCTGCTCAAGGCGCTCGCCACCCGGGGCAAGCACTACAAGGTCGTGGGGGAGGTCACCGTCGGCAGCGACTTCGAAGCCCCGCGGTCCACGCCGAACGGGCTGCAGGACATCCGGCTCACCGACCGGGACGTGCTCCTGGCCCGCGCCGACGTCCCCGTGGCCAATGCGCAGACCGGCCACTTCCAGGCCTTCCTGCCGATCTGCCGTCCCGTGCTGGGCTGCCCGCCCAATCCGCCCCTGCGGGTCGAGCGCGGCTGGGTGGCGGCCGACGCCACCGTGCACGGCCGCACCGCCCGGGTGGTCACCACCCACCTCGAACCCGGCTCGGCGGCCGTCCAGGAGGCCCAGGCCGGCGAACTTCTCACCGGCCCCCTGAACACCACACTGCCCACCGTGCTCCTCGGCGACCTCAACTCGGACGCCGACGGCAGCGGGACCCAGAGCTACGCCCGTCTCGTGGCCGCGGGCTTCAAGGACGCCTGGACCGCCACCCGGCACCACAACCTCGGCTTGACCGCTCACCAGGCCCCGGACCTGCGGAACCCCTTCTCCACCCTCACCCGGCGCATCGACCACGTCCTCTTCCGGGGCCACATCACCGCCCGGTCGGCCCACACCGTCGGCGACACCCAGGCCGAGCGCACCCCGTCGGGCCTGTGGCCCTCCGACCACGCCGGTGTGAAGAGCGTGCTCAAGCTCGCGTGATCGTCTTCTGGTACCAGGACACGTCCCAGAAGCGTCCGAACTTCCGTCCCACCTGTTCGAAACTGCCGACGTGCCGGAAGCCGAAGCGTTCGTGGAGGCGCTGGGACGCGTCGTTGGGCATGGCGATTCCGGCGAGGGCCATGTGGACGTCCTCCTGTTCCAGCGCCTCGAACAGCGAGGTGTACAGCAGGCCGCCGACGCCGCGGCCGACGTGCTCGGGTGCCAGGTAGACGCTGGTCTCCACGGAGGTGGCGTACGCCGGCTTGGGGCGGAAGGCGCTGCTCGTCGCGTAGCCGAGGAGCTTTCCACCTTCCTCGGCCACGAGGAGCCGGTGCGGCCCCGACGCAGGATGGGCCAGCAGCCACGGCAGCCGCTGTTCGGGGGTGAACGGGTCGGTGTCGAAGGTGATCGGCGTCTCGATGACGTAGTGGTTGTAGATGCGGGTCAGCTCTTCGAGGTCGTCCTCGACACCATGCCGGATCTCGGTAGTCATTCACAGGACGGTACGTGGGCGGGTTCGACGTTGGTGACGGCCGTGGTGAATTCGCGACCGCAGGCACCACGGATGTAGGCGAGCTCGATCCAGCGCTCGATACCGGTGTCGGAGACGTTCTCGTTGATCACGGCCATCAGCACGCCCTCGACGCCCGATGCGATGTCGCGCACACGCTGCCGGAGGAGGCGGTGCGGCACGTACTCGTAGCACTCACTCATCGGACGCCGCCTCGAACGTGCCGAGGAAGCGCTCCCAGCCGGCCAACGCCCGGTCGAGCAGATCCGTACTGGGTTCCGCCACCACAAGGGTGTGCGAGGTCTCGTCGCAGGCACAGCTGCACATGATGCGGCCACTCCCTACCGTCTTCAGGGTGATGAACTACGACGGTAGGGACGAATGCCGGGAAGAAGGGGCCCGGTTCGGGCCCCTTCCGCCTAAGCGGCCAACAGGCCGATGTCCACTGCCAGTCGGCTGGCCCGCTGCCGCCTCTCCGGCAGCCGCGACGCCGCCTCCTCCAACACGATGGCCCGCGCGTAGCCGTTGTACCGGGTCGTCTCCGGTGCCACCGCATGAGCCTGTTCCAACGTCGCCAGCGCCACGTCCGGCTGCCCGTCGAGCTGGTAGGCGCGGGCCTGCTCGATCCGGTGTCGTGCCCTGCGCGGCAGTGACGGGATGACCGCCGTCTCCGAGCCGGCCGCCTGCCGCACCGCCTCACCGCCGGTCCTCAGTTCCACCGCGACGGTCACCCCGTGCGCGCCCATCACCGGCCGCCCGAAGCTCGTCACCCGGTGGAAGTAGCCGGCCGGAAGCTCCTTGGCCACACGTTCCGCTCGCTCCCACCACCCCCAAGCGGCACCCGTCTCACGCCGCTTCGCGGCAGTCAGAGCAGCTTCTGCCCGCAACGCGCCGACGATCGCCCGGACTTCCACCGGAGCGTCCGCCAACCCGGGTTCCAGCAGTCGCAGTACCTGCTGGACCACATCGTCGGCCTCGTCGTACTGGCCGGAGTCGCGGTGCGCCTGAGCGGACAGCCAGGCAGCGACACCGATGGCATGAGGGTCCTCGGACTCCTGCGCGGCGTTCATGCCTCGGTCGGCAACCCGCCAGAGCAGCGCGGGGTCCGGCTGGTAGGCGACGAAGAACTGGGCGAGGAAATAGGTCTCCGCCTTGAGCCGCAGAGCGTCCCGCCGGTCGGCAGCGGTCTCCGCCTGCCTGACCCCGAGCTGCGTGTCCCGGATCAGTCCGGGCAGCAACGTGCCGATGACCGCCCGGTGGTTCGGCGCCTTGTGCCGTGCGGCCCAAGCGGCGTCCAAGGCCGCCCGCAGGAAGTCCCGCGAAGGGGCTTGAACGTCCCCAACAGCCGGAAAGCCGGTGAGCGCAGCCCGTACGGCCGGCAACTGATCGTGTCCGGGGCCGAGGAACAAGTCGGTGTTCTGCGCCTTGATGTCCCCCACCAAATCGTTCAGCCGACGGACACGGAGGGCTTGGGCAATGGCGAGGATTTCCGGCAGTCTCGGCATTCTCATGGCGCCGGTCTCCACTTTCTTGACCCACGAAGGGTGATGGCCGAGAAGTCCGGCCAACTGCTCTCGGGTCATGCCTCGGCGGGTGCGGTAGATCTGAACACGTTGCCCGAACGCGACAGGATTGTCGTACGGGTCGGGGGGTGTATCGGATGACACGGCCATGCCCCTTCTCTGTGCAGCTCGACACCGAACAGCCTATGGCTCAGGGCCATTTGCGGATGCTCGAAAGCATCGCCCCAGACGGTCGCTGGACGCTGAGACGTGAGGAGCGCGTAGCGATCTGCTGCGCCTGTCGGTTCCCTGGGCTGCTCTGTTCGCCCTCTGGTGCGGGTATCGGCCCAAGACGGCCGCCGGACGC
>NZ_JBWKEZ010000086.1:0-29558 GCF_056434525.1 Streptomyces sp. NPDC044002
GGGGGGGCCGGGGGGAGGGAAAAGTGGAGCAGGAAACAGACACCCCCCCCCCCCCCCCCCCCCCCCCCCCCCCCCCCGCCCCCGTGCCTCAGCCGCCGTTGGCCACGATGAAGGCCCGGACCATCCGGCAGGTGACGTTCGACGGACGGTGGATCCCCACCCGGACCGCCATCGTGCGTATCTTGCGGTTGGTCGCACGCTTGGCGTCGTACGTCCCCGTGTCGAGCAGGGAGATCGCGAGCCGCATCGCCTTCAGGCGGCGGTTGTGGTTCTCGTACCACTCGCGGGGCAGGCCCGCCGGCAGCGGCTTCTTCTTGGGCATCGAAATGATCGCGGCAGCGGCCATCTACAGCCTCCCAAACGGTAGTTGGCTTCCTGTCGTTCTCCTTCGATTTTACCGGGGGGCACTGACAAAAGCCCTGGCCGGACAGAGTCTGACTACCCTTGCGGGCATGGAGATCTGGATCAATCCCGCCTGTTCGAAGTGCCGGAGCGCGCTGACCCTGCTGGACGCGGAGGGCGCCGACTACACGGTGCGCCGCTACCTGGAGGACGTACCGTCCGAGGACGAGATCCGGGAGGTGCTGGGCCGCCTCGGGCTGGAGCCGTGGGACATCACGCGCACCTCCGACGCCCTCGCGAAGGAGACCGGCGTACGGGACCTGCCGCGCGAGGAGACCGAGGAGGCGCGGGCCCGCTGGATCTCCCACCTCGCCGCCCACCCGAAGCTGATCCAGCGCCCGATCATCACCGCCGAGGACGGCACGGCGGTGGTCGCCCGCTCGGAGGAGGCCGTCCGCGAGGCCCTCTCCCGGTCGGGCGGCGGCCGCGGGTGACCGCCGGCGGCCGCGGGTGACCACGGGCGGCCGCAGGTGACCACCGGCGGCCGCAGGTGACCACCGGCGGCCACCTGATAACTGAACAAATGCGGCAAATTCTGCCTGTTCTGCAACCGGAAGGTACGTTCTCCCATCAGGACTGACAGGGAGATACCGCCGCTCGCCCGCTGGGCAGCCCCGACCGCTCGGAGTGAAGTTCGTTGCAGCAGCAGTACCCGCAGACATCGCCGTACGCGCAGCAGCCGCAGCCGCAGCCGTCGTACGGGCACCCGCCCATGGGCCACGGCCCCGGCCACGGCCCCGGTGCCGGCACGGAGCAGCTGTGCGTGCACTGCGGGCAGCCGCCCTTCGGCCCGCGCCGCCCCAAGCGGTCCAAGGCCAGGCTCTGGATCGGCGCGGCCGTGATCGCCGCGCTGCTCGCCGGCGGGGGCGGCTACGCGTACTGGGGGACCGACTGGTTCGACGGCAACGGCGAGGACGTCACCTTCGCCAAGCCCAAGCCCCCGGCCCAGGGCGGCGCGGCCTCCGGCGGCCCGACCGCGAACGGCCCCGACCCGGACATATCGCTGCCGACCGGCCCCGCCGCACAGTTCAAGCAGTCGAGCAAGCTCGACGACGGCACCCGAATATCGAAGACCCGGCTCAAGGGCGCCAAGTCCGGCTTCGAGGGCGACGTCTGGGTGTGGACGCCCAAGGAGTACGACGAGGCGAAGTACGCCAACAGCGCCTTCCCCGTGATGATCGCCCTGCCCGGCGGCAACGGCTACCCCGACAACTACTGGGCGACCATGCCCAACATCGGCCTCCAGAAGGCGATAGCGGAGTCCTCGGCCAAGGGCACGGGCCTGCCCTTCATCCTGGTCATGCCGCTGCTCAACCCGGACAACAAGAACTACTACGACGGCTCCGACATCCCCGGGCAGCCCAAGATGGGCACCTGGATCGCCGAGGACGTCCCCGACCTGGCCAAGGCCAACTTCCGCACGTACAAGTCCCGCGACGGCTGGGCCATCATGGGCAACTCCTCCGGCGCCTTCGTGGGCCTCAAGCAGGTCATGCAGCACCCGGAGAAGTTCCGCGGCGTGATCGCGAACGGCGGCGAGACGGCCCCCGACTCCCCGCTGTGGAAGAACAACAAGGCGGAGATGGACGCCAACGACCCCGCCAAGCTGGCCCAGAAGCTGATCCAGTCGAAGGGGCCTGAGGTCTACGTCAACTTCCAGTACGGGACGAAGGAAGGCGGCCGCGACCGGCTGGAGAAGTTCCAGCGCGAGAACGGCAAGGGCCCCATCAAGATCGACCTGTACGAGATCCAGGGCGGCGACCACAACGGCTGGGACTACGTCCGCGGCATGAAGGAACAGGGCCTGGCAGCCCTGAGCAAGGTCATGAAGGGCCCGAAGCCGAGCGCCGGCTGACGGGGCCGACGGGGGCCGCCAGCCGCCGGACGATCTCCCCGGCCGCCGTCAGCGGCAGCGCGTGGTGCGAGACCCCGGCCAGTACGCCGACCCGCGCGCCCGGCAGCGCCCGGCGCGCGGCGCCGGCGGCCCGGTGGGGGTCGTGGCAGCGGGCCCGCCCGGCGAAGAGGACCTCCACCGGGAGCTCCCCGAGCCCGGCCAGGCGGGGGCGCGGGCCGGTGACCGGCCGCACGGCGGGGAAGGCGGCCGCCTCCTCCTGGAGCCGCGTCCAGGCGGGGTCGAGCGCCGCCCCGCCGGTCTCCCAGGCCAGGAAGGACCGGACCCGCGCCGGGGTGGGCCGCACCAGCATCGGCAGCGCCCGCAGCACGTACCCGGGGCGCAGCCCGGCGAAGACCTGGGTCGGGTCGAGCAGGACCAGCCGGTCGAACCGCCCGGGCCGCCGCGCGGCGGCGTGGGCGGCGATCCAGGCCCCGTAGGAGTGCCCGGCGAGCGTCACGGGCCCGCCGCCGAGGCCGTCGCAGTCATCGAGACCGTCGAGCAGTGCGTCGAGCCAGGCGGTGAGATCCCCGACCCGGCGCACCGCCCGCCCGGCCGCCGGCACGCTGAGCCCGGGCTCCCCCACCAGGTCCACGGCGTACACCCGCCGGGTCCGGGCCAGCCCGGCGGCGACGCAGGCCGCCCACACGGTGGAGGTGGCCCCGCCGCCGGGGAGCAGCACCAGCGGGGGCGCGGCGGCATCGGCGGGCCCGCAGCTGTTGACCCGCGTGACCCCGTACGGGGTGGGCACGTCCACGGCCTCGACGGGGACGGGCCACTGGGCGAGGGCCTGGCCGTAGGCGGTGCGGAAGGAGGTGGGAATGGCGATGCGGGAGGTCTTGCGGGAGGTTGTGCGGGACACGGTCGACTCCAATCCCTCGCTGAGCGATAATCTCGCCCAGCGAGAGATACTAGAGCGGAGCGATGTGGACGACAACCTTGAACTGGTGCACCTGCTGCGCGCGGTGACCGTTGAATTCGGCCTCCGCCAGGCGGAGTTCGCCGCCGCCAACGGCATGCACCCGACCGACGTACGGGCCCTGATCTGCCTCCTGGACACGGTCCGAGCCGCCGAACCGGCCACCCCGGGCCTCCTGGGCACCCGACTCGGCCTCAACTCGGCCGGCACCACGGCGGTGGTCGACCGCCTGGAGCGCCTGGGCCACGTGGAGCGCGTCCGCGACCCCGCCGACCGCCGCCGCGTCCTCATCCGGGTCCGCCCGGAGGCGGTCACCCTGGGCCAGGAGTTCTTCGGCCCCATGCTGAACGGCGTCCTGGAAGCCCTGACCCCCCTCTCCCCCGCCGAGCGCACCACGATCCGCGACTTCCTGACGGCGGCGCGGGAGGCCTTCACCCCCTGAGGGCACACTCGGCCCACACGGTCTTCCCGACCACCGGGCGTGCAGCTGCACGAGCTCGAGATGCCGGGCGAGGAGGGCCCCCTGCGGCCTGGGGCGCGTTCCTCAGCGGAGTCACGGCGACCTCGTAGCCGCACGCCTGAGGCGCAGTGGCGTTTCGGCTGGTGAAAGGGATGGGCCGAACGGGTGAGGCCGTCGTTTCTGCGCTGTCGCGGGCATGTGCGGGGCACCTAGAACGGTCGCCATGATCAAGAACCTCGTGAGGCGCGGTCTGCCCGCGCTCGCCCTCGCCTTCCTGCCCGTTCTGACCGCAGTACCGGCCGCCGACGCGACCCCCGCCAACGCTGCGGCCGCGTCCGCCAACGCCTTCCGGCGCGACGCCCACTTCTACGCCCCCTCCACCATCCGCCAGAACCAGGCCTGGACCTCCGGCAACGGCCGGACCGTCCTCCGGGTCCAGGAGGACGGCAACTTCGTGCTCTACAAGGACGGCCGCCCGGTCTGGCAGGCCCCGAACGTCCGGCCCAGGGCCGCGACCGCCATCATGCAGGAGGATGGCAACTTCGTCGTCTACGACAGCTCCGGCACCCCCGTCTGGGCCGCCGGCACCTGGAACAAGGGCCGCTACCTCGCGGTCCAGGACGACGGCAACGCCGTCGTCTACGACGGCTCGGGCCGCCCCGTCTGGGCCACCAACACCGGCGACTGACCGGGAGGGGGGTGGGGAGGGCCTCGTCCGGGGTTGGGCGGGGCCCTTTCCGCGTGCGGGGGTGGGGTGGGCGGGGTCCCCTGGGGCGGTCTCAGAGCAGGTTGGGGGCTTCCCGTCAGTCCCATCGTCCTTCCGGTTCGGGCCGGTCCCTCAAGGGCGCTCCTTCGTCGCGTCACTTCGTGATGGCCTTCGGCCACCCTTGACCGACCGACCCGAACCGGAAAGCCGAAAGACTGCCGGGAAACCCCCAAAGAAACGGCACGGTCCAGAGGAGAAGGGACGGGCGCCTCAGGGACCAGTCGAGGGGCCGGGCGCCGGCCCGCCGGGCATCCGGGCCCCCACATCTGCGATTCGGACCGAAGGCTCGACTACCCGCACGAGAGGTTGATCAGAGCGACCTGGGCAGCCCCCAGGCGCGCCAGATCGCTACGCGCTCCTCCCGGCTCAGCGTCCGACGACCGTCCGTGGCCGATACCCGCACCAGAGGGGGATCAGGAGGGGCGGGAAGCGCGTGAGCGCGACAGATCGCTACGCGCTTCCCCGGTCTCGGCGTGTGCCGGTCTCGTTGTCACCTCTCGATGTCGAAGGCCTCAACGGTCGGCACGGGGTTCCCGCCGGCGTCCGTGCCGCCAATGGCGTAGACGCACGTGCGGTTGAGGTTGGCCGGGCAGGGCGCTGTCGCCCCGGCCAGGGACGAGCGGGCGGTGGGGAGTGAGGGCAGGGTCGACCAGACGTTGTCGAGGGGGTTGTACGACTCCACCGTGTCCAGGGGTACGCCCGAGGCCGTGCCACCGAAGGTGTAGAAGCAGGTCTCCGCAGGACGGGCCGGGCAGGGGGCCGCTGCGCCCGCCAGAAGGGTTCGGATGGTGAGCAGTGAGGGCAGCGTCGCCCAGACGTTGGCACCGGGGTAGTACGCCTCCACCTTGCGGTGGTTCTCCTCCGGCTGGGCGGGACCCGGAAAGCCGCCCGCGACGTACACGCAGGACTGCTGCTGCGACAGGACGGCGTGGGGACAGGGCACTGCCGCTCCGGCGCCTGCTCCGTGGCTCGTGGGCAGGGAACGGAGGGTGGCCCATCGGTTCGTCGCCGGGCTGTACGCCTCCACCATGTTCGTGGAGCCGGCCAGGTTGAGGCCGACGGAGCCACCGGACGCGTAGACGCAGGTACCGGTCAAGCCTGTGACGCCCGGCGGACACGGTGCGGTCGCCGCCGCCATATAGGCACGGGCATTGGGCAGCGGCGGCAGCGACACCCACCGGTTCGTGGCGGGGCTGTACGCCTCCACCGTGGCGACGGCACTGGTGTCGTTCCCGCCGCCCAACGCGTACACGCAGTTGCCGAACAGGCCCGCGAGGCCCGGGCACGGGGCGGTCGTTGCCGCGACACGAGTTCGCGGTACGGGCAAGGGGGGCAAGGCCGCCCACCGGTTCGTGGCCGGGCTGAACGCCTCCACCGTGTTCCCCGTCATACCGCCGATGGCGTACACGCACGTCCCGCTCAGCCCCGCGACGCCCGACGGGCAGGCCGCCGTCGCCCCCGCGATGTTCGTGCGGGCCGCGGGCAGCGGCGCCGTCGTCAGCCAGGCCCCCTGAGCGTGCGCAGGGCCGCCCGTCAGCATCAACAGCGGTGCCAGAACCAGGAGGAGGAGCCATCGGTAGACCGCGCCCCTCCCCCGTCTCGCCACTCCGGCCATGGATTCCTCACTCTCGCAAGAATCGGACATTTCATCCATGGTGGAACGCCCGCACTACAGCTCCACGGACGCCGGACGCGGCAAAAGGCTGAAGCGGTCAGCCGACAAGGTGTTCGTAGAGCGCCTGGTGGCCTTCAGCCGTGGGGTGTATGCCGTCGACGAGGAGGTCGGCCCTGTCGCGCAGGGGCTCCCACATGTCGACGAAGTCGACATGGTGGTCGGCGCACCAGGTACGCAGGGATTCCCGCAGGGTCAGGGCCCGGGCCTGGGTGAAGCACAGCCCCTCGTAGTCCCCCGTACGTTCTTCGTCCAGCCAGATCGGCCCCAGGACGACCAGGCGCGCGTTGTGGGCGTGGGCGGTGGCCGCCAGCGCGTCGAGACCGTCCACGATGCCCGCCAGCCCGTCTGCGTTGGGCGTCGCCAGGGGCACGGCGGAGTCGTTGATCCCTGCGGCAACCACGATCGTGTCGGGCAGACGGGGAGCCAGAAGAGGCGGCGTCTGCTCGCTGACGGCGGCCAGGGTGGTGCCGGGTATGGCGAGGTTGAACACCCGGTGCGCGGCCTCGTTCCCGGCGATGTGGGAAGCCGCCAGCCGGGCGGCCCATCCCCCCTGCGGATCGCAGCGCCCGTAGGCGATGCTGTCGCCCACGATCACGATCCGCGCCGCCGGCTGCAGCGGCTTCGCGTCCAGGTACGCCCAGGCGCTCTCCCCGGAGGCGAGGAGCACCCGTCGTCGCGCGTAGTCGTCGACCTCGTAGTCGTCGGCCTCCGCCAACTGCTCGTCCGTGAGCTCAAGCACGACGCCCTCGACCGCACTGCCGATCCTGCGCTCCAGGATCAGGTGCACGTCGAGACCACTGGCGGCGATCACGTCCGGGTCGGTGATCTTCAGGGACCTGGTCGCGTACCCGGCCAGCGACGCGGGTCGGCTGGGCACGACCTGCCCGAAGAGGGCCGTCTGGACCTTGGGGTCCATCAACGTGCCGAACGAAAAGAGGATGTGGGGGCGCGAATCGCTCACGATGAGGCTTTCTTCAGAAATCGATCAGCTGTGTGGATCAAGGTACCCACTCCCGTCTCACCTTCTGTTACGGATATCAGCCCCGGACGGCCGTCAGCCGCCGAGATCAGAGGAGCGCGTAGCGATCTGTCGCACCTGGGGGCCCCGCAGGTCGCTCTGATTGACCTCTCGTGCGGGTAGCCGGGCCACGGCTCGGAATCTCGACTCGTGGCGGCCCGGATGCCCGGCGGGCCGGCCCCCGGCCCCTCGCTTGGTCCCTGAGACGCCCGTCCCTCCAACTATCGACCGTGCCGTTTCTTTGGGGGTTTCCCGGCAGTCTTTCGGCTTTCCGGTTCGGGTCGGTCGGTCAAGGGTCGCCGTAGGCGATCACGAAGTGACGCGACGAAGGAGCGCCCTTGAGGGACCGACCCGAACCGGAAGGACGATGGGACTGACGGGAAGCCCCCAACCCTCCCTGAGACCGCCCCAGGGGACCCCGCCCACCCCCACCCCGCCCCCGCCTTCACACCGCCCCCACCCCTCTCCCCCTTAGGGTGGCCCGAGGAGCAAATACGGACGAACCCGCACCAAAGGACCCCACATGCCCGACCAACACCACCCCCACCCCCACCGCGGCGCCGACTGGATGTTCGGCGGGGTGTACGGGACCGTGCTGGCCAGTGCGCTGTTGGCGGCGCTGGACGAGCGGGGTGCGCATTACACCCCGCTCGCCGACGCCGCCTGGATCCTGGTCACCGCCGCCGCGGCAGCCCTCGCGCACGGGTACGCGCACCACATGGCCGACCACATGGCCGGCGCCGCCGCGCACCGGTGGCGGCTGCTGGGGCGGGCCCTGTGGAACGAGTGGCCGATGATCGCGGCCACCCTCCCCACCCTGCTCCTGCTCCTGCTCGCCGAGATCGCGCACTGGGAGCCGTACGGGGTGACGGCGGTCGGGCTCGGCCTGAACACCGCGCTGCTGTTCGCCTGGGGGGCCTTCGTGGCGTTGCGGGTCGGCTACCGGATCGCGTCCGCGCTGCTCATCGGCCTGGCCGACGCCGCGATCGGGTTGGCGATCATCATCGCCAACGCCTTCATCAAGTAGGCAGCCGCCCCAGCTGCCCCTCCGCCTGCGCCAGGATCTCCGTCAGCCGGGCCCCGAACTCCGCCCCGCGCGGGTCCGGCACGCCCGTCCGGGCGGCGTCGAGCAGTGCGTCCAGGGCTCGCCCGTAGGCGCCGGGTACGTCGCTCCAGTCCGGCAGCGAGAAGACACCCTCGGCCCCCCGCAGCTCCAGCCCCACCCCGGCGGCCGCGCGCGGCGCGCCCAGGCTGAGGACGGCGGTGCTGGCGGCTCCGGAGGCGTGCCGCAGGGCCAGCTGGACCACGTCGGACGGGCCCCCGGTGGCGGTGACGGCGGTGACCTCGCCGAGCACCGGGATCAGGACGGACAGGGCGTGCGGGCCGACGTCCCACAGGCCGCCCTTGGCCTTGCGCCAGGGGGAGTCGGCGTACGCGCTGGGCTCGCCGTCGGGCGGGAAGACCGCGCCGAGCCAGTGCGCGGAGGCGGTGAACCAGCCGGAGCGCCCGGCCTGTTCGCGGACCCATCCGGCGGTCGGCTCGGCGAAGCGCAGCGTCAGGAAGACGACGGAGGCGACGCCGTGCGCCGCGGCGGCGTCGGCGACGGCGCGGGCGTCCTCCACGGTCGTGGCGACGGGCTTGTCGAGCAGCAGGTGGCAGCCGGCGGCGGCCGCGCGCACGGCGAGCGGGGCCTGGACGTCGGGCGGCAGGGCGAAGGCTGCGACGTCGCAGTCGGCGAACAGCGCGTCGGGGTCTTCGTACACCTTCACGCCGTACGCGTCGGCGAGCTCGGCCGCGGCTTCGGGGCGCCGGCCCCAGACTCCGGCGAACTCGGATCCGGTGTGCGCGGCGAGTGCGGGGGCGTGGGTGCGGCGGGCCCAGGGGCCGGTGCCGAGCAGGCCCACGCGGGGGCGGGGGCGGCGGCGGCCGTCATCCGGGGCGCCACCGGCGGAGTTCAAATCGTACGAAATGCTCACCCGCTCAGTCTGCCCCACTCGGACGGATGTACGGCGACCGACTCGATCAAGCCACCCGACCTGCGGCGTAAACCCCGGTAACACAGGGTTCACACATGGGCAACGGATGAGAAATCGCCACGGGGCACGCTGCGGTCAGCACCGCAGCGTCCCGCAGCGTCCCGCAGCGTCCGGCAGCACCCGCAGCAGCACCCGCAGAGTCAGGATGGTCCCGTGAGCTACAAGGCTGAGTACATCTGGATCGACGGCACCGAGCCGACGGCGAAGCTCCGCTCCAAGACGAAGATCCTCGCTGACGGTGCGGAGCTGCCGGTCTGGGGCTTCGACGGTTCGAGCACGAACCAGGCCGAGGGTCACGCCTCGGACCGGGTCCTCCAGCCCGTGTTCTCCTGCCCGGACCCGATCCGCGGCGGGAACAACGTCCTCGTCCTGTGCGAGGTCCTCAACATCGACATGACCCCGCACGAGTCGAACACCCGCGCGCTGCTGCGTCCGGTGGCGGAGAAGTTCGCCCCGCAGGAGGCCATCTTCGGCATCGAGCAGGAGTACACCTTCTTCGACGGCGTCCGCCCGCTCGGCTTCCCGGTGGGCGGCTTCCCGGCGGCGCAGGGCGGCTACTACTGCGGTGTCGGCGCGGACGAGATCTTCGGCCGCGACATCGTCGAGAAGCACCTGGACCACTGCCTGGCCGCCGGCCTGGAGATCTCCGGCATCAACGCCGAGGTCATGCCCGGCCAGTGGGAGTTCCAGGTCGGCCCGCTGGGCCCGCTGGAGGTCTCCGACCAGCTGTGGATCGCACGCTGGCTGCTGTACCGCACGGCCGAGGACTTCAACGTGTCGGCGACGCTGAACCCGAAGCCGGTGAAGGGCGACTGGAACGGCGCGGGCGCGCACACCAACTTCTCCACGAGGGCGATGCGCGAGGACTACCGCGCGATCATCTCGGCGTGCGAGGCGCTGGGCGAGGGCAGCAAGCCGCTGGACCACGTCAAGAACTACGGCGCGGGCATCGACGAGCGTCTGACGGGCCTGCACGAGACGGCCCCGTGGAACGAGTTCAGCTACGGCGTCTCGGACCGCGGCGCGTCGGTCCGCATCCCGTGGCAGGTGGAGAAGGACGGCAAGGGTTACATCGAGGACCGCCGCCCGAACGCGAACGTGGACCCGTACGTGGTGACCCGCCTGATCACGGACACCTGCTGCACGGGCCTGGAGAAGGACGGCCTGGTCTGACGGACCACCCCCGAACACGGCAGTACCGGCGGCGCCCCCTCCCCTCCCGGAGGCGGGCGCCGCCCCCGTTGTCAGTGGCACCTGCCACGGTGTCCTCATGAACACCGAGCCCACCGACGACGCCGTCCACCCCGTCAGGGTCCACACCGAGCCGGGCCGCCACCACGACCTCTCCGGCCCCGGGAGCCGCGGGCCGCTGTCCGCCCTCGTGGCGGGCATAGGCGGGGACGGCGACCGGTTCCTCGTCGTGAACCGGGTCCCGGACGACCCGGACGTCTACGTGCAGGTCTGGCACGAGACCGGCGGCGACTACCAGTTGGAGCACCGCGCGGGCGCACCCGACCGGCACTTCCAGGCGTTCGTGGACTCCGCGCAGGAGGTGGTGGAGGTGATGCTCCGCTGGGCGGCGATGGAGGAGGAGTGGGACCGGGGGCCGGTCTGGGAGCGGCTGGACTTTCCGGTCGAGGAAGTGGCGCCGCTGGACCCGGAGGTGGAGGAAGAGCTGACGGAGGCCGTGCGGGGCTGGCTGCGCTGCGGGTACGACGACCGGGCGGTGCTGACGGAGAACGCCGAGGAGTACCTGGTGTCCGGCGACGACCGGCCGGTGTCCCGGGCGCAGGCGGCGGAGCTGGTGGACCGGCTGTGGCGGGAGCGGGTCGCGGAGCAGGCCGGCTGGGTGGGCGAGACCGATCCGGAGCGGCTGGCCCGGGCCTTCGCGGCGCTGGACGCGAGCGGGATCACCGCGCGGGAGAACTTCACCTGCTGCCGCTCCTGCGGCCTCGGCGAGATCCACGCCGACGGCGAGGAGGATGCCCGCGGCTTCGTCTTCTTCCACTCCCAGTGCACGGAGGGGGCGGCCGACGGCGGGGACCTGTACCTCCTCTACGGGGGCTTCGAGCCCGACGAGGAGCTGACGGCCTCCGTGGGGCGGGAGGTGGTCGCGGCGCTGGACGGCGTGGGGCTGGCGTGGGGGTGGGACGGATCGGCCCACGATGCGATACGGGTGACCGGACTGGACTGGCGGAAGCGGCTTTCTGGTTGACGGTATGTCGGGATTGTGACGGCCCAACGAAGACTTGACGACGGAATATGAGATTCCGATCCACGAAGTGAGACGCCGCCTGCCCCGGGCGCCTCCTTTCTGCTTCAATGGCGCTCATGGCCAGCCATTCGTACTTCCCGACAGGTCGCAGCGACCTGGAGCCGTTCTGGCCGTCCCGTCAGGATCACGACTTCGACCGGGTGTGTTGCCGCGCCGAGAACGCGCTGGCCCTCTAAAGCCTCCGGGACCCTCTCACCAGACCCGCCCCGGGGCCTTCGGTCTGCGCGGTACGCAACGACTACGTGCACTCGCACATGCACACGTACGTCTTCTGCCGATCACTCCGCGTGAAAGAGCTGACCACTCATGACGAACACCCGTTCCTTCGCTTCTGCCGCCTCCGCTGCGACCTCCGCGCCCCTGCCCTTCCCGCCCAGTCCCCGCCACCGGCTGCGCGCCGTGGACCGGGACGAGGTGGCCCGGGTGGTGGACCTGCTCCCGCCGGGCGCCACCTGGCTGCCCGCGCCCCAGCACGCCGTTCCCACGCTGCCGGGCCAGCCCCCGATGGTCGGCTACCTGGTACTCGTACCGGCCGACCAGCAGCAGATCGCCTTCGCCCCGCAGTCCGTCCCCGTGCCCGTGCCCGTCGCCGGAGCGGCCCCGCACGCCCAGCCTGCGTCCGAGCGGTCGGCGACGACCGGAGACGCGCTCGTGCGGATCGACTCCGCGCAGCGCACGGCCGAGGTCGACGGCGAGCTGCTGGACCTGACCTACCTGGAGTTCGAGCTGCTCGCCCACCTGGTGGCACACCCTCACCGGGTGCACAGCCGGGACCAGCTGGTGACGACGGTGTGGGGCTACGGGCACGTCGGCGACGGCCGGACCGTCGACGTCCACATCGCCCGGCTGCGCCGCAAGCTGGGCGCGGCGCACCGCGGCGCGATCCAGACCGTCCGCCGCGTGGGGTACAAGTACACGCCCTGACGCCCGGAGCATGACGTCCGGCATGACGGTGGGCCCGTACTCGCTCTCGCGCGTACGGGCCCACCGCCGTTCAGGCCCCGGTCAGGCGGCGGCGTTCGCCGCGCGACGGCGCGCGGCGAAGCCGGCGGCCAGGTCGATCACGAGGAAGGCCACCAGGCTGAGCCCCAGCAGGGGGACGAACCAGCCCACGACCGCCGTCGCGCAGGCGAGCGGCAGCAGCACGGTCACCGGCAGCTTCCGCCACGCGCCGCGCGGCTGGGCGCGGCCGACCGAGCGGCGGTCCTCCTTGGTGGGGCGGCGCATCCACCACATCCGGTAGCCCCACACGATGAGGAACATCACGGCGACGGCGAGGGCGGCCAGCGCGATCTGGTTGGCGAGGCCGAAGGTCAGGCCCATGTGCAGGTCGATGCCGAAGCGGGTCAGCTGGGCCAGCAGCGGGTAGTCGGCGAAGCGCAGCGTGTCCATGACCCGGCCGTCGGCGGGGTCGACGGCGACGGAGTCCAGGTGGACCGGCAGCGTCTTGTCGTTCTCCTTGATCACGTAGCCCTTGCCCTTGGCGGGCAGGGTGACGCGCAGGCTCTCGGTGACTCCGGCGGCCCGGGCGGCGTCCACGGCCTTGTCGATGCCGATGTCGGCGACGGGCGCCGGCGGGGGCATCTCCATACCGTCGGTCATGACGTGCCCGGCGTGCTCGTCGCCGCCGTCGGCGCCCGCGGCCGCGCCGGGGTTCAGCTTGGCGGCGACGGAGGGGGTGGCTCCGCCGAGTCGGTCCTGGAGCTGTCCGATGTTCTCGCCGGCGTAGTTGGACCAGGTCAGGCCGGTCACGGAGAGGCCGACGAGTCCGACGGTGGCCCACAGGCCGACGGTGCCGTGCCAGGAGAGGGTCTTGCGGCGGCCGGTGGCCTTGCGGTCGGGGACGACGAGGTGGGCCTTGCGGGTGCGGCGGCGGCCGATCCACAGGGCGAGGCCGCCGAGGGCGACGACCCACAGCCAGCTGGCGGCGAGTTCGCTGTAGTTGCGGCCGAACTCGCCGAGCTGGAGGCTCGCGTGGAACTCGCTCAGCCAGGCCCGCAGCGGCAGCGCGTCACCGGAGGTGGTGAGCTGCCCGCGGACCTCGGTGGTGTAGGGGTCGACGAAGACGGTGAGGGTCTTGCCCTCCCCGAGTCCGGGCTTCTCCATGATGACCCGGGTGGTCGCGTCGGCCTCGGGGGCGGGCCACACGCCGAGCACCTTGCCCTCGGGGGCGGCGGCCTTGGCGGCCTTCACCTGGGTGCCGAGCGGGACGGCGCGCTCGCCGACGCTGTCGACGGTCAGCTCGTGGGAGTAGAGGATGCGCTCGGCCTGCCACGAGCCGGCGTACAGCAGTCCGGTGGCGGCGGCGAGGAAGAGGAACGGGGCTATCAGCAGGCCCGCGTAGAAGTGCATGCGCAGGAGCAGCGGCCGCAGTGCGGCCCAGCCCCCGCCGGTGCGGCGGGGGGACTTGGCCGGGGCTTCGGAGGCTTCGGCGGCTTCGGCTGCACCGGCGGCTTTGGCGGCGTCTGCCGCGTCGGCCGCCCGGGCGGGGCCGTGCTGGAGTTCGTCAAGGGACATGTTCGGTCCTGGGGTTCGGCGAAACGGGGGGACCGGCCCCGGGTTCCGTCCCGTCCGACGTCCGGGAGCGCGCCGGTCAGGCGCGCGCGGGGTGCGGAACGGGTGCCGCCGGTGCCGCTCCGGCCGGTGCGTGCGCGCGCGATGGGGCGCACCGGCGGCCCGCGGCGACGCGGTGTGCGTATGCGGCGGGGGCCGTCGGCCGGGCGGGGCTCTGGCGGCACGGCCTCGGGGCCGTGCTGTGGGTCTCCCGCCACCCGGGCGGACCGCGGCGGACCGCGGTGTGGGCGTGTACGGCTCCGCGCAGCCGGCGCGGGCGTTCGTGCGCGGGGCGGTGTGCGGGCGGGGCCAGTTCGGGGGCCGGCCGGGTCCGCAGCAGCGCGAGTACGCGGGCGAGCGGCCGGGCGGCGAGCAGCGTGGCAGCGCCGAGGACCCGGGCGAGCCGGAAGACGGCGGCCTCGCCCCAGGCGAGCCAGGCGGCGCAGAAGACCCCGGCGAGGACGTGCGCGGCGATCATCCCGAGACCGCCGTGCCCCGCCATGCCGGCCATGTCGGCCATGCCGTTCGCCATGTCACCGGCGCCCGCCGCTCCGTCCGCCGCCGCGGCGGTGCCCGTGGGGGCGTCCATCCGCATGCCGGGTACGTGGTGGTGTCCGGGCATCGGCTCCGCGGGAGAGGGCGCGGTGTGCCCGTGTCCCGCGGCCTGGCCGGCGGAGAAGGCGAGGTGCAGGACCCCTTGTACGGCGAGCAGCGCGGCGGTGATGCCGACCGGTCCGCAGCGCCGTCCGGCGGCGGCCCAGGCGAGGGCCCCGGTCACGGCGAAGGCGGCCAGCAGGCTGCCGAGGGGGACATTCATCCCGGACATGTACGAATGCCCCACCGCACCCAATGCCACGCACACGGCCGCGAACATCGCGGCCCGCGTACCGCGCATCGGCGCACAGGGTGGGGTTTCAGTCATGTTCCGGTCATGGTCTCACGGGGCCCGCCGCCTCGCACAAGAGGGCCGTATCCGATCATGGACCGGTGAATCCATCGCCATGGTCATGGTCATTGCCGCTGGGAGCGGCCTACGCGGGCGGCGTCCAACTCGGCGCCCACGCCCTCGAACGGCTGGATCCGGCCGAGCGGGAGCGGGTGCTGCGCGGCTGCTCCACGAACGTCGACAACCTCGACACCGGCCACTGGGAGACCCTGCTGAGCAGCGCCTTCGTGGTCGAGGAGCCCATGCCGCTGCCGTACGCCCTCCTGCTGGTCGCGGTCCTGGGCTACGCGGAGTACGCGTACGGGGCGTGGTGGACGGCCGCCGTCTTCCTCTTCGGGCACGCCGCGGCGACCCTCCTGGTCTACGGCACCCTGCGCCGCACCGCCGACCGGGAGACCCGCCGGGCCCTGGACGTCGGCACGAGCTACGGCTTCAACGCCGTCCTGGGCGCCCTGACCTCGGCGCTGCCGCGCGGGACGGTGCGCAACGCGGCCCGGGCGGGCCTGCTGGCCGTGGCCGCGCAGCCGGTGCTGCGGCGCGGGCGGACCTTCACCGACGCCGGCCACCTCGTGGCGCTGGGCGTGGGCATAGGGCTGTCGGTCGCCGTCGATTGTCTTTCCCGATCAAACCATCGGAAAATCGCACATACCTGACCCGATCCCCCTCACAAAGGACGGGCAGTACGAACACCACGGACAAGCAGTCCGCCGAGCCTCACCGCTGGAGCCGCCACGATGACCGCCACCCCTTCCACCACCGTCGCCAACCTCCGCGACCTCGGTGGCACCCCGCTCGCCGGCGGCCGCACCGTCCGCCCCGGCCTGGTCCTGCGCGCGGGCGCCCTCGACCGGCTCGACCTCGACGCCGACCCGGCGGTGGCGGCACTGGGGCTGCGGACCGTCATAGACCTGCGCAGCGACGCCGAGCGGGCCGACCACCCCGACCGGATACCCGACGGGGTCCGGCTGCTGGTGCGCGACGTGCTGGCCGACAAGATGAGCGACCACCGCATGCCGGCCGCCACCCAGCTCAAGGACCTCCTCGGGGATCCCGCCGTGGCCGAGGAGCACCTCGGCGGCGGCAAGGCCCAGGCCCTGTTCGGCTCCGTGTACCGCTCCTTCGTCAGCACCGGCTCCGCGCACGCCGCGTACCGCACGCTGCTCACCGAGGCCGCCGACCCCGACGGGGGCCCGCTGCTCTTCCACTGCACCGCCGGCAAGGACCGTACGGGCTGGGGCGCGACGCTCGTACTCGCACTGCTCGGCGCCGACGACGACACCCTGATGGCCGAGTACCTGTCGGTGAATCCGGCGGTCAAGGAGGCCTTCGCCCCGCTGATCGAGGGCTTCACCGCCGCGGGCGGGGACCCGGACATCGCCCTGGCGCTGATCGGGGTGTTCCCCTCCTACCTGGAGGCGGGCCTGGACGAGGTCCGCGTCCGCTACGGCTCGATGGAGAAGTACGTGCACGAGGGCCTCGGCGTCTCCGAGGAGACCGTGGCGGCGCTGCGCGCGAAGCTCATCGCCTGATCCCGTAATCGCGCGATCCCGTAATCCCGCAATTCCGGCAACCCGGCGCGTACACCTCGAAACCCGGAATTCGCCCGAACGGGTGCGCGAAGGCGGGTGACCATCCGACGATTCGCTCGTTCTGCTGAACGTGACTGCGCCGGATACCGCCACCCGCCCCCTGCCCCCCGACGTCGAGCAGGCCGAGGCCGCCATCGTCGAGCACTACCCGCGGCTGGTGCGGCTGGCCTACCTGGTGCTGCCGCCCTCCCTCGGCCGCAACCGGCGGGTGCTCACCGCCCACTCGCTGACCCAGCGGGCGCTGCCGCGCGGGCGGCGGGGCGCCGATCCGGCGGCCGTGCAGGGCGGGGTCCCGGCGCAGCGCGGCGGGCTGGGCGGGCCCGAGTCCGGGTACGCGTACGTCCGGCTGCGCGTGCTGCGCTCCGCCCTGGAGGCGGGGATCCCGCTGACCTTCAAGGCGCTCCCGCTGCGCGGGCAGCTGCCCGCGCTGCTGCCGCAGGTCTGGGGGCTGCGGCTGTTCCCGCGCGCGGGCGGGGCCGAGGAGCTGGCGCTGGACCAGTGGCTGGCCACCCTGAACGGCCCGGGCCGCGCGGCCTGCGTGCTGCGGGCGCTGGAGGGGCTGGACGGGCCGGAGGTGCTGCGGGTGCTCGCGGAGGCCGGGGTCGCCGACCCGGCGGCGGCGGTCGCGGAGTCGGGGGATCCGGCGCACGACGGCCTGTTCTCCTCCCCCGAGTTCGACCCGTGCGTGCTCCAGGCCCGGCCCACCGACCTGCTGCGGCGGCGCCGGCTCGCGCGGGCCGGGCTGGCCGCGGCGGCCGCGCTCGCGGTGTGCGGGGCGCTGCTGGCGCTGCCGGGCGGGGGCTGGGGCTCGGACGGGCCCTCCGCCCCGCTGTACGCGCGCAACGCGGCCGCCGAACAGGCCCTGGACCCGGGGCAGCTGCTGCGGGTGGCGCCCACGGTGTGGCGTACGTCCTCCCGTACGGACTACTCCGCCTGGCCGGCGCGCGGCGACCGCACCCAGGACGCGGAGCTGCTGCGCCGGGCGCTCGCGGTGTGGGCCCGGCCCGGCAAGGAGGTGGTGGTCTCGGCGACCCCGGGCACCCCGTCGGGGCCGCCGATGGGCCCGCCGCAGCTGCTCTACGCGGGCACGGTCGACCAGGCCGTGGTGGTCCTGCTGTACGACGGGCTGCGCGTGGTCCGGTACGCCGAGCCGCGCAACGGGACGGCCGGCGCCGCCCTCGACTTCGCCCGGACCGACGGGGCCACGGCCGACACGGCGACGGCGCTGGTGCTCAGCCGGGTCGACGGCAACGTCCGCTACCTGACGGCCCCCTGGGTGACCGGGGCCGCCCTGCGCGACCTGCTCAAGCCCGGCGAGGAGCCGGCCGCGCTGAAGCTCACCCCGGACGGGGCCACCCCGCCGGTGCTGGGTCCCGCCCCGAACGGCGACTGCACTGGCTGGAGCGCGCTGTCCCTGACCGGCGACGGCGCCACCCGGCTGGTGACCGACCTGGGCGAGCTGACCCCGGCCCGGCTGACCTCGGGCGCGCCGGGCGCCGCGCGGGACGTCACGGAGGCGGCGGAGCTCGGGGAGTGGTCGAAGACGGCTTGTCTGCTGCCCTCGGTGCGCTCGCACGGGGTGCGGTCGGTGAACGCCTGGACGTACGCGAAGCAGCCGCTGCCCGAGGGCGACGGGACGGCCACCTGGCTGTGCAGCCGGGCCGAGACCTGGCGGGGCACGGCGGACCGGGTACAGGCCCAGTTCCTGGCCCCGGGCGCGCCGCTGGCGGCCCAGGCGGCCAAGGCGGAGGGCTCGCCAGCGTGCGGGCCGCGGGAGCCGCGGGTGCTGGCCGGGGTGCTGTGGAAGTCCCGCGCGGGGCAGTGGTACGTACTGGCGGCGGGCAGCGCGCAGTTCGCCTCGCTGTCGGCTTCGGGCGCGGGGGTGAGCGGGAGCGCGAACGGCAACCGGCTGGCGCTGAAGGCTCCCGAGGGGGCGCAGGTGGACCTGTCGGGGAAGCTGACGGACGGCAGCAAGGCCGGGGCGCTCCGCTAGGTTTGCCGGGTGGGGTGCGGTGCGTTGCGTTTCGGCTGCGGGTCCGCCGTGGCTGGTCGCGCAGTTCCCCGCGCCCCTGGGGGTGAGACCCGTTGTGTGTCGACTGCCGGCCGTCGGTGGCTGGGCGCGCAGTTCCTCGCGCCCCTGGCGGGGCGTTCCCGGTGGATTCGGTGGTGCCAAGGGGTTTTCCTGGCGGGTACCCGTCAGTACATTGACGCCATGTCTAATAGGCCGCCCGCCCCCGCCCCCGTGGCGTCGGAACACATAGACCTCGAACCCCGCAACGTGTCCTTCTCCTGGGAGGACACCCCGCTGCACTGGCTGCCCGGCGAGCCCTTCGCCGGGCACACCATCAACGTGCTGCACCTGCTGCTGCCCGCCGGTGAGCGCTGGTTCGTGCACGTGTACAAGCAGGCGCTCCCGCTCATCACGGACGAGCGGCTGCGGGCGGACGTCATCGGCTTCATCGGGCAGGAGGCCATGCACGCCGCCGCGCACGACGACGTGCTCCCCCACCTCAAGCGCCTCGGCCTCGACCCGACCCCCTACACCGCCCAGGTCGACTGGATGTTCGAGAAGCTCCTCGGCGACCGGACCCTCCCCCCGGGCCGGGCCCGCCGGTGGTGGCTCCTGGAACGGGTCGCCATGATCGCCGCGATCGAGCACTACACCGCCTTCCTCGGCGACTGGGTGCTCAACGCGAAGGAGCTCGACCGGCGCGGCGCCGACCCGATGATGCTGGACCTGCTGCGCTGGCACGGCGCGGAAGAGGTCGAGCACCGCTCGGTCGCCTTCGACCTCTTCATGCACCTCGACGGCAACTACCGCCGCAGGGTGCGCACCTGGGCCAGCGCCTTCGCCGCCCTGCTCTTCCTCTGGCAGCGCGGCGCCCGCTTCTTCGTGGAGAACGACCCCAAGCGGCCCGGCGCCAAGGCCTCCTACCGGCAGTTCCTGCGGGCCGGCCGCAAGGGCGTGCTGCCCTCGGCCGGGGCGATGGCGCGGTCCATCCCGACCTACCTCTCCCGTACCTACCACCCCTCTCAGGAGGGCTCCACCGCCCAGGCCGTCGCCTACCTCGCCTCCTCCCCCGGCGCCAACGGCGGGGTGCGGCCGTGAGGCGGGCCCTGGCCGTCACGGCGGTGGCGGGGGCCGCCGTCCTGGCCCGGCGCGCACTGATCAGGCGGATCGGCCGCTCCCCCCTGTGGCCCCTGCCCGCGCTGGAGGAGCCGGTGTCCGGGTACTCGCCGCGCCGGACCCTGCACGCCCGGATCACCTCCCGCACCGAGCCGGCCGAGGGCGTGCTGCGCCTGGTGCTGGAGTCCGACGAGCTGCCGTCCTGGACCCCGGGCGCACACGTCGACCTGA
The DNA here is from genome assembly GCF_056434525.1 of Streptomyces sp. NPDC044002. NCBI lineage: Bacteria > Bacillati > Actinomycetota > Actinomycetes > Kitasatosporales > Streptomycetaceae > Streptomyces > Streptomyces sp. NPDC044002. The sequence goes on from NZ_JBWKEZ010000086.1 coordinate 19,889, forward strand.
CGCTGCCCTCCGGCCTGGTGCGCCAGTACTCGCTGTGCGGGGACCCGGCCGAGGCGGGCCGCTGGACCATCGCGGTCCGGCTCGTATCCGACGGCCGCGGCGGATCCCGCGAGGCCCACGAACGGCTGGCCGAGGGCATGGAGGTGCGGGTGCGCCCGCCGCGCAACCGGTTCGAGCTGGAGCCCTCGGCCTCGTACGCCTTCGTCGCGGGCGGCATCGGCATCACCCCGGTCCTGCCCATGCTCCGCGCCGCCACCGCGGCCGGCGCCGACTGGACCCTCCTCTACGGGGGCCGCTCGCGCGCCTCGATGCCGTTCCTGCCCGAACTCGCCGCCTACGGGGACCGGGTGACGGTCGCCGCCGAGGACGAGGCGGGCCTGCCCGACCTGGCCCCGCTGTCCGGGATCCGGCCGGGCACCCTGGTCTACTGCTGCGGCCCCGAACCCCTGATGCGGGCGGTCACCGAGGCCGTCCCCGACCCGGACGCGGTCCGGCTGGAGCGCTTCGCGGCGGCGGCCCCCGCCGAGGCGAAGCCCTTCACGGTGGAACTCGCCCGCACGGGCGCCGCCGTGGAGGTCGCGGCCGACGAGTCCGCGCTGGCAGCGGTGCGCCGCGTACTGCCCGGCACCCCGTACTCCTGCGAGCAGGGCTTCTGCGGGACCTGCCGGCACCGGGTCCTCGCAGGCAGGGTGGACCACCGCGACGAACTCCTCACCGACGGGGAACGCGCCGGCTCCATGCTGCTGTGCGTCTCCCGCGCGGACTCGGACCGGCTCGTCCTGGACCTGTAGCGGCGGACCTTCACCCGTACGGCCCACCCCCGCCCGGGAAGTAGGGTGTCGGCATGACAACCGGGGTGCGACGCAGGATGGGTGTCGAGGAGCGGCGGCAACAGCTGATCGGGGTGGCCCTGGAGCTGTTCAGCAACCGCTCCCCCGACGACGTGTCGATCGACGAGATCGCGGCGGCCGCCGGGATATCCCGCCCGCTCGTCTACCACTACTTCCCCGGCAAGCTCAGCCTGTACGAGGCCGCGCTGCGCCGGGCCGCCGACGAGCTCGCGGCACGGTTCGTCGAGCCGCAGGAGGGCCCGCTGGGCCCCCGGCTGCTGCGGGTGATGGGCCGTTACTTCGCCTTCGTCGACGACCACGGCCCCGGCTTCTCGGCGTTGCTGCGCGGCGGACCGGCGGCGGGCAGCAGCCGGGCCAACGCGATGATCGACGAAGTCCGGCAGGCCGCCTACGAGCAGATCCTCGTGCACATCGGCGTGCAGGACCCGCCGGCCCGGCTGGAGCTCGTCGTGCGGTCCTGGGTGTCGCTGGCCGAGTCCACGGCGCTGCTGTGGCTGGACGGGCGGCGGATCCCGCGGGCCGAGCTGGAACTCCAGCTGGTGCACGACTTCGCGGCGCTGGCCGCGGTGAGCGCCGCGTACGACGCGGAGATGGCGGGGATCCTCGTGCGGATCCTCGCGGACGAGCCTGCCGACGGGCCGTTCGGGGAACTGGTCGGGCGGCTGGCGGCCCTCGTCCCGGGGACCGCGCAGGGAGAACAGGGAGAGCGGGGAGACTGAGCGGTCGCTCGGCTGGCGATAATGCCCGCGTGATCATTGACGACGGGATGTTGTTCCGGGCGGCCGGGGAGAAGGACGCCGCCACGCTGGCGAAGCTGTACGACCAGGCCGCCCGGTGGATGCTCGGCCAGGGGATCGACCAGTGGAAGCCGGGTGACAAGGACGCCGAGCACTTCCGCGCGCGGATGCGCGACGGTGAGGTATGGCTCGCCGAGGACGCCGACGGGCGCCTCGTGGGGGCGTACGAGCTCTGGTGGTCCGACGAGGAGGCCTGGGGCGTGCAGCCGCCGGTGGCGGGCTACGTGCACCGGCTGATGGTGGACCGGAAGGCCGCGCAGCCCGGGGCGGGCATGCGGATCCTGGAGCACGCCGAGTACCGGATCGCCCGCACGGGGCGGGAGCGGGCGCGGCTGGACTGCGTGTCCACCAACCCGAGGCTGCTGACGTACTACCGCAGCGCGGGCTACCGGGTGGTCGGCGAGTTCCCCTCGAAGGAGGCCAAGGACGGCCGGGTCTACGGGGTGATCCTGCTGGAGCGGCGCCTGGACGTCTGAGGCACGGCCGGCGCGTGCCCCGCAAGTGCTCCGGGCGCGCCATGCCGGGGCGGCGGTGCCGGAGTTCCTCCTCCGGCACCGCCGTCCTGGGTCGAAGGCCGTGCTCAGCCGCGCCTGAACACCGCGACCGTGCGTGCCGGGGCGGTGAACTCCCCCGTCGCGGGGTCGTACGCGGACCGCTTCACCGCCGGGTCCGCGCCCGCCGCCTGCACGGGGTGCAGGGCGTAGCCGGTGCCGGCGAGGGCGGGTACGCGCTGGCGCTGGTCGGCGGGGGTGGCGTTGAAGACGACCACCAGGTCGCCGAGGGCCATGGTGAGGACGCCCGGGGTCTCTCCGGGCCCGGACAGCGGGAACGACAGCCGCTGCTGCACGGCCTCGGCTGTGGTGAGGGCGAAGGCTGGCTCCGTCGTACGGATCCGCAGCAGGTCGCGGTAGGCGGCCGAGGCTCCGGTGATCTCCGCGCAGCCGGGGGCCGGGCCGGTCAGCAGGGGCTTCGCGTAGGGCCACTTGGCGCGGTTGTCGGCGGCGGGCGGCAGGCCCCGGCCGAAGCCGTTGCCGTCGCGGCAGTCCCAGTGCAGGGCGTTGAACCAGTCGCCGCTGTCGAAGGAGTTGCGGTCCAGCGACTTCGAGCGGAGCAGGTCGGTGCCCGCCTGGGAGAGGGCCGGGCCCTGGGAGAGGGCTGCGGTGGCCATGGCGAGGACCTGCATGCGGGCCCGGTCGGCGGTGGGCGTGCCGGCGGGCAGCTTGTAGGCGAGGGCGTCGTACAGGGACTCGTTGTCGTGGGCGTCGGCGTAGGCGAGGGCGTCGCCGGGGGCGGCCGCGTAGCCGGCCGGGGTGCCGTTGTAGTCGACCCCGGCGCCCGTGGTGCGGCGGCCGGCGGAGTCGGTGAACGCGTACGAGGCCAGGTTGCCGGAGAGGCCGACCTTCAGGAGGTCCTGGGCGTGCAGCAGGCGGGCCCGCTGCTCGGCCGGGGTGCCGTTGGCGGGGGAGCCGTTGGGGTCGGTGAACAGGCCGGAGGCGAAGCCCTGGACGCGGGGGTCCTCGTCGAAGGGGCCGCCGCCGCGGACGGCGTCGCGGGCCCGGTCGGAGAAGGTGGCGATGCCGGTGCCGGCCATGTTCTTCTGCGTGGCCTGCACGAACCGGGCGTCGTCGGCGACCTCGCCGAAGTTCCAGCCCTCCCCGTAGAGGACGATCTTCTTCCCGTCGACGCCGTCCTTGGCGACGGTCAGCTCGTCGAGGGCCTTGCGGACGGCCAGGACGTTGGCCTTCGGGTGGTGGCCCATCAGGTCGAAGCGGAAGCCGTCGACCTTGTACTGCCTCGCCCAGGTGACGACCGAGTCCACGACGAGGCGGCCCATCATGGCGTTCTCGGGGGCGGTGTTGGAGCAGCAGGTGGAGGTGGCGACGGAGCCGTCGGCGAGGAGCCGCTGGTAGTAGCCGGGGACGATCCGGTCGAGGACCGACTTGTCCGACTGCCCGGAGGCGACGGTGTGGTTGTAGACCACGTCCATGACGGTGCGCAGGCCGGCGCCGTTCAGCGACTGGACCATCCTGCGGAACTCGACGGTGCGGGCGGTGCCGTTCGGGTCGCTCGCGTACGAGCCCTCGGGGACGGTGTAGTGCAGCGGGTCGTAGCCCCAGTTGAAGCCGTCCTTCGCGGCGGCCGCGGCGACGCAGGCCTGCTGCTGCTCGGAGTCGGGGGCGTACGTCTTGAGGTCGCAGGCGGGTTCGGTGCGTGCCTTCGGGTCCTCGGGGACGGTCCCGAAGTCGAAGGCGGGCAGGAGGTGGACGTACGAGGTGCCGGCGGCGGCCAGTTCGCGCAGGTGCCGCATGCCGTCGGAGCCGGTGTCGGTGAAGGCCAGGTACTGGCCGGGGTGCTTGGTGGTGGCGTCCGCGATGGAGAAGTCGCGGATGTGGAGCTCCTGGATCTGGGCGCTGGTGAAGGGGACGGGCGCGGGCTTGCGCAGCTCCTTCCAGCCGGGCGGGGCGAGCTTCGGGTCGGCCAGGTCGACGGCGAGGCTGTGGGTGGAGTCGGTGGTCAGGGCGGTGGAGTAGGGGTCGGTGACCAGGTTGCGGACGATCTGGCGGGTGCTGGGGGCCCAGACGGTGACGGCGTAGCGGTAGGGCTTGCCGGTCCAGGAGCGTTCGCCGCGCACCGACCAGACGCCGGTGGTGTCGTCGCGGCGCATGGGGACGGTGCGGCCGTCGAGTTCGAGGGCGACCTGCTGGGCGGTGGGGGCCCAGACGGAGAGGGTGGGGCGGCCGTCCTTGAAGACGGGGCCGAGGGGGCTGTTGTTGGCGTACAGGTCGTCGAGGACGCCGGCGAGCTGGACTCCGGTGGCGGCGAGGACGGCGCCGTTCGCGGCACGGGCGCTCGCGACGAGCTGGCCGCGCAGGGCCTCGCGTACGCGGTCGCGGTCGCGGGGGTCGACGGTGTAGGCGCCGTACGCGGCCAGGTGCGGGAACCTCTGCTTCTGGGCGGGGGTGAGGGCGGAGCGGTTCAGCCGCAGCCACTGGGCGCCGGCCTCGTGCAGGACGCCGGCGTCGGTGGTGATCCGGCCGTAGCGGGAGGCGAGGAGCTGGAGGGAGGCGGCGGTCTGCGGGGCGTTCCAGGCGAGGGTGTCGCGGTCGATCCAGACGGCCTCGGCCTTGGTGAGGTCGAGGGCGGCGGAGGAGCCGGCGGGCTGCGGGAGGAGGTACTTCTCGCGGCCGCCGAGCAGCCACACCTCGTGGCCGTTGGCCTTCAGGTCGAGGGACTGGTCGGCGGGCAGGTCCTTCTGGTCGCCCTTGTGGAGGATGTAGCTCAGGCTGGTGGCGCCGGGGGCGAGGGGGACCTCGTAGACGGCGCCGTAGGAGTCGGTGCGGACGGGCATGAGGGGCTTGGACCAGTCGGTGGGGGTGGCGGCGCCGGTCCACACGTGCAGGCCCCAGCCGTCGTGGGCGCCGTCGGGGCGCTGGTAGTGCAGGACGGCCTTGGCCCGGTCCTGCGGCGGGTAGGCGGGGCGGTCGGTGCGGGCGGGTTCCTTGCCCTGTTCGAGCCAGATCTCGCCGGTCTTCGTCAGGTCGAGGGTGCGGTCGGCGGCGACGTCCTTGTTGCCGTCCTTGTCGATGACGAGGTAGCCGATCGAGGAGGCGCCGGGCTTCAGGCGGACGTACGCGAAGGCGCCGTAGGCGTCGCGGCCGGTGAAGGGGTGCCCCTCGGGCCAGGGCGTGGCCTCTCCGTCGGCGAGGTCGCCCCAGGCGTACAGGCGCCAGTTGGTGTAGTCGCCGTCGGGGCGGTTGTAGTGGACGACGGCGTAGTCGCGCTGGGTGGCGGTGGGGGGTGTGGGCGGCGGGGTCCGCCCGGTGGTGGAGGCGGCGAGGGCGGAGGCGGTGCGGCCGGCGGAGTCGACGGCGACGGCCTTGTAGCGCAGGGGCGTGCCGGCGGGGGTGGCCGGGTCGAGAGGGTGGGTGGTCTTGTAGGGGGCGTGGTCGGCGGAGCCGAGGACCTGCCACTTGCCGGTGCCGGTCTGCGCGGCGAAGACGACGCGGGTGAGGGCGCCGGGGCCGGCGCCGGGGGTGACGTCGGCGGACAGCTCGACGGTGCCGGTGGCACCGGGGGCGGGGGCCTTGAGGGTGAGCGCGGGCTTGGCCGCGGGGGCGGGCAGGGGGGCGGTGGCCCGGAGGACGACGGTGCCGAGGGCGGGCAGGTTCAGGGTGAGCCTGCCGGCCGGGGAGGCGGTGACGGGGGCGGGGGCCGCGTAGGGGGTGCCGCCGGGGCCGGTGGCGCCGTAGAGGGGGAGGTAGGAGGCGCCGGGCGGGGCGTCGACCTCGACGGTACGGGCGGTGCCGCCGTTGTTGGCGGCGACCAGGTACTCGGTACGGGTCCTGGGGTCGGTGCGGGCGAAGGCGTACGCGGAACCGTCGGCGAGGCGCTCGCTCTGGATGCCGTCGCGCAGGGCCGGGTGGGCCTTGGTCAGCTTCGAGAGAGCACTGATCTGGGTGTAGAGCGGGTGCTCCGGATCGTATGCATCGCTCGCGTGGGTGCGCGCCGTTCCGAGCTGGTCGTCGTCCAGGTAGTCGGCGACGCGGGTGGCGAACAGCGGCTGGCGGGCGTCCTTGTCACCGCCGGATCCGGTGAAGCCCTGCTCGTCGCCGGAGTAGACCACCGGGTTGCCCCGGGAGAGGAACATCAGCTCGTTGGCCAGCCGGTACCGGTCGAGCAGCTCCCGCTCCCCCGCCCCGGGCCGGTCCTGCTTCAGGAAGGAGGCGAAGCGGCCCATGTCGTGGTTGCCGAGGAAGGTCACCTGCTCGTAGGCGTTGGCCTTGTCGGTGGTGTACCGGTAGTCGTCGGCGAGTACGGAGCCCAGCCGGCCGGCGGGCGCGCCCTGGGAGGCGTAGGCGCGGATGGCGTCCTGGAGCGGGAAGTCGAGGGTGGCGTCGAGGCGGCCGCGGGTGACGTAGGGGGAGGTGACGGCGGTGTCGGCCGAGTACACCTCGCCGAACATGAAGAAGTCCGGACGGCCGCGCCGGGCCGCGTACGTGTCGAGGGCGGTGGCCCACTGGGTCCAGAAGCCGGTGTTGACGTGCTTGACCGTGTCGATGCGGAAGCCGTCGATCTCGTAGTCCTCGACCCACTTCTCGTAGATCTTCTCCATCCCGCGGACGACCTCGGGGCGCTCGGTCCACAGGTCGTCGAGACCGGAGAAGTCGCCCTGCTCCGAGGACTCCCCGGCGAAGGTGGAGTCGCCCCGGTTGTGGTACATCGCCGGGTCGTTGAGCCAGGCGGGGACCTTGACGTCCTTCTTCCCCTCGGGCACGAAGGGGGTGCGGGGGAAGGAGGCGGGTCCCGTCGCGGGGAACTTCCCCTTCCCGTCCCCGTATTCCGCGTCGTCGAAGGGGACCCCGTCCTTGGTCAGATAGGGGAAGGCCCCCTTCGACAGGTACTCGTGGGAGCCCTCACGGTAGTCGACGACGTCGGCGGTGTGGTTGGTGATGACGTCGAAGAAGACCTTCATCCCCTTGCGGTGCGCCTTGTCGATGAGCCGTTCCAGGTCGGCGTTGGTGCCGAAGTGCGGGTCGACCTGGGTGAAGTCGGTGATCCAGTAGCCGTGGTAGCCGGCCGAGGCGTCAGCGCCCTTGCCCTGCACGGGCTGGTTCTTGAAGATGGGCGCCAGCCAGATGGCGGTGGTGCCGAGCCCCTTGATGTAGTCGAGCCGGTCGGTGAGCCCCTTGAGGTCCCCGCCCTGGTAGAAGCCCTTGTCCGTCGGGTCGAGGCCCGTCTCCAGGCGGCCGCCGGTCAGCCCGCCCCGGTCGTTGCGCGGGTCGCCGTTGGCGAACCGGTCCGGGAGCACGAAGTAGAACTGCTCGCGGGTCAGGTCGTGCCGGGCCGGCTCGGCCGCCAGTTTCGCGTCCGACGGCGGTGCCGGGGCCTGCGCGGCGGCGGCCGCGGGGAGGGCGGGCAGGAGCGTCACGGCCAGGGCGGCTGCGACGGCTCCCGCGGCGGGGCGTATCAAGGGGTTTCTCCTCGGGGTCGGGCGGTGCGGTCGGAGGTCAGTTGCGCCAGGTGTCGGTCAGCGCGACCTTGCCGTTGGCGGGGACGGTGGCGTTGCGGTTGGCCCCGCTCTCCCAGGTGACGTTCCCGGAGGCGTCCTTGCGGACGTACTTGTAGGCGAAGGAGGTCCCGGCCGGGAGGGCGACGTCGAGCTTCCACACGGGGTAGGCGGCCGGGTCGAGCTTGAGGGCGGCGGCGGTGTTCCAGCCGCCGAGCTCGGGGCGGTCGCCGGTGACGTAGACGTCCTGGCCGGGGACGGTGGTGGCGTTCACGGCGAACGAGGCCCCGGAGGTGGAGGACGCCGGCGCACAGCTTCGGGCGCCGACGTGCAGGGCGAGGGCCGTCTGCGGCTGGAGCGTGGCGGTGAACCGGCCGGCGGAGTCGACGGTCACGGCGCGGCCGATGCCGCCGCTGCCGCCGCTCTGCACGTCGCAGTAGGTGCCGGCGGGGAGGGAGGTCTGGAAGGTCCGGGTCAGCGCGGTCGCCTCGTGGTTGAGGGCCACGTACGCCTTGGCCCCGCGCCCGAAGGCGATCTGGTCACCGCCGTTGTCCCACCAGTCGCCGACGCCCTGCCCGCGCGCGGTGTTCCGCCAGGCCACCATGGAGGAGATCTCCGGCCAGGCGTGCTGGCACTTCCACCCGTCGGAGTAGCAGGCGTTCACGGTGCCGCCGTTCGGCGGACCGGCGTCCTTGTCCGTCCACTCGTAGCCGGAGTGCACGTCGGGCGAGCCGTAGGGCCAGGCCAGCATGAACACGCTGGCGAGGGTGTAGTCGGCGCCGTTCTTGTAGTTGAGGGTCTCGCCGTTGCGCTCGGTGTCGTGGTTGTCGACGAACACCCCGGACTTGGAGGAGGCCATGTACCCCCAGGCCTCACCGAAGTTCTTCAGGTAGGCGAGGTTCTCGTTCTGGAAGACCCGCTTGAGGTCCCGGGCGTACCGGAACTCCTGCACGTCGCCGGAGGGCAGGTACTCGGCCGGGTCGACGGCCTCCCCCGCCCCGAATATCGCCTCCTGCTTCCAGTACACGGAGGGGTTGGCCAGCCGGGACTTGATGTTGGCGAGGTCGGCGGCGGGCATGTGCTTGGCGGCGTCGATCCGGAACCCGTCGACTCCGAGGGAGAGCAGGTCGTTGAGGTAGGCGGCGATCCGCCCGCGCACGTACTCCTCGCCGGTGTCGAGGTCGGCGAGCTTGACGAGCTCGCAGTTCTGGACGTTGGCCTTGTCCTGGTAGTTGGAGATCTCGGCCCGGCAGTCGTCCATGTCCGCGCCGGAGTAGAGCCCGGGGTAGGAGTACTTGCCGTACGTCGACCCGCCGGTCCCGGTGAACGTGGCGCCGGGGTCGGCGGGGCCGGCCATGTGGTTGATGACGGAGTCGGCGACGACCTTCACCCCGGCGGCGTGGCAGGCGTCGACCATCCCCTTGAAGGCGGCCCGGTCCCCGAGCCGCCCGGCGATCTTGTAACTGACGGGCTGGTACGAGGTCCACCACTGGGACCCCTGCACGTGCTCCTGCGGCGGCGACACCTGCACGTACCCGTACCCGGCGGGCCCGAGGGAGTCCGTGCACGCTTTGGCGACGTCGGCGAACCGCCACTCGAACAGCACGGCGGTGACGTCCTTCTCCCCGGGCGGAGCGGCGGCTGCCTGCGGCGCCTGGGCCGTGAGCGAGACGGCGGCGAGCGCGGCGGTCGCGAGGGCGGCTCTGCCGGCGCGCGCGGACAGGGATCTGGATCGAGCCATGCGGGGGTCCTCCTGGCGGGAAGGCGTGGGGGCGTGGGGGGGTGCACGCGACCGTAGGGGGGCGACCAGGAGTGTTGCAAGAGCTTGCGCAAGAGATTGCAGAATTGTTTCCGCGGGCCCGCCGTATTGCGGGGCGGCGGGGTGGGAGCGGTGTCCAACTGGACCGGATCAGGGACGGTTTGGGGGCTTCCCGTCAGTCCCATCGTCCTTCCGTGTCGTGCCGGCCTGTCAAGGGCGCTCCCTTCGGTCGCGTCGCTTCGCGATCGCCTTCGGC